>JAZDEI010000305.1:0-5077 GCA_043808945.1 Fidelibacterota bacterium | reverse complement strand
GTAGAGGGACGGTGGGTCGTAATCGAATTGGAACAGCAGGACGGTTGCCACGAGTGCGGCGCCAAGATGATCTGTCGGCCGAATGCGAGTGGCAAACGGGTCCTGAAAATACCCAATACGCTGAGCGCCCGGGTCGGCGATCAGGTGCAGATTGAGCAGATCGGCCGCAACCAGCTGAAATTGACCATGATCCAGTACGGTCTGCCTTTATTCGGTTTCCTGGCCGGAATACTGATCGCCAGTCATTATATCCGGCAGAGGGTATTTGGCGTTCCGGCTGAGATAGCCCAGTTTTTCTGCGGCGTCGTCGTAATTTTCCTGATGGTATTCGGCATCAATTTTTGGAGCAAACGCCAGGCGCAAAAGGATTTTTCGGTCTTCCGCCTGCGCCAGATTGTTTCCAACGAAAAACTTTAAACTCATTTAATAAGGTTCGTATGATCTTATCCCGATTATTAAAAGCGATAGCAGGGAAGAGGCGTCGATTCCTTTGGTTGTCTATTTTCTATTGTCGATTTATTATTGTCTATTGAAGAAAAAGAATTAATATGAGAGCAGTATTTATGATAAAATCATCAATCGTCAATCGTCAATCCTTCAATCATCAATCCATCAATCGTCAATCTTCAATTCTGATAATACTATCACTATTCCTGGTTTCCTGCCAACCGTCCGGATTGCAGTATAAAAAGGCCCAATCGACCCGTTTTGCGATGGGAACGATCATCGAAATTACCGTGCTGGATACGACCGAGGCGGAAGCCAATGCCGCTCTCGAAGCCGGATTCGCGGAGATCAATCGGATTTCGGCCGGGTTCTGGGAAGGCAATCCGCAAGGGGCGATCTACGCATTCAACCACCGAACGACCGATGCGGTTGTCATGCCGCGCGAAATCCTGGAACTGATCGCCCGGAGCCAGGACTATTCCGGAATGTTGGGCGGTGCTTTCGATATCACGATTGGTACGATTCTGCCGCTTTACCGGTTTAAGGGAGATTCGCTCAAACCGCCGGACGAGGGACAACTTCGGAAATTACTGCCGTACATTGACTCTCGAAGCCTGACGATTTCGCTGGAGAAGGAAACACTCGCGGGTAAATACCGGCCTACAATGATCGGACTCGGTGCGGTCGCGAAAGGTTATGGCGTCGACAAAGCAATCGAAGCGATTGCCAAATACAATGTCGCCGGCGCATTAGTCAATGCCGGTGGCGATTTGCGGGTTTTGCCGCGCTTGGACGGGCGCAAATGGCGGGTTGGCATCCAGAATCCCCGCCAGGGCGATGCCATTCTCAAGGTCGTCGAAATCGATAGCGGGGCGGTCGTGACTTCCGGCGATTACGAGAAGTTTTTCATGTATAACGGTAAACGCATACATCACTTGCTGAATCCGCGCACCGGTTTTCCGGCTGATTCCTGTCAGTCGACAACCGTTATTGCGCCGAATGCCGAGCAAGCCGACGCCATGGCGACCGGTCTGTTTGTGCTGGGGCCGTCGGCCGGTCTGAAAGCGCTGGCGAACTTCCCCGGTTGTGAGGCGCTCTGGATTCGCGCCGACGGGCAGGTCGTTCAATCAGCCGGATTCGAGAAGTATTTCGCCAGGCAGTAGTCAGACGATCGTCATACGGTAGTCATACGTGCCGATTGGCATCGGGACTGTCATTCCATAGCCATTGATGGTCATTGATCGCTGTTTGCTTTTAATCTCTGTGGTCCCTGTAGTGAAGATTTCAACTGTCGCCGTTGATAATGCGGCTGTGAATCTTTAATTTCCGATGTGATGAAATCGGAACGACCAACCTTGGACTATGAACGGAGCCTTTGGACAGAGGGTGCGGCACTGTTGGCCGGTATCGACGAAGCCGGCCGCGGACCGTTAGCCGGGCCGGTGGTAGCGGCCGCAGTCGTCTTTGATGAAAATGTTGAAATGATAGCGGGTATCAACGATTCCAAGCAGGTTACGCCGAAGAACCGGGAGCGGTTATATGACAAAATAATGGCCGGGGCAAAGGCAGTCGGGATCGGCCTGGTCGAACCGGCAGAGATCGATAGCATTAACATTCTGCAAGCTACACACAAAGCCATGCGCATGGCGATCGGTCGTCTGAAGGTCAAAGTTCAGCATATTTTAGTTGACGGACGGCCTCTGCCGGGTAAAATTTATCCTCAGACGGCCATCGTCGGCGGTGACCGGAAATGCTATTCCATCGCGGCCGCCTCGATAATTGCCAAAGTCTATCGTGACCGCCTGATGCGGGAATACGATGCCGTTTTTCCAGGATACGGATTTGTCGGGCATAAAGGTTACGGCACGCAAAAGCATCTGGAAGCCATCGCCAAATTGAAACCATGCCCGATCCATCGTCAATCATTCCGGGGTGTCAGCGAGCATGTCATCGATCTCGGGAAATCCGACAATAAGCGCTGGCTCGGGAAATACGGCGAGGATCTGGCGGCGCTCTATTTATACCGTCACGGTTTCCAGATTATCCAACGCAACTTTCATCTTGGAGCATACGGCGAGATCGATATAATCGCGCAAAAGGAAAATATTCTCAGTTTCATTGAGGTCAAAACCCAGCGTCACGCTAAATTCGGTCCGCCGGAAGGTTGGGTAGACGAGAAGAAAAGGCAGCAGATCGGGATGATTGCCGACGGGTACCTGTCGCAGAATCCCGTGCAGAATATCGACTGCCGGTTCGATGTAGTGGCAGTCAGTTTAAACGGCCGGGAGAATCGGATCGAGCATCTGCCCGACGCTTTCCGGTTGTAATATGATAATCAGTGATTGCTTATTGAAGCAGGAAAAGAGGTAAATCATGGAAATAGCCATAACTGTAATGTTCATCGGGGTCATAATATTTTGTGCTCACCTGTTCGCTGTCGTTTATAACCGGACGAAAATTCCGGATGTGTTGTTTCTCTTTCTGATCGGGTTCCTGGTTGGTCCGGTTCTGGGACTGATCAGGCCGGCCCATTTCGGTTCAGTTGGCGAGATTTTTACAACGATCACGCTGATTATGATTCTGTTTGAAAGCGGAATCGGCATCAGCCTGAAAGGCATCCGCAGTTCGTTGAAAGGCCTGTTCAGCCTGACATTACTGAGCTTTTTCGCGACTATGGTGATTGTTGGCGGGCTGGTTTTACTGTTTACTAAACTGGGAGTGATACAAGCGCTGATTGTCGGAGCAATTCTGGGCGGCACTTCGTCCGCGGTTGTGATCCCGATTATCGATCAGCTGAAAATGAAGGAGGAGTCGAAAAGAATTCTGGCCTTCGAATCGATCATTAACGATGTGCTCTGTATTGTAATGACTTTCAGTTTGATGGAGGCGTACAAACTGGGGCAAATGCAGATCGGGATAATGACCCTGAAAGTGATTGCGGCATTTCTGGTTGCAGGAATTTTCGGTGTGGCCGGAGCTTTGATCTGGTCTACGATCCTCAACAAGATCAGGACATTGCAGAATTCGACTTTCACGACCCTGGCATTCGTTTTCATCGTTTACGGGATTGTCGATTCGCTGGGATTCAGTGGTGCAATTGCCGCCCTGGTGTTCGGTTATACGATCAGCAACGTTTCCAAGATAAAATTTTCACTAATCCGCTACAGCGACCGTCTGCAACCGGTGGAATTGGATAATAGGGAGCGCGGCTTTTTCTCGGAAATATCGTTCCTGCTAAAGACTTTCTTCTTTATTTACATCGGAATTTCAATGCAAATTTCGAGCGCCGGCCTGTTGTTGTTCGGCCTGCTCGTAACTGTTGCCATTTATGCCCTGCGAATTCCCGTGGTGAGCCTGACGATCCCGAAAAACACTCCGGTCGGGGATGCGACTTTGTTCTCGGTGATAATCCCGAAAGGTTTAGCCGCGGCTGTGCTGGCTTCGATCCCGCTTCAACAGGGGATTGTAGGCGGAGAGAATATTCAGAACCTGACCTATGCCGTCGTGCTTTTCAGTATTATCCTGACTTCGATCCTGATCTTCCTGGTCGATAAAACCCGTGTTGCCGGGATGTATCGCCTCATGCTCGGGAAATTCAGGAAATCAATTATTGCCAATCCGCAATAATTCATACCATAGGTACGTCTCTTGAAAATTGTTCTCGCACCTGACTCGTTTAAAGGTTGTTTGTCAGCAGTACAGGTCTGCGAAGCAATCGCGGCCGGAATACAACAGGCCGACAGTTCTGTCGAAATAGTCAAAATTCCTTTGTCAGACGGTGGAGAAGGTTTTACGGAAAGCCTGCTGACAGCCATCGGCGGGAGAAAAATTAAATGCCCGGTGCTCGATCCGCTGGGCAGGGAGATTTCTGCTGAGTATGCCGTCCTGAACGACCATACTGTAATTATCGAAACGGCCGCCGCCAGTGGTCTGTCATTGATTATTGCTGATGAACGTAATCCTTTGAAAGCGACTTCTTACGGCAGCGGTCAGTTAATTCGCACCGCGTTGGACGATGGATTTCGGAAATTCGTTATTGGATTGGGCGGTTCGGCTACGGTGGACGGCGGCGCCGGTTTAGTGCAGGCGCTCGGCATTAAATTCTTCGATAGAGCCGGTCGACTGATTGAGCATCCGATGACTAATGAATTGCTGGGCCAGTGCCATTACTTCGATCTGAACGGATTGCATCCCGGCGTCGGCGAAGCTGAATTTACTATAGCTTCGGATGTCACCAATCCTTTGCTGGGTGAAACCGGCGCAGTGGCAGTCTACGCGCCTCAGAAAGGCGCGATGCCGGAAATGTTACCGCTACTGGAAAATAACCTGGTGTATTTCTATGATCTGGTGGAAAAGAAAATCGGACGCTGTGTGCGCGATGTTCCCGGGGCAGGAGCGGCCGGGGGAATCGGTGCCGGTTTGCTGGCTTTTCTGAATGCGCGGATTCGTTCCGGAATAGAAATGGTCCTGGAACTGACCGACTTCAAATGCCGGATAGCGGATGCCGATCTGATCATCACCGGCGAAGGGCGGATCGACGAGCAAACCGCCTTTGGCAAGACCATCGCCGGAGTGTTACAATGCGCTGCGGAAAAACGGATTCCGGTCATTGCCGTCGCCGGGCAGAAAA
>JAZDEI010000304.1:0-3410 GCA_043808945.1 Fidelibacterota bacterium | reverse complement strand
ATCCAGCCCAAGATTTCTCAGTAATATTTCCCTGGCTCCCTGTTCAATGAACCGATCCGGAATCGCCAGCAAATTGATCATCACATGCATGTTCTGATTGATATAATATCTTGACACCTGCTCACCAAATCCGCCGATAATACTATTTTCTTCGATAGTAATAATCAGTTTATGATTTTGAGCAATTTTCTGCAGCATTTCGGTATCTAACGGTTTAACGAAACGGGCGTGAACGATAGTCGGGTGAATATTTTGGGATTCCAGCAGACAAACCGCATCCACAGCGCTGTTAGTCATTACACCAACAGAAACAATCGCGATCTTATTTCCGGATTTTACGATCTCCCATTTGCCGATTTCGTATGTTTCCGCCGAGATTTCGCTGTCAAACTCGACGCATGAGGCTTTCGGGTAGCGGATCGCAAAGGGAGCCGCTTTCTGATCGAGTGCCGTTTTTAGCAGATTCCGTAATTCATTGCCGTCACGCGGAGCTGAAATAATCATATTGGGCACGGTACTTAAATAACTAAGATCGAATGCGCCATGGTGAGTCGGTCCGTCTTCCCCGACGATCCCGCCTCTATCTAAGACAAACACGACCGGTAATTTTTGCAGAGCCACATCATGAATAATATGATCGTACGCCCGTTGTAAAAATGTCGAATATATCGCAACGACCGGTCGAAATCCGCTGGCAGCCAGTCCGGCCGCGAATGTTACCGCGTGTCCCTCAGCTATCCCGACATCGAAATAGCGTGTCGGAAATTTTCGAGAATAATCAACCAATCCCGTTCCTTCAGCCATTGCTGCCGTGATAAACACAGCTTTTTCATACTGATCACCGATCTCACAGGCGATTTCACTAAAAGCATTTAAGAACGGCGGCGCAGATGGTGCCGTGAGACAGGCATCTTTCTTTTTGATCGGACCGATACCATGGTATTTCACCGGATCGCTCTCCGCGCTGGCTAAGCCTTTGCCCTTCTGGGTAATGACATGCAGAAGCACTGGATATTTCAGATCTTTGATGTTATTGAATGTGTTAATGAGTTGCGGAATATTATGACCGTCGATCGGACCGTAATAGCGAAAACCGAATTCCTCGAAGATTATACCGGGCGCCAGGAAATTCTTAAATGATTCAAGTAATTTGCGACCGAGTTTACGGAAAAATCCGGCACCGCGCGGCAATAAAGCCAGAGAATTCCAGATCTGGTTCTTCATATTCAGGTAACTCGGACTGGTTACGATCCGTGTAAAATAATTTGACATCGCCCCGACATTACGCGAAATTGACATCTCGTTGTCATTTAAAATCACCAGGAATTGGCCATTGACGTTATAGGCATTGTTCAGACCTTCATAAGCCAGGCCGCCCGTGAAAGAACCGTCGCCAATGATTGCCACGACCCTGTGCTTTTCCGCATTCAGATCGCGCGCCACCGCGATTCCGACTGCGGCCGAAATCGAAGTGCTGGCGTGCCCTGCGCCGAAACAATCGTATTCGCTCTCACTGATTTTACAAAAACCGCTGATCCCGCCGTACTGCCGAATCTGCCTGATTGCATCTTTCCGGCCGGTCAGGATTTTATGACCGTAGGCCTGGTGTCCGACATCCCAGATCAGTTTATCGACCGGAGTATCGAATACATAATGCAAGGCAATCGTCAGATCGGCAACTCCCAGACTCGGCGCCAGGTGACCGCCGGTCGTCGTAACGGTTTCGATAATGTACTCGCGCATTTCCGAACTGAGATCAATAAGTTCGTTGACCGATAATTTCCGTAAATCAGCCGGGAAATCGATCTTCGACAGTATCGGATATTTCTTATTAAACTGATTTTCGGTCATTATTGCAGGCAATTAATAAAATATTGATGAATACGCGGGTCGTCGGTGAGTTCAGGATGGAAAGTCGAGATCAGATTATTGCCTGACTTGACCAGCACTACGTCACCGTTCATTCGTCCAAGAATCTCAACCCCTGAATCAAGGTGATTAAGTTTCGGTGCCCGGATAAAGACTGCCCGGAACGGTGTTTGAGTAAATTTCAATTCGATATTTTCAATAAAAGAATCAACCTGCCGTCCGTAAGCATTCCGCAGAATTCTCAGGGGAGTGCGATGCAGAGGCTGGACGCGCGGATCGTCGCAAGCATCAGACAGTAAAATCGCTCCTGCGCATGTGCCGAAAATCATACCCGGAAAATTGGTCAGGCTTTCGCGCATGTCCATTTCGTCGATCAGTTTAGACATTGTAGTCGATTCACCGCCCGGAATGATCAGGCCGTCGCACTTATCGATTTGATCTTTATACCGGACATCGACGGTTTCGACACCGAGCGAATTTAATATTTCGGTGTGTTTCCGGAAGGCACCCTGAAGACCCAATACCCCGACTCGTTTGGTTTTATTGCTCATAGGTTTTAAAAATTATCTGAGGGTTACAATACCTGAATTTTCTACCATCCTCGTTTGGCGAGTCTTTCCGCTTCGGGAATCTCAGCAAGATCGAGACCGTGCATGGCTTCCCCCAATCCACTCGATACTTCAGCCAGTTTTTCGGGATTGTTATAATAAGTCGTCGCCAATACGATGGCCTTGGCACGGGCGGCCGGGTCTTCGGATTTAAAAATACCGGAACCGACAAAAACAGTCTCGGCGCCTAACTGCATCATCAATGAAGCATCCGACGGAGTAGCAATTCCACCGGCCGCAAAATTCGGCACCGGTAGTTTACCGCTTTTAGCAACCTGGCGTACCAATTCGAACGGCGCGCCCAACCGCTTGGCTTCCGCCATCAATTCATCATCCTGCAAAGTCGTTAGTTTGCGGATTCCGGACTGCACCATGCGCATGTGACGCACGGCTTCGACGATATTACCACTGCCGGCTTCGCCTTTTGTGCGGATCATGGCCGCACCTTCACCGATCCGGCGCAGTGCTTCACCCAGATCGCGACAGCCACAGACAAATGGCACTTTAAAATCGTGTTTCCAGATGTGATTTTCTTCATCGGCCGGTGTCAGAACTTCACTCTCATCGATAAAATCAACGCCCAAGGCTTCCAGCACCTGGGCTTCGGCGAAATGCCCGATCCGGCATTTGGCCATTACGGGAATCGAAACTGTTTCCTGAATCGCCTTGATTACTTTCGGATTTGACATACGGGCTATTCCACCGGCGGTCCGGATATCGGCCGGAATTCTTTCCAGCGCCATGACTGCGACCGCTCCCGCATCTTCGGCGATTTTGGCCTGCTCCGGCGTTGTGACATCCATGATCACGCCACCTTTCAACATTTCAGCCAGGCCGACTTTTACTTCAAACGAACCCTTATCCATTTTTAAAATTACTCCTTTTCATGCTCGGAAATTTAACACATTTCAGGCAATATTGCCGATCTTTTTA
>JAZDEI010000303.1:0-2947 GCA_043808945.1 Fidelibacterota bacterium | reverse complement strand
GGTTGACGATAAAAACCGGGTTTACCGGTCTGCCAAACGTTATTACGCCGAAATCATGATGCCGTTTCGCAATAATGCCCGCCAGAACCTTGAGAAGATCAGGAATCTCGAAATAGACTTGATCGCGCCAAGTCATGGGCCGAGTTATCCGGAGCCCGGTTTTATTATGGAAGCTTACGAAGACTGGACTTCCGATAGAGTGAGTAATGAAGTGCTCATTCCTTACGTTTCGATGCACGGCAGTACCGAAAAAATGGTGCAGCATCTGACCGCGGCGCTGATCGACCGTCAGATAAAAGTCCAGCCGTTCAATTTGGCCCGCACCGATATTGGTGAACTTGCGATGGCGTTGGTCGATGCCGCAACAGTGGTAATCGGGTCGCCGACGGTTATTCTTGGGCCGCATCCGGCAGCAGTCACGGCAGCTTATCTGACAAATCTATTACGCCCGAAAACCCGGTTTCTGGGAATTATCGGTTCGTATGGTTGGGGCGGAAAAATGGTGGAAAATTTAGGAAGTCTGCTCTCCGGTCTAAAGGCAGAAATCCTTCCGCCGGTGGTGATCAAGGGTCATCCGAAAGCGGAGGATTTTATAGCCATTGAAAACCTGGCGGATGAAATCGCCGCGCGTCACAACAGTTTGAATTTAACCGAAGGGGGACAATGATGGCTATTTTTAGTATTCGGGATGTATTTGAAATGGCGGTTAAGATCGAGGAAAAAGGTGAAGCATTTTACCGCGAAACGGCCAAAATAATTACACATACGAAAGTCAAAGCGCTGTTCGAGAAATTGGCCGACGAAGAGGTTGTTCACAAGAATACCTTTATTCGCCTGGCTCAGAAATTAGGCAATGTCAGTACCGGAAAAGTTGCCCGAGAAGAGTTTTATGCTTACTTAGAAGCCTACACTCAAAACCTGATTTTTTCGGATGTGAAAGCCGAAAATAAAATTCCGACCATCCGGGGAGCGCAGGCGGCTTTATTCTACGCCATTGAAAAAGAACTGGATTCGGTGCTCTATTACACGGAGGTCAAGGAATTGATCCCGCCGAGCGAGCACAAACTTATCGACGGCATTATCGATGAAGAGCGCCGTCATGTCGTCCGGCTTTCAGAGATGAAAAAAGTTCTCGATCGATAACCGGAGACATTCATCAGATCGATCCATTTTAAGAGTAGATGTCCGCACAGGCATCTACTCTTTGGTTTTATGGCGACCCGGAGTATGAACGAAAGGAAACGGATTTATGCCGAAATTTAAAAATATCTATCCCAAGCGAGTTTTAATAGCTCGTCAGCGGGTGCGGCCGGAAGATGTTCGCGGGCCTTATTTTCGCGATCAGACCGCGATTATCCATTCGCTGGCGTTTCGCCGGCTGAAACATAAAACACAGGTGTTTTTCTCACCGGAGAACGACCATATCTGTACGCGCATCGAACATTCCCTGCATGTGGCGACAATCGCCGCTACGATTTGCCGGGCCCTGAAATTAGACATAGATCTAGCAACCGCGATCGGTCTCGGTCACGATCTGGGCCACGCGCCGTTCGGGCATGCCGGCGAAAAATGGCTTGACCAATTGTTTGGCGGATTCGTACACGAAATGCATAGCCTGCGGGTGGCTGATAAATTGGAAAACTACGGTCAGGGATTGAACCTGACTTTTGCCGTGCGGGATGGAATCGTTGCCCATTGCGGTGAGGTAGATGAACAGTTTGTGGAGATTGCACCGGAATGTAATGTCCTGGATGATTTGCAGGCCAGGCCGACTCAGCCGTCAACCTGGGAAGGTTGCGCCGTGCGGATCAGCGACTCGATCGCTTATCTCGGCCGCGATATGGAAGATGCGATTTCGGCCAACCTGATTACCAAGGATGATCTGCCGGAAAACCTGCGAATCGGCATCGGTCGGTCCAACAGCGAAATTATCAGTAACCTGGTTTTTGATGTGATCGACTGGTCGGAAAAGCACGGCAAGATCGGGTTTTCGCCGGAAAAATTTGCCCTGATCCAGGAATTCAAACAGTTCAGCCGGGAGAAGATCTACACCAATCCGAAACTGAAATACTGGAATAATTATTCGGAGTTTGTGATCAGGACGCTCCGAGATTATCTGATAAATTTATACTCGCGCCATCTGACCAATTACGAAGAATATGCCAATAGCCGGACGCCGTTGGATGTCAAATTCGGGAAATACATCAAATCTTTACAGGAACGCTACCAGGCGGAAAATACGTCCTCCGAATGTATCCTGCGGGATTACATTGCCGGTATGACCGATTCGTATGCTTTGAACTGCTTTGAGAATATTTTGACGACCGGCACGACCGGATTGTGAGAAAATTTAAAATTTGCGGTCGGGACACCCTATTCCATATAGACGCCGGTGCCGATGAAGTAGTCGGTGCCGTTGATTGGTTCGACATAACCGAGTTTGCGTTTTTCGCCGGTCGCGCCCGGTTTGATCCAATAGTATTCCACAAAACCACCACCATCCTGCGCGGCGGCTGACAGCTCGCGGATGACATATTTTCCGCGTGAGTCCTGATAGTCGTACAGATTCTGGTCGAGTAAGTTTTTTTGGGTGGCATGAGCAATGTTGACGCAGGCATAATTATAAACATAGAAATATCCGGAACTGTCGTCGTAAAAGCGCACTGAATCGATCGCCGTGCGAATCAGGTCAATTCGTTCAGTTTCACTGGCGACGTTTTTCACGATTTGGCTGAGCATTACGGCATGGGAGTGTACGACCGCCACGGCGATTTTTTTATTCCATTCGAGGTCGTCATTAGCCTCGGTTGGTGATTTTTCACACATGGTAAAAACCAATGTCAGGACAACCAGCGCACTGAATAATCCCAGGTTATGGAAATGCTCTGATCTTATCATCATAACTCCTTTGACAAAACTACAATTATTTCGGCCATAGAATGAACAT
>JAZDEI010000302.1:0-4485 GCA_043808945.1 Fidelibacterota bacterium | reverse complement strand
AAAACCAAACAAATAGTCATTATTAAAATGCTTGATAAAGTTTTCATCTCGTTCTCCATTTTGTTAGTTAAAATCAAAAAGAAGATAGGATTTTCAGGAAAAAGGAAATATTACCCGTCCTTGAGATGGGGCGGAAAAATCAAATTATGGATGGTCTGATTAATACTTTCCATAAATATAAATTTTAACGCCATTGGGCGTTAATTTAGTATTACCCGCAGGGTTTATCAATTAATATTTTAAAAGAGAAAATGTCTTTTGAAAGCCGTGAATTTCAAATGTACTCATTTTCCCTGTTCCGACAGGTTCTCAAACCCGACCCAACCATTAGCATAGTTATCAGTGTTTATCCGCGTTAATCCGCGGCAAAAAAAACTATTTCCGCAGAGCGGCCTTGGTGAACTGATACTCCGGGATTTTGGCATTGAAGTCGATTGAATCGATGATGTATTCGGTGCCATCGCCGCGCGCGAGCATATCTCTGAAAGTCATCCTTTTAGGCAGCCAGCGGCCATCCTGGTGGAAGACTTCCAGGATTTCGGTTTTCTTGAGCAGTCGTCCGCTCTTGGCGTAGCGCTCCTCTTTCAAGGGCAGCCAGCGCTCGGCATCCACCCAGATTTTGCGGGAATAGTAGGCTACGTCGTCATCGGTGGCGGTCAATTGCAGAACCCAGCAGTCGCGCTCATTGTATTTTTCCCGGCCGAGGACCTTGGCGTCATACTTGGAACGCAACTCGTCGCTCTCCATCATATCTTCGTACGACATATCCGAACCCATGACGGATTGTTTCAGCAGGTGCCCGGAGATGGTGATGATACGGTCGCTGGGTTCCGGGGTGTAAATCCAGAGGCTTTTTTCCAACTTGAGCATTTTCTTGCCCTTTTCGCGGGGCGGCGCCAGGTATTCAACAAAGGCTTTGTCATTACCTTCCGACCAGGCCTTGGACTGAATAGTGCGGTCGCCGGTGCGACTGTGGACGATCATGGTGGATGTACTAACGGCATGGCCGAAGATCCGATTCTGATCGATGCGCTTCAGGATTTCTTCGCCGGTCGGCGTCTGTGCATTTATTGAAATCGATAAACCTAAAAATACTAAAAGAAGTACACTTCTCATGCTTCCAACTCCTTAAATAATGAGGCAGTCTGGCGCCGGTAAATTCCGATTCCCGCCAGGGCAGTTCCCAACGCCGTCGCAAACAGACCCGGGAAGAACCCAATATAGTACGTTTCGCTGGTGATTTTGGCCCTGAATATGGCCGGGATCATCATGTTGACATTTTTCATCACTCCACTAATGTCCAGCCCCTTGGTCTGCATCCAGTAAGCCAGGCCCAGTCCAATGGCGGTTCCGACGATTGAGCCAGCAAATCCAATGACGATTGATTCGTAAATCATGGAGCGGAAAATGTGACTCTTTTGTTCGCCGATGGCCAGGCGTACGCCAACCTCTCCGTAGCGCCGCAAACCGCCCAGCAGACCGGCATTCCACAGGACAATCGACATCACAATGATGAAAATCGTTACTATCATACCGGAAGCATTGGATGCCATATCGAGATAACCGGCCAGGCCGCTCACATCTTTCAGGGTGGCCATCGTGGGCGCGAAATCGCTGTCGTTGTCTGCGTAGCGAGCGTTGAATTGCCTGACAATGACCTGAGCGGCGGCATCGTCATAAACCCGATTGGGCAGATAGCCCAGAATCTCACCGGCGGCATCGTTCATGTCCAAAGAATATTGAATGTCACCGACATCGGCAATCATAGCGCCCCGATCCATCATTTGAATCCCGAAACGCATCGTACCGACCACGGTAAAATTCTGGATCACCATGCTGCCGAACATGGTGGACGAGATCAAGGTTGCCTGTTCGCCTAATCCGACGCCCAGTTTTTTAGCCAGTTCATCACTGATCAGAATTTCACCGAATTTTTCAGGAATGCGGCCGGAGACGATCGATTTGGCGATATTGAGGGTGCCGATTTCGGTTGTGCCGGGACTCAGTAAATCTATTCCCATTCCGGCAACTGTGCCCTGCGATTTGGTCTCGCCGTTTTCATCGGGAATATCCAGCAAGCCGCCGAACTGAATGCGCTTTACCCAGGTTATGTCCGGGTACTCCGCGTGGAGGCCCTGCATTATTTCGCTGACGCCCGTCAATGCCAGATCGTTAGGAACCTGGTCGGCGTTTTCGGAATAAGCCCGGCTCATTACTTTCACATGACCGGTCGCAAAACGGGCATTATAATCGACCATATCCGTCAGGACGCCGTTCATGTAGGATTGCATGAATACCGTAATGAAGACGCCGATTGTAACTATGAGGAATGGAAACAGGCTGCGATGGCGATCGCGGATCAAACCTTGTATAAGGAACTTTATCATTGGATTTTCCCCCTGATGGCATCGGTCGGATTCATTTTGGCAATGCGGCGGGCCGGGATATAACTCACGATCGTGGTGGTAATCAATACTACCAGGGTCGAGCCCAGTACCAGCGCCAGAGAATAACTGGGATAAATTTTTTCCGCGATTGTTAGGCCGAAATCATCCGTTCCGGCCGGCATCGACCAACCGACTGCCGCCTGATAAGACAACAATGGAATTCCGTAAATCGCCGCCAGGATCGCTGCCAGGATCGAATGCATGGCACCTTCGACGGTAAAAAGCGTAATGACCTGACGCTGGGTCATACCCAGAGCGATATGCGTGCCGATCTCTTTTTGACGGCGGAAAATCGATAAAACCTGAGTGTCGAAAATCGCCAGCATAGCCAGAGACATTAAAATGATGAACATTAGATAACCGCCGAACGACTTCATTTTGATCATTTCCCGGATGTCGGCCAACAGAAAATAATGATCTTTGAAAGTCCAGCCCGGAAAAGTCCCGACGAAATCGGTTTCCGGCGATTTTGCGCCCTTAGCCGTAATTAAAATGGTGGCTTCATTAAGCATTCGGAACATTTCCTGGTGCTTTTTCAGAGGAATCCAGACGATATTCAAATCCATCGCTGGAACGTCGGTGCGGAAAATGTGTGCGATTTTAACGTCGGCAGCATCGAAAGTACCATTGACGTCCCGCCAGCGGATCGTGACAAAATCGCCGACAGACAATTTGTTATTGCGAGCAGTGCGCTGACCGATGATCGCCGGGATTGCATCATCTGTATCGGTCAAATAAGCAGTTGGCAGTTCAATTATCTTTTGAGCCGGATCGACGCCCCGCAGGGAAATGCTCTGGATGCGCCCTTCCGGATACATGGTAGCCTGGCCGATCAGCATCGGTGTCAGTTTCTCTTGCTCGACATCTTTCAGAATTTCATCAGACATCACGGCATTACTTTCGTCGATCGAAAAAGGATCGTACGGATCGTAATTCTCCTGCCAGTACTCGCCGCCGCCGATCTGCCAGGCGATCGTGTCGCGCCGGGCCTGTTCGTCCCAGCCATTCAAAACGCCCTTGAACCAGATGATTACTACAAAAGCCAGGGACAGCACGAATACATTCAGCCAGGTGCGCAATCGGGCACCGATTAAATTACGAAAAGCTAATTTTAGAGCTAACATAATCTCCTCCCTGTTACATATTGCCCATAACAGCGTCATTCACAACCTTGCCGTCATTCAAACTGATCTTGCGATGCAGGTAATTAATGACTTTTTCATCGTGGGTGGCAAAGATAAAAGTCGTTTTCAAATCGCGGTTCAGCTTTTCCATGGTCTGTAGAATGTTATGGGAATTGGCAGCGTCCAGATTGGCCGTCGGTTCATCGGCCAGGACGATCCTGGGCGATTTGACCATCGCGCGGGCAATCGAAACGCGCTGACATTCGCCGCCGGACAACTGCGCCGGGCGGGATTTGCGCTTATCCTGGAGACCGACCCATTCCAGGGCGCGATCCACCATTTCCCGCCGCTCGGTTGAGCCGATATTGAGCAATAGCAGCGGCAGTTCGACATTTTCGAAAACCGTGTAGACCGGCAAGAGGTTATAAGTCTGGAAAATGAATCCGAGATGGTGATTTCGTAGACTGGCCGATTGGCGGGCGTTAAGCGCGCCGACCGATTGGCCCAGTACGCGGGCTTCACCTTTGGTTGGAATATCCAATGAGCCGACGATGTTCAACAGCGTCGTTTTGCCGGAACCGCTCGGCCCGACTAGTCCGGCAAATTCGCCGGTGCCGATCTCGAGATTGATGTCATTCAGGGCGCGGAAAAAGCTGCGTCCCATCGGATAGTCTTTGGTTAATTGCCGGATCGAAATCAATGCTTCGTCTGCCATACGTTCGTCCTCGTTTTAGTGGTTATAAATCAAAATTAATTGCAAACCTTTCCCAGCCTCTGCGGAATTGTCACCGGAAAGCGCTGCGTCCGGGTAATTGAATAAATTCAAATTGATGACTAATTTGTCGTAGGTTCTCTGCCAGCCAATATATTGGTAAAAATCGTGCGTTGCCCACGAATAATAGCCGATCGCCATC
>JAZDEI010000301.1:0-3949 GCA_043808945.1 Fidelibacterota bacterium | reverse complement strand
GCTTTGAACTGCTTTGAGAATATTTTGACGACCGGCACGACCGGATTATGAGAAAATTTCAAATTGAAAATTGCAAAATGAAAATTTAAAATTTGCGGTCGGGACAATCCCTATTCCATATAGACGCCGGTGCCGATGAAGTAGTCGGTGCCGTTGATTGGTTCGACATAACCGAGTTTGCGTTTTTCGCCGGTCGCGCCCGGTTTGATCCAATAGTATTCCACGAAACCACCACCATCCTGCGCGGCGGCTGACAGCTCGCGGATGACATATTTTCCGCGCGAGTCCTGATAGTCGTACAGATTCTGGTCGGGTAAGTTTTTTTGAGTCGCATGGGCAATATTCACGCAGGCATAATTATAAACGTAGAAATATCCGGAACTGTCGTCGTAAAAGCGCACTGAATCGATCGCTGTACGAATCAGGTCAATTCGTTCAGTTTCACTGGCGACATTTTTCACGATTTGACTGAGCATTACGGCATGGGAGGTACGACCGCTACGGCGATTTTTTTATTCCATTCGAGAGTATCGGAGGCTTCGATTGGCGATTTTTCACACATGGTAAAAACCAATGTCAGGACAACCAGCGCACTGAATAATCCCAGGTTATGGAAATGCTCTGATCTTATCATCATAACTCCTTTGACAAAACTACAATTATTTCGGCCATAGAATGAACATGTACACGCCGTATGAAAGTACAAGGAATAAACCTTCAGCGCGATTCAGCCGGAAGCCGGATAACAGAAATGGCAGAAGAACCACCGAAGTCCCGATCATCCAGAAAAGGTCCAGCATTTTGATGTCAATCCCCTGAATCGGATGAATCAGGCTGCTGATCCCGAGAATTCCGAGAATATTGAAGATATTAGAGCCGACGACATTCGCAATGGCAATGTCGGCCTGGTTGCGGCGGGCAGCAACAATCGAAGTTGCCAACTCCGGTACGCTGGTTCCAACTGCGACGATCGTCAGGCCGATGACCGCCTGGCTTACTCCCAGAATCTGTGCCAGAACGACGGAATTATCGACTAAAATATTTGCTCCGGCAAACAACAGTCCAAATCCGACTGCAATAAAGCCCAAGTCAAGCCAGATGTTTTTCAATGTATGCGGCAAACCTTCATCGAGATGATTTTCGGCCGGGTTGGCGGTCATCCGTTCTCGATGAGCCAGACCGATGATAACACCGGTATATATCAAAGCGCCCAGAAATAACAACAAACCTTCAATTCTCGTTAATAAAAAGTCCCGAAAAAAGAAATAAAGCAGACCGGCAACGACGATCATGACCGGCGTGTCCATACGCACGAGCTGTGATTTGACCTTCATCGGCCGAACTATGGCCGATAAACCCAGGATAAACGCGATATTAAAAATATTCGAGCCGAGAATATTGCCCATCGAGATGTCGCCTTCGCCCAGAAGCGCGGCTTTGGTGCTGACGATCAGTTCCGGAAAACTGGTGCCGTAGGCAACGATCGTCAGGCCGATCAATAACGGAGAAACGCCCAGGCGCAATGCCAACGATGAACTGCCGCGCACCAATGCTTCGGCTCCCATTAAAACCAGGATAAGACCGATTATAATTAATCCGACAGTCGATACGATCATAAAACAACTCTTTTATATCAATAATATAGTATTCTAAAAAAACGCCATAATTTGTGACAAAATTTTGGTTTTTTAAAGAGAAGAGTTCGGCTTCGGATTGATTGTGGCGCCGGTCGCTACTCTGTCATCAGACGGGCAAACTGGTTACGTAAATCCGGGGTCAATTCGATGGCTTTGCCGCTTTTTTGGTCACAGATCACGAATGTAACTGCGGCATCCGCTACCAGTTTGGTCAATCCTTCGCTATAAATTTCCTGTCGCAGAGTAACGCTTTTATTGCCGATGCGGGAGACGACCGTAGTAATATCAAGTAGGTCGCCCAGGTGCGCGGAGTTCCGGTAATTGATGTTGATATTTACAATGACGAGGCTTAATTCCTGTTCATGCATAGCGGCCAGATCGAGATACAGGTCTTTGATGTTCCAACGGGCCTCTTCGAGAAATTCCAGGTAACGGGTGTTGTTGACATGCCCGTAAAGATCGAGATGGTAGCCCCGGACGTTGATCTTAGTAGAGTTCTTCATATTAAATACTTTTACCAATAATAATTTCGTGCAGGCTAAAATGACCATTTAATCCGGAATACGGCCGCGTTGTAATAATCGCCAAATTCGGTTAATTGCCGGCCATCATTTACGACTCCCAGCAACATCAGGTCGAGATTGGTGGCCGCAGAGTAAGTGACTGACGGCAGAACGATAACCGATTGATCGTCCGGATTATAGATACCGAACAACGATACACGGATCAGTGGTGTTAAATCATAAGCGAATTCCTGGAAAAGTGACCAGCGCGCCAAAGTTGGCAATCCGAGTTCTCGGGTCTGAATTTGTAACATTCCCAGGTTATGAGTAAAGCCGTTCGTATTTTGGAACAATTCAGTGTGCGTGTAGAACGAATTCCGGAAGGTGTAATCCGCCGACAGAACTGCCGTCATTTCCATTTTCCGGTAAATATCGATCGGGAAAACCGACTGCCATTTGGCATTATAATCGGACGATTCCGACGAGCGCCAATTGCGGCTGGCGGTGATTTCACCCCGAAAACCGGCCTTGTAAATGTCACCCGCCCAGCTGAGTCCGGCGACCCAGCGGAAATTGCGGACTCCGGCCAACAGATTGAAATCGTAATTCCGGAAATTGAATTTGAGCAGTCCGGCAGCAATGGTGCGATCCAATTTTTTATCAGGCTTGACGGCGAATTCCATTTTGGAAAGGGCCCCGGTGTAATACTGCAAGCGCAAGCCGTCGATCGCCGGCTGTTCCTCGTAATCAAAATCAAGCACCGATGCCGGATTGAACAAATCGGTTGGATTCCAGACCCAGCTTGTGCCCCAGGCGATGCGTTGACGGCCGACGGTCGCCTGGAATTTGGCGGCGGTCCAGTCGATCCAGAGGCGGTCGATTTCGCCGTAACCGATAACCGAATTTTTGTCATAAAACAAACGGTCAAGATCGAGAATATCCTGTGGTGTCATAATTTGATCGCTCGTTATATTTCCATTTTCAACGGATTTACCGGCGTATTGTCGAAAACGGAAAGCGATTGCACCGGTCAGCGATTGCGAGGCGTAATATTGCAGATTCAGCCGCCCGTGCAGAAGATTATCGACGAACCAATCGGATTGGCCTTCATATTTTTCGGTAAAGAAAAGTGTTTTCAGGTAACCATTGACTGCCAGTTGCGATTCATCTGCGAGTAAAATTAACGGTACAAAAATAAATATTGCGAGGCGTTTAATCATCATGCGCATTTTCGTTGATAGCATCCGAAACGATCCGGCCGTCTTCCAACGTGATTACGCGATGCGCCCGCTGGATAACACGAGGATCATGGGTCGAGAAGATAAATGTCATTTGATAATCGTGGTTCAGCGCTTCCATGATTTGCAGGAGACCGAGCGCAGAAGCCGAATCCAGGTTGGCAGTCGGTTCGTCGGCCAGCACGAAGGAAGGCCGTGAGGCCAGGGCGCGGGCGACTGCGACGCGTTGCTGTTGTCCGCCGGAGAGTTCAGATGGCCGGCTGTCGAGCCGGTCGTTTAAACCGACCGCTGTCAGTAATTCCACGGCGCGCCGGGTGCGTTCGACTTTGGACATTTTTTGTAAAAGCATGATGAATTCGACATTTTCACGCGCCGTAAACACCGGGATCAGGTTGTAGGCTTGAAAAACGAATCCGATATGATGCAGACGGAAATTGATCAGCGCTTCGGATTTCAGATCGGCCAGGTTTTTATCATCAATAATCACTTCTCCGGCGCTGGGTATATCCAGCCCGCCGATGATGTTCAAAGCCGTGGTCTTGCCCGAACCGGATGGTCCGACGATTGCGGC
>JAZDEI010000300.1:0-2118 GCA_043808945.1 Fidelibacterota bacterium | reverse complement strand
GCTTCTGAAAGATCAATTAGCCAATGCCAGCCGGCGGAACGTCTCGGTCGTGGTTTTTACATTTAACGAAATTGATCCGCCGATTGGCGAAACCTTATCCTATGGAATTCCCGAAGAAAAACTCGAGCAGTACTGGGATCGCAAACTGATTCTCGTTACGGATGCTAAAAATTTAGTTATGGGTCCGGCCAATAAGAAGGACGATGAGCAAACTATCTGGACGCAAAACCGGGCGGCATTGACCATTGCGACAAATTATATCATTCTGGATATCACTCTGTACGGCCAGCGCATGCATCGCGACATTTCACATATTGTGGCCGGTATGATGGGCGATGAATTCGATAAAGTCGATCACTTGATCGAAGATGCAATCAGCAAACACAATCAGAACGGGTGAGAGCACCTGTTTCTGTCGCGAGTTTAATAAATGAAAAAATCAATGAACTATTTATTTGTGGTAATTATTATGGTACTGAGCAATTGTGAAATAGACCGGAATGTTCAAAGTCTGAGCGGAAAATGGCAATTCAAGTATGACCGCGAATCTGTCGGAGACGTACAAGGCTATTATTTGACTAATTATAACCGTCAGGATTGGACCGGTCTGAATGTCCCGGCCTTCTGGGATGATCCCCAATATGATGGAATCGGCTGGTATGCCGTCAATTTCAAAGTTCGAAAATCACTAACTCACGGCCGAATCGCAATCATTTTTGAAGCCGTTGATGACGACGCTATTGTTTATTTAAATGGTGAAAAAGTCGGCGAACATTCCGGGCATGGTGTTCAGTTTTACGTCGAGATTACCGGCAAATTCAATCTGACCGGATCAAATATATTAGTCGTGCGCATTAATGATACCGGCGGTGCGGGTGGAATCACGGGAGATGTCAGACTTCAGGGGTTTGAATTCGAAAGCGATCTGCTGAAATCAGAGTATTTTCAAACCGAGGCTATCCCAATACCGGAATGGCTTAAAACGGCCTGTATTTACGAAGTATTTGTGAGAGCCTATAGCCCGGAAGGTAATTTCCAGGCGCTGACCGCCGATTTGCCGCGCATTAAAGCAATGGGCTACGACTGCATTTGGCTGATGCCGATTTTTCCGATTGGTGAAAAGAACCGGAAAGGGACTCTGGGAAGCCCATATTCGATCCGGGATTTTCGGGGCATTAATCCGGATTTCGGCACCGGACAGGATTTGAAAAATCTGGTAAACAACGCTCATCAGTCGGGAATAAAAGTCATTCTGGACATCGCCTGCAATCATAGTTCCTGGGACAATCTCCTGATAGAACAGCATCCTGATTGGTACACTCACGATTCACTCGGCCAGATAATTCCGCCCAATACCGACTGGAGCGATGTGGCCGATTTCAATTATAATCAGGCCGGTCTGCGTAATTATATGTGGGGCTCGCTGGAATATTGGGTGAAGGAGTTCGATGTAGATGGTTTTCGGCTGGATGTCGCCGAACTTGTGCCGGATGACTTCTGGGTAAAAGCGTTGAAGCGCCTGCAAAAGATCAAGCCGGGTGTCCTTATGCTGGCCGAAGGCGATCACCCGCGCCTGTATCGGAATGGATTTCATCTGACTTATGGCTGGAATACCCGCCGGGCCTTCTACCAGATAATGAAAAACGATTATCCGGCCAGTTTTCTGGGTGAAACGTTGACTCGGGAATATTATCGCTATCCGCGCCAGGCTCTCAAGATGCGTTTCACCGAGAATCACGACGAAGAGCGCACGGTGGCTTTGTACTCAACCGGGCAGGCACGGCTGCTGACATTCCTGACATTTACTTTGCCGGGCGTTCCGATGGTTTATGCCGGCCAGGAAGTCGCGGCAATCACGAAACCTTCGCTATTCGAGAAGAGCCAGATCAACTGGCGGCAGTTCGATGACGGGATGAACTATTTGATCGGTCGAATGAATGTTCTGCGACGGGAAAATTCCGCGCTGACGAAGGGTGCTTATCAGTTATTGGAGTCACCGGAACCCGCTAGTATTTTTATGTTTGCCCGGAATGACAATCGGGAAACCGCGCTGGTTGTTGTCAATATGAAAAGCGTCAGTGAAACCATTACAATTGACCTGGAAACATTAATTCCGAA
>JAZDEI010000299.1:0-8640 GCA_043808945.1 Fidelibacterota bacterium | reverse complement strand
TGTCTACCTGGAAGGTTATTGCCCGGAAAAAAATCTAAACTCCTTCAAAGACCTGGCTGAAAAGGAAGGATGGGGCTATCTCGCTGATGATCCCGACGATCCGGCGGAAGTGCCGACTCTGATCAGCAAGCCGCGCTGGCTGAAAATGGTCGATCCGATTTTCAGTTTCATGGGAACAATTCCCGGTTATCAGGAATTTGATATCAGTTTTTGGTTTTTATCGTTCTTCAGCCTGTTTTTCGCGATTCTGGTCGGCGATGCCGGTTACGGACTGGTCTTTTTAATAGCGGCTATTCTATTGCGCCGGAAACACAAACAGGCGCCGCCGGAAATATTCAGGTTGGTGTATGTGCTGAGTGGCGCTTTGATCGTCTGGGGTGCCATCACCGGAACCTGGTTCGGATTTGAAACAGTGGCACGTCTGCCGCTGTTCAGCGCATTAGTTGTCGAAAACGTGGCGACATTCAGTAAAGATCCGGACAAGGTGTCGAATTTCCTGATGTATTTTACCTTTTTAATTGGCGCTATCCATCTCACCGTCGGACATGCGCTGAATGGCCTGAAGAAAATCAATTCGCCGCAAGCTCTGGCCCAGTTGGGCTGGATTGGCGTGGTGTGGGGTATGTTCTTTTTAGCCGGGAAATTAGTTTTATCCAAACCGCTACCGGGCATTGCCCTGAACCTGATTTTGGGCGGCGCGATTCTGATCGCCTGCTTTGACAATTACCTCAAGGGACATTTCTGGAAAGGTTTTGGCGCGACGATTGGCAATCTGCCGCTGAGCATAATCAGTTCATTCGGCGACGTAGTATCATATCTGCGTTTGTTCGCGGTCGGATTGGCCGGTTCGGTCGTGGAAGTTAGTTTTAATAACATGGCACTGACCGGTGTCGACAATTTATTGAAAGGCATCATCGCCGTACTGATAATTCTGTTCGGGCACAGCCTGAACATTGCATTGTGTATGATGTCCGTCATCGTGCATGGTATCCGGCTCAACATGCTGGAATTTTCCGGCCATCTCGGGATGCAGTGGACCGGTCAGAAATACGAGCCTTTTCGGGAATAAGAGTGAATTCAATCGAAATTTATAAAGGAGACGTAATATGGTAAGTTTAGGTGATTTTAATTTATCGCTGGTATTATCTGCTGTGGGATCGGCCTTAGGAGCCGGAGTGGCCGGAATGACCGCCATCGGCGCCTGGAAAAAAGCATATTCTCTGAACAAAGCCGCGCCTTTTATTCTGGTAGCCTTTGTGGGAGCGCCGCTTTCACAGACGATTTACGGTATGATTTTAAGAAATGCAATCCAGACCGCGGCTTTTACGGCCGGAAATCTGCCCCAGGTTCTGATCGGAACATTTGCAGGTTTTGCAATGGGTCTTTCGGCATTTATGCAGGGCAAAGCTTCGGCTAAGGCCTGCGATGCACTGGCTGAAACCGGCAAAGGCTTTGGCAATTACATCATGGTGATTGGTATTATCGAAACAGTCGCGCTATTCATCATGGTATTCTGTCTGACCGCTTTACCGAAAGCCGCCTGACCCTGAATCCCGGTTATTTCGGAAACAGTTTTTGTAATTCGACAGGACTCGTCTGAGTCCTGTCTTGCTTCCGGGAACATAATCGCGACTCGACGATAGAATTGACTGCGATGCTTTTAGGATCTTTAAAATCCGAACAGTATGAATTGTGACCAATGTGATGTTTTACTCAAAGCCCCGAACGCATTGCCAGTTATCTGAAAATGTCAACATTGGGCTGAATGTTCTTAGGAGTGTGTAATTCGAATGCTTATGCAAAATAAAACGACCCTTAAAATATACCTTGTAATCACAACTATTTTGATGTTAAATGGAGCCGGACGGCACCTGTTGCAGGCGCGGCCACCGGATTCAACCGTTACAATGACCCCGACTCAAACCCAACCGAGTACGCCGTCTTATATGGATTTGGTTCGCAATTTCGATTATAACAGTAAGGCGCCGTTGGATGTGCAGGAAAAGTTGGTTGAACAGATCGACAGTTTGAAATTGATCGAAATTTCTTTCATCAATCCCCGGCGCTGGCGCGTCGTGGCCGATATGCTGGAACCGGTCGGTCCGGGACCTTATGCCGGATTAATCTATCTGTGCGGCAATCAAAACGACCGGCTGGCGTTTATGGACGAAGCCCGTAGCCTCGCACAGACTGGAACCATTGTGTTGATAATCGATACTTCTGCCAGGCAGATTGAGACCAACGCAATCAGACAAAGTGTGGATAATTCGACAATTCAAACCGTGATCGATATTCGGCGGGCTGTCGATTTGTTATTGGTTCAGCCGGCCGTCGATCCGCGGCGCATCGGATTTATCGGGCAGGCAATGGGTGCGGATTTAGGAGGAATTGTGGCCGGAGTCGAAAAGCGGATCCGGGCGCTGGCTTTGATTTCCTGTAACTCGCGGCCTTCCGCCGTGGACAGCAAGGCTACGCCGAGTACTTTTCTGGACGGTAAGCATTATATCGGTTACGGGGCACCGGCGGCGCTTTTATTCCAGTACTGTGAAAAAAACGATTTGTTACCAAAGAGTGTGGAAATGGAATTATTTCAGGCGGCCAGTCAACCCAAGACCTTGAACTGGTACGGCACCAATCCGCTGACCGATTCACAGGCGCGCGCCGACCGTCTGACCTGGTTATGCGGACAGCTCGGGATGATCTCGATTCCATGAGCCCTGCCGGGACAAATATTGGAAACGTCCCGATAGTTCAATATATTCTCAGTGATGGTTATTCTGTCAATTAAAGTTCGGAAGTTGATTTCGATCCGGTAATAATTTTATGGAGAAAAAATGCCTAGTTTAAAATTTCTCGGAGCGACCGGAACCGTGACCGGCTCGCGCTATTTGTTGACGACAGAGCGGAAAAGATACCTGATTGACTGCGGATTGTTTCAGGGTTTAAAACAATTGCGCTTGCGGAACTGGGAACCGTTCCCCATCCCGCCGGAGACCATTGATGCCGTCATCCTGACACACGCACACATCGATCATACCGGCTATTTGCCGTGCCTGGTGAAAAATGGCTTCCGCGGATCGGTGTACACCACGACGGCCACAACCGATTTATGCCAGATAATGTTGCCGGATTCGGCTCACTTACAGGAAGAAGATGCTTATTACGCCAATAAAAAACATTTCTCGAAGCATGCCACAGCCTTGCCGCTTTATACTCTGGACGATGCTAAAAAGGCATTGGATTTATTCACGCCGGTTGCCTACGGCAGTGTTTTGAATCTGGACGATGGCATTTCTCTGACATTTCGCGACGCCGGTCATATTTTGGGTTCGGCGTTCATTGATTTTCGACTTGATGTCAATGGACAAACCCGCCGCCTGCTTTTTTCGGGCGATCTGGGGCGGCCGAATCAACCGATTTTGCGCGATCCGCATACGGTATTCGGGACCGATTATTTAGTCATTGAATCGACTTACGGTAATCGTCTGCATGGAAGTGAAGATACAAAAAAAGCTGTTGCCCGGGTCATCAATGACAGTGCCCGGCGCGGCGGGGTTTTGGTCGTGCCGTCATTTGCTGTCGGACGCACGCAGGAATTGCTTTTTACAATCCGCGAACTGGAAGAGGAAAACCAGATTCCGCGCCTGCCGATTTACGTCGATAGTCCCATGGCTGTCAATGCCACTCAAATTTTCATGAAGAATAAACAGGATTACGATCTGGAATCCAAAGTCCTGGAATTGGAAGGGAAAGATATTTTACAAACGGCTAAATTGCATTTTTCACGGACACAACCCCAGTCGCGGGCGATTAATGAGTTGAGAAACAATGCGATCATCATTTCCGCCAGCGGTATGGTGACCGGCGGCCGGATTTTACATCACCTGTTCAATCGCTTGCCCAGTCCGAAGAACACGGTGTTGTTCATCGGTTATCAGGCTGAAGGTACCCGCGGACGTACGATTCAGGAAGGCGCTGACAGTGTTAAAATTCACGGCCAGTTCGTCCCGATCAGAGCGCACGTTGAGAGCATTTCCGGCTTTTCGGCACACGCCGATTATAACGAGACTCTGGCCTGGTTGTCCAGTTTCAATACTGCGCCCCGCAAGGTATTTATCGTACATGGAGAACCTGAACAGTCGCGCAGTCTCGGCGAAAAAATTGGCAAGCAGTTCGGCTGGCCAATCGAAATTCCTGAATATTTAAATCAGTATGAATTGGATTGAAACCGAGTTTTTCCGGTACGATCTGAGGAAAAAATAAATATGGATCTGTTTAATTCCGCTCCGGAACAGCCCGGTCTGCTTCCGCCCTTAGCCGAGAGAATGCGACCGCACCGGCTGGAAGAATTTATCGGTCAGGCAGAGATTGTTGCGGAAGGTAAAATTCTGCGCAAAGCCCTGACGGCACATAAAATCTTTTCGATTATTTTGTGGGGCCCGCCCGGTAGCGGCAAAACGACTTTGGCCAAGATCATCGCCGGTTACGTTGAAGCCGATTTCCACCAGATCAGCGCCGTGTCGGCCGGTGTAAAAGATATCCGCGCAATCATCGAACGGGCGAGTCATAACCGGCGACAAAACCGTACCACGATTTTATTTATCGACGAAATCCATCGCTTTAACAAAGCCCAACAGGATGCCCTGTTGCATGCGGTCGAAGACGGCTCAATCGTTCTCATTGGAGCTACGACCGAGAATCCCTCTTTTGAGGTAATTGCGCCGTTGCTGTCACGCTGTCGGGTGCTGAAGTTGGCAGGTCTGGCCGACGATGAATTGGCGCGCATCGTTGATTCCGCAGTCGCGAAAGATATTGTTCTGCTGAAATACCGGATCGGATTCGCAGAAGGCGTCAAGGATTTTCTGATTAAGAATGTCAATGGCGATGCCCGCAAACTTCTGAATGCCGTCGAAATTTGCCAGCAAATGGCCGCTCCGGCCGAAGGTGCGGAGTTTGTTATTACAATTGACCTGATCAAAGAGGCGCTTCAGCAACGGCGTCAGCTGTATGATAAAACCGGTGACTATCACTATGACATCATATCGGCATTTATCAAGAGCGTACGGGGCAGCGATCCGGATGCGGCAGTCTATTGGATGACGCTCATGCTGGAAGGCGGTGAAGATCCACTGTTTATTGCCCGGCGGTTGATAATTCTGGCCAGCGAAGACATCGGCAATGCCGATCCGTCAGCGCTTTCGCTCGCCACGGCCGGTTTTCAGGCGGTCCATGCTATCGGCATGCCGGAAGCCGCCATAATTCTTTCCCATGTCACGACCTACCTGGCGGCGACCGTTAAAAGCAATGCGGCTTATATGGCGCTGGAAGGTGCGCGCCAGGCTTTGCGAGAGGGTGAGGCGCCAAACGTTCCGCTCCATCTGAGAAATGCGCCGACCCAGTTGATGAAAGCCCAGGGTTATCATAAAGGTTATCGTTATCCGCATAGCTTCGAAAACCATTTCGTTAAGGAAAATTATTTCCCGGGCGAAGACCTGCCACAATTATTTTATAACCCGACCACGATCGGCCGGGAAAAATTCATCCGTGAACGCTTGGAACAACTCTGGCCGGAACGCTATTCCCGCAAGAAAAAACCGGAATAGAAAATACTTCTGCATGAATAGTATTTTTATATCGGGGATTATTTAATAATTACCAGGCTGTGATTGGTAATAAAATAAGAAAGTCTCGTCCTTGTTAACCAGACCGGAATTATTATTTACGCCACTTATCTTATCCAAAAGGTTATTGCCGGTTGGTTTTAAGTAAAGGCCACTCAAAGGGAAAGTTTTTTTCTTATGAAAAAAACACTTGATTTTTTCTCTGACTTCGATTACTTTGGAACATAAATTAACAACTTGCTATAGGGGCGTTGTAATGAGAAGGAAAATTGTTAGAGTTGGTGCTAGCCTGTGTATTTTACTACCCAAAGATGTAATCAAAATCATGGGTTGGGACTTTGAGGATGAGATTAATCTCATTTTGGATGAAGAGAACGAAGTGGTCATTCTGCGCAACCCGAAAGTCCAGAAAGTTGAGGGAAAGACGATGATGGATCGGTTTGACAAATTCCTCGAGGTGTACGGACCGGAAATAGATACCCTTGAGGTCGAGCCTGAAATCCAAATCCAACAGTAAGGAGCACATTAGACAATGAAAAGAAAAATCATTCGGGTGGGCTCAAGCAAAGGCGTCTTACTCCCGCGGGAGGTCACCAAAGCCATGGGCTGGGATTTCGGCGCTGAGATTGAGCTGACAGTTGATGAGGAAAAGCAGGATGTTTTACTTAAAACCCTGAAAGTAAGTGTGCCGGTGGAATATGAAATTGAGCATCTCCGGCAAATTGAAGAAATAATGGTCGATTATGCGGATTTGCTGGGAGGTACTGATGACTGAAGAACAAATTCGGCAGATCAAAATGCTCTCTTACGTCAACTGGATTGTGACGGAAAAATTCGAGGGCGATCAGGGAGTCCGGGATATGAATGCCCTTAAAGCCGTAGTGTCACTACCCGGCGGGGGCACCTTTTCCTGCATCCTGGGCGAACGGCTCTCCAACCGTAAGGATTTATATGCGCAGTTGGGTTGGTTCGTCTATTACGCTATCGAAGGAGAACCGTTCAACAGTAAGAACCGTACGACCGTGCTTTTAATTTTGCTGTGGGTTTTAAAGTATTACCGGTTGGAGTTTGATCCGGATGAATTGGCTGATTTTATTAAAAAGATCGATCCGCTAAAGCACGGCAACTCCGATATTTTACTCTGGTTCTCAAGCCACTGTCGCTAATCCGGCTCCCTTGCCAAAAAAACCTGAAAAATTCCGATTGAAAACGGAGAAAGTGCTCCATTGGTAATATTTTAGGAGAGATGATGGTACTTGAAAATCTGATCCGCGCCGCGCGGGGCGAAATAACAGTCGACCTCCTGATTACAAATGTAAAATTGGTGAATCTGTTGTCTGCCGAAATATATCCGGCCAGCGTAGCCGTTTTCGATGGTAAGATAGTCGGATTCGGTGAATATAATGCCCGTGAAACGATCGACGGTAAGGGCGGATACCTGACGGCCGGTCTAATAGACGGGCACGTTCATATCGAGAGTTCGATGCTCACGCCGGGTGAATTCGCCAGAGCCGTTGTTCCGCATGGCACTACGACTGTGATCGCCGATCCGCATGAGATCGTGAATGTCATGGGATTGGATGGCTTGCAATATATGTTGTCGGCCAGCGCCGGATTGCCGGTCGATATGTATTTTATGTTGCCGTCCTGTGTTCCGGCGACTCATCTTGAGACTGCCGGGGCAATTGTCACTGCTCAACAGATGCAAGCCTGGATCGATAATCCCCGCGTACTCGGGATCGGTGAAATGATGAATTTTCCGGGAGTGATCTGGCGCGATCCGCAGGTTTTACAAAAGATTGAGACCGCCGGAACGAAGATGGTTGACGGCCATGCTCCTTTACTCGGCGGGAATGATCTGTCTGCCTACATCGCGGCTGGCATTACTTCCGATCATGAAAGCACCGGGCCGGACGAAGCCCTGGAAAAATTGCGCAAAGGCCTGTTCCTTCTGATACGGGAAGGCTCGGCGGCCCGTAATTTGGACGCTTTGTTGCCAATCGTCAATCAACTGAATTCGAGCAATTGCGGTTTTGTGACCGACGACCGGCACCCGGATTATCTCATGGATTACGGTCACATTGATGACATTGTCCGTCGGGCTCTAAAGCATGGACTGGACCCGGTAATGGCTCTGCAAATGGCGTCACTCAATACTGCGCGCCATTATGGCCTGCGGCAAACAGGAACCATTGCGCCGAGCTACGCTGCCGATCTGATAATATTTGATGATTTCGAGAATTTCAGGGTGCGCCAGGTTTTTAAAGCCGGCCGTAAAGTTGCCGAGGACGGACAAATGCTGATCGGGTCGCCGGTTTTTTCCGGGATTCCCACTAACTCCATGAACCCGGCTCCGGCACAGATCCGGGATTTCCATGTGTCTGCCCGTGGCAAGGAGATTTGGACAATAGAAATAATTCCTCAGCAAATCATCACTAAGAAATCACGGATGAATGCGACTGTCAGCAACGGGCAGGTGGTCAGCGATCCGGACCGGGATATGCTGAAAATCGCCGTAGTCGAGCGGCATCAGGCTTCCGGCCGAATCGGATTGGGTTTTGTCAAAGGTTTCGGATTGAAGCGTGGTGCAATAGCTTCGACTGTCGCCCACGATTCGCATAATGTCGTAATCGTCGGCACCAACGACGCCGATATGCTGACGGCTCTCCGGGAACTGACTGAAATGCACGGTGGCCAAATCGTAGTCGCAGATGGCAGGGTGCTGGCCGCTCTGCCGCTGCCAATCGCCGGTCTGATGAGTAATCAGCCGCTGACGGATGTCCGCTCTGCCGCAGACCATTTGAGTCGGGCTGCCCGCGAATTAGGATGCGGACTGGAAAACCCGTTTATGACTTTGTCGTTTCTGTCGTTGCCGGTCATACCGGAACTTAAATTGACCGACAAGGGGTTGGTTGATGTCGGCAAATTCGATTTTATCGACCTGTTTGCAGATTGATTTAACGCTCTGCTCCCGGTAATTCTTTTGATTAGCCTCGTAAATGACGTAACTTTTTCGGGT
>JAZDEI010000298.1:0-2648 GCA_043808945.1 Fidelibacterota bacterium | reverse complement strand
ACATGGTCGATGAAGATGATGGCCACACGATGACGGCTTCGGACATTTGGGCGGTCACCAGCGACGGTGTGTCCAAAATTCAATTGACTAAAACCGCTGAAGATATCGAAATGTATCCCAACTGGGCTCCGGCGATGGACAAGATTGTCTATGAGACATTTGGCGGGAAAATTGTCTTTATCAATATCGAGATAGCGGACTGAGGTTAAATTATGAAAATAACGATGAAAATACTGATCGCTTTTACTGTAATAGTGTCATTTTTAAACGCACAGGATTTAAGTGGATATAAGTTATGTATCGATCCGGGTCACGGCGGACACGAGTCCGATGACCGCAATATGACCTGGGCGAATTTCTGGGAGTCAGAGAGCAATCTGAGCAAGGCTTACTTTCTGGATACCCTGTTGAAGAACATGGGAGCAACGGTAGTCCTGACCCGGCATTACAACGGTGATTCCGGCAGTGATAATGATCCCGGTCTGTCGGAACGAGCTGCCGTGGCCAATCAGATGGGAGCGGATCATTTCCACTCGATCCATAGTAATGGAGGCGACGGTCTGGCTAACTATTCTTTAATATTGTATCCGGGACCGACCGGCGATCCGCGCATCAACGGACTTTCAGGTTACCCGTCTTCGCCGATCGAACTGACCATTGCCCAACAAATGGTCGCGCAGGTTTACGCGACTAACCGGACTACTTACACGACGACGGCTGGAGATTGGACTTTTTATGGTACAGGCCGGCCTTACCTTGGTGTGTTTTCACCATTGAGACTTCCAGGGACCTTGTCTGAAGGTTCGTTTCATGACTATAAGCCGGAAACCTGGCGACTGAAGAGCAGTGCCTATCATAAAAATGAAGCCTGGGCGATTGCCCGAACCTTCGCACTGGTCTATACCGGCACCGATTTTACCAGTAAAAATCTTCACAATCTGGGCGGAATTGTCCGCGATGCGTATAAAAAAGTCAGCTATTCCTACAATACTCCGAACGATGCTTACCAGCCAGTCAATAATATTACCGTGACTCTCAATCCGGGCGGCAAAGTATTTCATGGTGACGACCAGAATAATGGTTATTTTCTGTTCGACAGTCTGGCGGCCGGCACTTATGAACTGATCGTCTCGGCCGAAGGATATTATGCGGATACGGCTTCGGTGACAATCGGGACCAGTTTTTTTAATTTCCGGGATTTTAAACTGGCTTCCAAAATTCCGCCCTATGTCCTGTCCACGACTCCAGCCAACGGGAGCGCCAACTTTCCGGCCTGGAACCCGATCGTGATCAACTTTAGCCGGGCAATGGACACCACTCTGACCAAAGCCGCGATTATAATTACCCCGGAGATTCCGTTAAAATTTACCTGGTCGGGAACGACGATTTTAAAACTGAGTTCCGATAGCCTTAAATTTTTAACCGGCTACTCAATAACTATTCAAGCCTCGGCGCAGGATACTTATGGTCATCAATTCGACGGCAATGGCGATGGAATCGGCGGTGATGCCTATACCTTTTCCTTTACGACCGGTCCGGAAGACATGACCGCGCCGAAAATCACATCCTTTTATCCTGAATATAATTCTACAAGTGTGGAACTGAATCCAATCATTACTATTTATTTCGATGAGAAAATCGATCCGACATCTCTATCAGACGATAATATTCTATTAACTAATTATTCCGCGGGTGATACTACTCTGATCATTTATCGACACTATTACGTTGGTGATAAAAGCGTCGTTCATGTTATTCCCGCTCAGGCTCTTGCACCAAATTCGGTTTATAAGGCTTATGTGGGTGGGGGTATCCGGGACTTGTTTAACAACGTAATGACAATCCGCAAGTTAATAAGATTCACCACTGGTTCCGAGAATTGGGCAGTCACTTCAATCGATAATTTCGAAGCCGGTGTGGACAACTGGTGGACGCCAACCAGTAGCGGCAGTACGGCCGGAGTCCTCGCCGATACATCGACAGCCCGTGCGGTTGACAATTCAATTTACGTGTTTGGTGGAACAGGCCAGAAATCTATGAAACTCAAGGTCGGTTGGGATATGACGTCTAGCGCCTGGTTATTGCGTGAATACTTATCCGGCGGCGCACCCCGGAATGTGACATTTACTGCTAATAAAGTCATGCAGGCCTATGTCTTTGGCGACGGTAGCCGGACGCTCTTCCGCTTCGCAGTGGATGATGGCAGTAGCTTTTCAGGCCACGAAGTCAGTCCATGGTACACAATCGACTGGATCGGCTGGAAATTAGTCAGTTGGAACATGGCGACCGACGGAACCGGTATCTGGATCGGCGACGGTACCTTGAATGGTACCATGCGCTTCGACAGCTTCCAATTGTCCTATAATCCAGACGACCCGGAAGCCGCAAAATCCGCCACGATCTATATCGATGACTTCAGAATTGTGACTGTAACTTCAGTGGGAATTGAAGAAGAAAAACCTCTGACTGCGGAAAAATTTGCCCTGCATCAGAATTATCCCAATCCATTCAATCCGACAACGACGATTGCATTTACCTTACCGGAAGCTTCCAACGTTCGCATCGAGGTATTTAACGTGCTTGGTGAAAGAGTACGCAGTCTGACTAATGCACGATACAACACCGGATACTGGACAGTGATCTGGGAC
>JAZDEI010000297.1:0-10085 GCA_043808945.1 Fidelibacterota bacterium | reverse complement strand
CCGCTGACAGTAAAGGTCTTGGCGACATCGTCCCTTGCGGTGAGGACCACTTCACTCCAGGTCGTCGAACTCGCATAATCGCGTCGGAGCAGTTTAATGGTCGCCGGATTGGTTACTCCGGGAACACTACTGTAATCGAAGGTCAGATTTGCGGTGACTTCGCCGTATTCGGCGATTCCCCAGACAATGTTAGAGCGTTTGTCGAGGCCTTCGGGATAGGTTTCAGCGGAGTTTGGCGCGCCCGCCAGCGATCCGGCCTGATAGGAGATCAGACTATTATCATAGTTGGGTGTTGAGATAATCGTAATCCTGACCTTGCCGCCCAGCGGTCCAATGATGGCCTCGGAGGTGGTCGTAATATAAACACAGCCCGCACCGATTGGCGCCGTCGAAGCCACCCATTCCATACTACCCAATAGGCTTCCGGTATTACCATTGCCGCTGGCATCGATAGTCGTATCACCGGCGCCTTCATTAAATGGCCAGTAACCACCGAGATCGGCGATGTTGGGGTGTGAACTGTCGAGCGGTTTATACATCCACTCTCTCAGCGTCGTCTGAGAAAGCGCCGTTCGCCAGACCCGCACTTCATCGATGAGGCCGTTAAAGAATTCATTTCCATCAAGCCTGGACCCAAAAGTCAAGTTTTCAGTGCTTGTGGCAATAGAGCCAGTTTTAGAATATTCGTTATCCAGAACACCATTGATATATATTCTTATGATTGAACCATCATAGGTTCCGGCAATGTGTGACCATTGATTAATAGGCACAATACTATTACTTACATAATCTGCCCATCCGCCTATATCTAATGAAAAAGTTAGTTTCTGGGTGGCTGGCAGCCAAATAAGACCGTATTTCAGCGGATTTTTCATGACTATTATCCCATTGGTTATCCCGGCGCCTGCGGGCTTTATCCACGCGTCAAGAGTCAATGCCTCAGTCATGTTCAAGTTATCATTATGAGTTATCTCCACATAATCATTCACGCCGTCGAATTCAAGTGCATTCCCAGCCCATTGCGCAAAAACCCGAGCGGTAACTAAAGAAAATAACAAAACCATCATCTTGATATTCATAACATTTCTCCCTTTTTCCCTTTAAAAAACGTTCGTTGTTCATCGTTCTATTTAGTCATTACAATCCTCATCGCACTATTTTGGTTAATGCTTGTTGTCATCAGAAAATATTTTCCCGAACTCAATTCCCGGCAATCCATCGCAATCTGGTATTCACCTGCCGGTTTGATTCCGTCTGTAAGTACTTTAACGACCTTACCGTTCAAATCGCAGATTGTTAATTTTACCGGAGAAGATTTCCCGAGTGTCATAGGAATCGTGAATGACGCATTTAACGGATTAGGGAAAACTTCGCCGAGATGAAAACCTTTAACGATTTCCGGAATGATCCCAATGGGTATTTCAAAAAAGTAATTATTGGTAAGCCGGTTAAATTTTAGGCTGTGAATCCTAAAGCAATTTGAAGGCACTCCCGATCCCCCAAAAGGAAAGTGAAAATTACGCCCCTAATGAGAAACTTACCATGTCAACAATAAAACCGGTATCAAGATAAATAGAAAAACTCTCTAAATCAAGGGAGTTGCTATAAAAAAGTGATCGGCGTTACTTAAAAGAGTTTAGCCAACGGATTCTTACAGCGAAAACAGGTCAGAATGGTAAAATACCGGCTGCCTTATGCCGGTCAATATTTACCGATTTTGCAAGAATCAGATTTTTTTAGGTTCGTACTTCCGGTTCCAGTCCGACAGGGTCTTGATAATGACCATCAGTCCGCCACAGAAACTCAGAGTCACGACCGACAATGGCGCCTGAAAAAGTCCAAACAGGACGATCATCAGAATCATGGCAAAAATTGTCGTGCGGGCGCGATGGTAATGAACGAGAAACAGCATCAGTGCGTAGAATAGAATTACCAACCCGACGACGGCCAGAGTCTTGAGCGGAAAAAGACAGACCAGCGTACCGAAGGTGGTCGAGAGTCCGATCCCGCCCTTGAAGTTGATATAGATCGACCAATTGTGCCCGAGTATCGCCAGGATCCCGGCGATAGCTGCGACCCATTCATTGTCGGTCAGGGCTCTGGCCAGTAAAATGGCTGCCGAACCCAATAAAATGTCAACAACGGCCGTAATAAGGCCCGCCCAGACGCCGCTGGTGCGTAAGGCATTCGTGCCGCCAGTATGCCCACTGCCGACTTCATGTAATTTTACGCCTGATTTCAGGCGACATACCACAACTCCGGTCGGGATGGCGCCAAGCAGATAACCAAGCAGAATCGCAATCAGATTATTGAGCATCTTTTCCCCCACTGTTCAAAATTTCAAGATTCACGACAGTGAAGTTAAAACCCTCGTTACGATAAATCAATGCCTGTGATTATTACCGAAAAACACGCCAATCTTGTAAAATTCCAGGTGTCAGTTCTTAATCTGAATTTTAGTTTAAGAACTTTAAATTCCCGCCAGTAGGCGTCGCCGGGCTTGAGGCTTTCTGGCTTTCGGCTGTGTTTATTTGGCTCGCGATGTATTCCAGACCGGTTTATCAGACCATCTTTTATGAAAGATGGATGTGCGTGGTTTGGGCAACGATTGTTCCTTCCCTGCCGATGCTTTTGCGCCGGAAACCTGAAGATTCGCCAGAAAAGGATGATCTCTGATAACCGGAATGGGAGACGGTAATAGTTTCTCGATTCGCTTTAAATTGCCTTTTTCTTCCGGGGCGCAGAACGAGATAGCTCTGCCGGTCGCGCCGGCCCGGCCGGTTCGCCCGATGCGGTGCACATAAGTATCCGGAATATCGGGAATATCGAAGTTCACGACACAGGACAATTCATCAATATCCAGGCCGCGCGAGGCAATGTCGGAGGCCACCAGAACCCGGGAGGCGCGCCGCTTGAAGTTTGCCAGGGCATGCTGGCGGGCGGTCTGGGTCTTATTGCCATGAATCGCATCCGATTTGATCCCATTGGTATTCAGAAATTTCGCCAATTTGTCCGCCCCATACTTCGTGCGGGTAAAAATCAGGGCCGTTTCAAGCGTCGGGTCTTTTAAGACATGCAGAAGCAGGCCTTTTTTCCGGTCTTTATCTACGTAATAGGCGGATTGCCGGATTGCATCGGTGGTTATCGCCACCGGCGCAATCGCGACTTTGGTCGGTTTATCTAAAATTGTGCGGGCCAGTTCGATAACTTCCGCGGGCATGGTAGCGGAAAAGAAAAGCGATTGCCGTCTGGCCGGCAGAACGGCGATTATTTTGCGGACATCGTTAATGAAGCCCATGTCGAGCATTCGGTCGGCTTCATCCAGGACAAAAAACTTTATGTTTTGGAGATTTATGTAGCCCTGATCCATTAAATCGAGTAGTCGTCCGGGCGTAGCGACCAGAATATCCATACCTTTTTGCAGGGCGTTGGTTTGCTGGAGCTGCTTGACACCGCCGTAAATGACCGTGTGCCGCAGATCGGTGAACTTGCCATAAGCGGCAAAACTATCTCCGATCTGGATTGCCAGTTCGCGGGTCGGCGTTACTATCAAAGTCCTGATTTTCCGCCGGCCGCCGTAAAAATCCGGATTTTGGGTAAGCAGCTGGATGATTGGAATCGCAAATGCCGCCGTCTTGCCGGTGCCGGTTTGGGCCGAACCGAGGACATCTTTTCCCTCGAGAATTATCGGTATCGCTTGCTTTTGAATTGGAGTGGGAATTGTGTAACCCTCAACTTGCAGGGCCTTTTGAATCGGCTCTATGAGGTTTAATTTGTCGAATGACATGCTGTACTTTCTAATAGGCTAACGATATTCATATCGTTTTCCTGTTCGCAGGAAGCCTTTTTTCTGGTTGAAGGAGAAACTGTTTTCTCCCGATTGTTTTTAATTCTAATTATATTAAAAATATTTCCTTTTGCCGGCCGGTCCTTTGAGCGGAGCATCCAATAACAGTTACAATGAGATAATTGACAATATTAGATGTCCCGTTCTGACCGTCTCAGCGATCTAAAATATGATTTATTTGATTTTGGGTAAGATTAGTGAATTCCTGATAATTTTCCGGGTATCCGCGGTTGATATAAAATAACAACAAACCGGCGATTACATTTCTGATTTCCGCCTTTAATGTTTCGGCTTCTCCTGCCGACACGATTTTTTCATCGATACAATAAGTCCATTCCTCGGAACACAGTCGGTCGGTCAGGTAATAGATCATTTCAACGGTGGATTGTTTGTTGGTGATGTCCGAGATTTTTTCCAGAAAAAACAGATCGAAAATACCCGGGTACTGTACGAAATATTTCACATAGGCGTTGATAATCGCCCCGATCTTTTTAATTCCGCGCGGGCTGGCGGCCGTTTCATTCCGGATAAATTCGGCACATTCTACCTGAAAATCATTGACGCAGACGAAGATCAAATCCTTGACGTCGTTAAAATGATTGTAAAGCGTAGCGTATGAATAACCCGCCCGATCGGCAATATTCCTGACGCTGATGCTCTTTAGCCCTTCTCCCTTAAGCAGGGTTTTAGTGGCATCGATGAAGTATCCGCGGATTCTTTTTTCCTGTATTTCCTTTTTGATCACAATAAACGCTCTTTGATAATTTTAACGGCGGTAATTTAATTAACAGTGTTAATCAATCCTAATCTTATTTACCCTGGTACATTTGATGAACCGCACTCTGCCCGTGAAGGCAAGTTCTTAAAGCGGAAATTGTTTGAACAGAACTAAATGCTTCTTTAATTTACTTCAATTGATTTTTAACGATAATATTTTGAAGATTTGTGCTGTATATCCATGTATGACGAAAAATCTGACCGACCGGGACAACTAATCCGTCATTGTTCCAGTCAATAAGACGCTGCTTTATAATAAAAACATCCGGGAGTTTGTGGTGAAGAGGTTTAAAACTATTATTACGTCAATATTTTTTGTGACTTTGCCGGTTATGGCGACGGCCGGTAAGATTCAGGTGCAAGCCATCCGGACCGATGCTCCACTCCGCATTGATGGTGTCCTGAACGAAGAAATCTGGCAAACGGCCGCCCGGATTCCGGACCTGATTCAGGACGAACCTAACGAAGGCGCCCTCCCCACCCAGCCTTCCGACATCCGGATCGTCTACGATGCCAAAGCGATATATATCGGCGCACGGTTATACGATTCGGCCGCGGATTCGATCGTGGCACGCCTCGAGCGCCGCGATTCAGACCTGGATTCGGATATTTTGTTGATTGCCCTGGATCCCTATTATGACCGGCGCAGCGGCTATTATTTTGGCCTTTCCGCCGCCGGAGCGATTTACGACGGAGTTATTTATAACGATACCTGGACGGATGAATCCTGGGACGGAGTCTGGGAGGGCGCTGTGAAGCGTGACGAAAAGGGTTGGAGCCTCGAAATGCGCGTTCCGTTTTCGCAACTGCGTTTCAAGAAAAGCACATCGTATGTCTGGGGTTTTAATATTTATCGCCGGATTCAGCGTCATAACGAAGAAGATTGGATTGTAATTACCCCGCGCAAAGAGTCCGGGCTAGCCTCGCGTTTCGCTGATCTGGTTGGAATCGAAAATATCGACGCCGAACGTAAGATGGAAGTTCTGCCCTACTTTCGTACCAAAGCCGAATATTCATCGGTCGACCCGGATGATCCTTTCAATGACGGCTCGCGTTATTTGGGGGGAGTCGGTGCCGACTTCAAGGTTGGCGTAGGGAATAATTTGACAATTGACGGAACGCTTAATCCCGATTTCGGTCAGGTGGAAGTCGATCCGGCCGTGATCAACCTTTCCGACGTGGAAACATACTACGACGAAAAGCGTCCTTTCTTTATCGAAGGCTCGAAGACCTTCGACTTCGGCTACGGTGGTTCTAATAGCTATTGGAATATTAATTTTTCAGCGCCGAGTCTGTTGTACAGTCGCCGAATCGGGCGAGCGCCACAGCGCGATCTGTCGGATTACGACTATACCGACGTCCCGGAGGGCACGCGCATAATCTCCGCTGGAAAATTAACCGGCAAAATTGGAGACAACTGGAATATCGGCCTTTTGAATGCCCTGACCGCGCGCGAGTTCGCCCGGGTTAGCCCGGACGGTCAGGATTCCAAAGTCGAGGCCGAACCGCTGACCAACTATACGATTCTTCGCACCCAGAAGGAATTTAAAGAAGGAAGACACGGTCTGGGGATTCTCTCAACCATGACCAAACGTTTTTTCAACGATAAAAGTTTAGCCGATAATCTCAACGAAGAAGCTCTGGTAGTGGGTTTGGACGGCTGGACTTTTCTGGATACCGCCAAGACCTGGGTGATCGCGGGCTGGGGCGGATTATCAACTCTATCCGGAACGCAAACCTGTATTACCAATGTCCAGACTAATTCGCGCCATTATTTTCAGCAACCGGACGCCAATCATTTCGAGGTTGACAGTAATGCTACCGCTCTGACGGGTTATGCCACCCGCATTACCCTGAACAAACAAAAGGGTCGGCTGATTTGTAATGCGGCTCTTGGTGTGATCAGCCCGGGATTCGATGTCAATGATCTGGGATATTCGTCGAGCAGTGACGTTATTAACTACCATATCGGCGGTGGTTATAAATGGACAGAACCCACCAAAACTTACCGCTATTTCGATATTGAATTCGCCATCGCTCGCTCTCTGGACTGTGCCGGGCATACCCTTAGTAACAGCATTATGAATTTTGGTTACTACCAGTTTTTAAACTATTACAGTATCACTTGGGGTAACGGCTATTTTTTTGAATCCTACGATAATCGCCTGACACGCGGCGGGCCGCTGGCAATTTCGCCGTCCGGCCTTTGGGGCTATGTTAATTTTTCATCCGACAACCGCAAGCCCATAGTCTTCGGTTTTTATTATGAGGCCAGTGGAAATGATACCGGCTCGGCCAACCACCATTTCGAGATTCCGTTAGAGTGGAAAATTGCCGATAATTTGTCGTTCGAATTTACTCCCGAGTTGAGCCTAAACCACAATTACGCGCAATGGGTGTATGATTATGACGATGCCTATGCGACCGCCACCTACGGCAAGCGTTATGTTTTTGCCGATCTGCATCAGACAACCTTGTCGGCCAGTTTGCGACTAAACTGGACTTTCACGCCGCGGCTCTCCCTGCAGCTATATGCTCAACCGCTGATGGCGGCCGGCGATTATTATAATTACAAGGAACTGGCGCGTCCGAAGAGTTACGAGTTCCTGGTTTATGGGAAAGGCGGCTCGACTATCACCGAAAATGGATCTGCGAACGAACTGACGGTCGACCCGGACGGTAGCGGCCCGGCGACGGTCTTCAGCATCGACAATCCCGATTTCAATGTCTACAGTTTCCGCTCCAGTGCGGTTCTGCGCTGGGAATTTGCGCGCGGCTCGGCGGTTTATCTGGTCTGGACGCACAATCGCTTTGATGACGACGGCCGCCCGGACTTTGACCTGAATCGTTCCTTCAGCCGCATCGGAAGAACCAAACCGGACAACATTTTCATGGTAAAAACCTCCTACTGGTTCAACGTTTGAATTTTTACCGAAAAGCGGACTAACCGGCCGCTGAACCACTTTCTCGATCCGCTGCCAGAATATTTACATCCCCGCTAGATTATCAGGCAACTTTTCATTCACTCCCACGGTCTGAAGAAGCAGAGAAACCAAAAAACAATGGAGTGGATATGAAAATAATCAGGTCATTAATTCTTCTAGGCGTACTTCTGGTCTTTAACGGTTCAACCCTGATCGCACAGGAAGGAGCCCCGGTCAGAATGGATATGCCGGTCGGTGGCTTTGAATTTGCCAATCAGACAACCAGTACCGCCATCCCGTTTAAACTGGCGGACAATCTGATCGTCATTCAGGTGGAGTTAAACAGGACGACCCTGAATCTGATCCTGGACACCGGGATGCCTTTTGACGGCGCTCTCCTTTTTGGAAGCGACAAGGTCGATGCCGCCCAATTAACTTTTACCTCCAAAATGCCCGTGGGCGGCGTGGATGGCAATCCGATTCTCTCGGATGTAAGCCTGGGCGCCACCCTCAAGGTGCCGAATCTGACCCTGACCAATCAGATGATCGTTGCAATTCCCCGGGACGCCACCCGCAGCCGGCAGTTTGAGGGTGTGGACGGAATCATCGGATTTTCATTATTTAATCACCTGATCGTTTCGATTAATTACGAGCGGCAGTACATGATAATCAGCCAGCCCGGCACAGTCGACCTGGCTAAAGCCGGACAAGCCGTTCCGGTGGATATTCGCGACAACCGGATATTTCTGAAGGCGGATGTGAAATTGGAAAGCGGCGCGATCGTTCCGGGAGAATTTGTCGTCGATACCGGTAACCGGAACGCGCTCATGCTGAACGCCGGCAACAACAATGCCCTGGTGCTGCCAGCCAGGAATCTGCCATATTTTGCCGCCAGCCTTACTGGAAAAGCTCAATGGAAAATGGGTCGGATCGCCGGTTTTAACCTCGGTGGATTTCAATTGGAAAACGTCCTGGCTTCTTTTAACGATGGTAATTCCGGCACTTCGCCCTGGGAAAAAGAGGGTAACCTCGGAAACCAAATCCTCGGCCGGTTTCACCTGACATTCAACCTCCCGGGTAATCAAATCTACATAGCAAAAAACGGTTTATTCGGGGAATCTTTCGACTTTAATCTGGCCGGTTTGCAGGTCGAAAGGGCGGAAGATCTGAATCTAACCATCTGTCATGTCATTCCCGGTTCACCCGCCGAAAAGGCTGGTCTCCTCACCGGCGACAAAATCCTGGCAGTCAATAAAAAATCCGCTGCGCAGCTATCCCGGAGTGAGTTCGAAGAAAAAATCGATAAAAATGGCAAAAAAGTATCGGTTGTGCTCGAACGTTCCGGTGAAAAATTCAGTGTTAATATGAAACTGGAACGGTTTATTTAGCTCCTTAATTCTCTACATTTCGTAAAGGCTCAACGTCCTGGTCCAACCCTGCTGGCCCCTGGTTGGTACGCTCCGTCAGATGGCAGGCGGGCGGGTGGGGATTATCACCGACGAGAACAAAACAATTAGTTGACGGCCATTAAAAGAAAGATTAAATTGGCGCAAATGAAATCGAATAACAGAAATAAATATTTAATGATGTTCGTAATAATTTCATAACAAAGGGGTGTGCTTATGAGATCTACAACAGTCAGATTATCCATTTTGTTTGTCTCTCTTGCTTGTGTCACCGCCACAGCCCTGGCTCAGCAGGGGAATTCCAGCGATGAAGACGCAATTCGGATATTGATGGAAGAAAAGTTTAGTTCCGCCTTTAACGCCGGTTCGGTCGATAAGGGTCTGGAAATCCTCCGTGGCGTTCTCTCGGACAAGGGCTATGTATCGGTGTCTCCGCAATCAGAAAAACCATCAGAGGCGTTCGTCGGAGACAAGAAGTGGTATTGTGAACAGCTCGCGAAGTGGTTGGCCAACGGACCAATAAAAATGGTTCATAAGGTAAAACAAATCACCATCATCGGGCCTATTGCTTATGAGATTGGCGAAAGCAAGTACGTCAGCCCAGATGGCAAGGATCGCACCGAGGTTTGGCTTAACGTTCTTGCCAGGCAGGACGGAGGGTGGCGGCTTGTCTTCGCAACTCCCGCCGATAGCACTCCAAAAGCATTACAACAGATGGATACCTGCAAGAAATCTGCGACGGAACCCGGCAAATAATTTTTTACTTTGGTCACACTGCTTTAGCGGTGCGCGCCCTTCTGACATATAAATAAAGGATTAACTATGAAGCGCAAGCTATTATTCTTTGGAATCGTACTTCTGCTGGTTGGGTTGATGACCGCCTGCGATAAAACCGACGACAAGCCGCTGAAAGTGGTTTATTTCGTCAATGGTGAATTGGGCGATATGTCGTTTTTCGACTCGGCTCAGCGTGGTATCGATCAGGCTGAAGAGGATTTTAACGTCGAAAGCACAACCATCGAGGCCGGATATAATTCGACTCTCTGGGAAACCGCCCTGGAAGACGCCGCCAATGACGAGGATTACGACATTTTCATCACGGGTTCGTACCAGATGAATACCTTCCTGCAA
>JAZDEI010000296.1:0-2751 GCA_043808945.1 Fidelibacterota bacterium | reverse complement strand
AAATCGGACAAAAGATAGCCGTTTCGGCAGGCGACGATTCCGTCCGGGGAACCGTCGATACGCACCCATTTCCGAAGCGTCTTTGTCTGATAGTCAATGAAATTGACGTAACCGGTAGCGGACGAAAGCATGACTAAGCGGTTCGCTTCGGCCAGCAAACCGTTCGGATTGTGCTTACCTCCGGACAGCCAGACAGTCGGTTGACCATTTCTCACAACATAGATTATATCGTCGACATTATCCGAACAGAATAACGTTCCATCTCTATCGACAGTAATGTCATTCAAGAACTTAGCCTTCAGGTCAATTATTCCGATCAGTTTGGCTTTATTCAGGTCGATCAGCGCAATAGCATTCAGGTCGGTAACGTAAAGCGTATCCCGGTAAATCGCCATACCTTTCGGTGCGTTTAATCCGTCGATCCAGTGCAGATTCAGCAACTTGCCATCCGGCGATACCCTGGAGATAAATCCGTTTCCATCCGCCGCGCCCGGACTGCCATTAATATTGCTGACGTAAATAACAGTCCGCGCATAATCATACAAGGCCGATTCCGGGACTTTGAAGACCTGCTTCAAACTCCACTTCAGTTTGGCCGTTACTGTTTGCGGCTCACCGGCCGGGATACGGATTATTCCTGTTAATATCAGGGACGTAATCAGAACAATCTTTCGCCAATCCATCATCTTTGCTCCGTTTTATTCATCACGGCAATCTTAAAAATCGTTTGGCAACAAACCAACTACTTTTTCGGTGGCGGTGCTCAGGCAATCTGTCGTTAATCGACGTTGGGCAAGCCTTTACTTTACCGGAATATTTGTTATATTACCGCGCGTTTTCTAAAGGAATATTTTATTATGACCGAATTAATCAGAAACGATAAGTATACCGTTCACTCCTACGAGGTCGATTTCGGACGACGAATCCGGCTTTCGGGGCTGAATCGTTATATGCAGGAATCCGCCTGGCAACATGCCGAAACCCTGGGAGCCGGATATGCCAGCCTGATATCGAGAAACTTCGCCTGGGTGCTGACCCGCGCCACTATCCGGATCGAAAAATTACCCGGCTGGGGCGAGCAAATTTGTCTTGCCACCTGGCCTTCCGGCCGGGACCAGTTTTTTGCTTACCGCGATTTCCTGTTTACCGACCAGTCTGATAATGAATTCGGACGAGCAACGACTTCCTGGTGCGTCATCGACATTCAGGCCCGCCGCCCGCAACCGGTCGCTGAAATCTTTCCCTTCCGGATGCCGGACAACAAGGAATTAATGTTCCCGGAACGGCCGCCGAAGATCGAAACACCAACCGGAGCGGATTTTACCTGGCAAACCAAAGTCGGCTACCAGGACCTCGACGCCAACGAACACGCCAATAATGTGCGTTATATCGACTGGATTTACGAAACCTTTCCTCTTGATTTTCTCAAGAGCCATAATCTCCGCCAACTTGATATCAATTACTTAGCCGAGACGTTCTATGGTGAGGAAATCAGCGTCGTCACACAGCAATCCATCGCTGACACTTTCATCCATTCGGTCGGGCAATCGACCGCTCAAAACGCGATCTGCCGCGCCCGGACGGTCTGGAAATAATCGTCACTCGATTGTCATTCAATAGTCATTCAATGGTCACTCAATGGTCATTTACTGTCATTTCGGTCTGAATAAATCGGCGGGAAAACGACCGATGTTCGGCGGCGACAAGAAATTTTCTGCTCGCCGGTATATCTGAAAAAGATCTGGCTTGCTATAATACTTAAATATTTTCTCTTAATAACGGTGTGCCGCGATTCGGAGTCAAGCGATTCTTCATTCGTTCCGAAGCGGAACTCGTTCAGACTGACAATCCAATGGGTTTATCACTCCCTCTCACATCCCACCGGACATGGCGAGCGAAGCAATCTCCAATCATCAATCCCCAATCATCAATCGTCAATCATCAATCGTCAATCATCAATCGTCAATCATCAATCGTCAATCCTCAAGATTTTCTTTTGATTTAATGTACATGCGAATTAACGTTAATATCGAAAAGGATTAATGATGACGATTCATTCCGATATATTGACTACGATAGGTAAAACGCCCCTGGTGCGTATCAACCGGCTGACGCTTGGAACATCGGCCGGGATTCTCGCCAAACTCGAATTCTTCAACCCGGGCGGCTCTGTCAAGGACCGCATCGCTCTGAACATGATCGAGACCGCCGAACGCCAGGGCACACTTAAGAAAGGCATGACGATCGTCGAGCCGACGTCCGGCAATACCGGCATCGGCCTGGCCATGGTCGCCGCGGCCAAAGGTTATCCGATCATCCTGACCATGCCGGAATCGATGAGCATTGAGCGTCGCAAAATACTAAAGCATTTCGGGGCGCAGATCGTATTGACTCAGGGTGCCCGGGGAATGTCCGGAGCTGTTGCGGAGGCCGAACGGCTGGCGAGTCGGCCCGGCTACTTCATGCCCCAGCAATTCCGCAATCCAGCTAACCCGGAGATACATCGCCGTACTACCGCGCAGGAAATCATCACCGATCTCGGGGACCTCGTTCCTGATTATTTCATTGCCGGTGTCGGTACAGGCGGGACTATTACCGGTGTCGGCGAGATTCTGAAGCAGACTTATCCGGCTATCCGTATTATTGCAGTTGAACCTTCCGATTCACCGGTTTTGTCCGGCGGCAAACCCGGTCCGCACAAAATCCAGGGCATCGGCGCCGGATTCATCCCGGAAATCTTGAATCAGGACA
>JAZDEI010000295.1:0-11288 GCA_043808945.1 Fidelibacterota bacterium | reverse complement strand
CAGGAATTGACCGGTTTGTTGTTCAACAATACGACGCAGGCTCCGCAATCACCCGTGCCGCAACCGTATTTCACGCCGGTATAGCCGTTGTTCCGCATGGTTTCCAGCAGATTTTCGCCCGGATGAATTACCAGCGACTTTAACTTTCCATTGATAGTCAGTTTAATTTGCATCGACCTGCTCCCTGATTTTAGTGAACGCGCGCAACAGTTCGGTTCGCAGCATATTGAGCAAGAACTCGCGGCTGAAATTCGGATTGTGTCCCGGTTTTATTTCCACGGCATTGATAATCGCGGGTATCTGCGAATCATTAATCGACAAACCCGTCAACCGATTTTCGACATTTATTAATCGGATAGCCACCGGAATCGCATTACCAATCGCAATGCGGCAGAGTACGATGGCGCCGGATTGGACTTCAATATACACGGCTAAATCCAGCGCCGAATAGTCGAAGCGTGTCCGGGCAAAGCGGTGATACACGCCAAAGCCGGGCGCGGGCGGAATGTCAATTTCCGTAATGAAAAATTTACTACTGCGCTTTAGTTGCAGGAAATCGGTAATCGAATATTCATCGGCCTGAGCTCCGACGGCTTTCACGGAAGCATTTAGCGCCAGAAGCGGCGTCGGCACATTCGACCAGACCGGCCGGAAAGCCAGCGAGCCGCCGATGGTTATCAGATTTCGCAAAGGATTGGAAGCCGCCTGTCCGGCGGCCTGCCCTAGAATCCTGCGACTATCCGGCCAAGTATAATTCGCGATTTCATTGAAATGTGTACAGGCGCCTATCATCTTACCGGATGAATTTTCATTGATGTAATTCAGATTCAACCGCCGCAGGTCGATCAATCCCGCAACCGGACTGTTTTTCAAACCGGTCCCGCCGGCATAAGGAATGCCCTGATCGCTCCGTATGATATTCAAAACTTCGTCCACACTGCCCGGACGATACCACTCTTTAATATTTTCCTGCATTGTCTCTTCGCTTTTATTTAATTACTTTCACCGAAATCAAATTTCGGAAACTCAAACCAGCAAAGCAATTCTTTGTTAATGGTTCAATATCCGAACGGATCGGCGCTTTTATCCCAGATCTCCGGCCTGATTACCAGCACCGCCAGCAATCCATAAATTCCGGTCAGAGCGACTATTACTAAATCCAGAGGATTATCACTTAGTTTTTCTCTTCTATAAATGTATTTTATAAAAACGAATAGTAAAAGAGAAACGGACATACCGATGAGACCGAGATTGCCGCTCGGTCTCAGTCTAAAACTTTTATAAATACTGTTCTCCGATTCAGTTTCGATTTTAAACGGAAACAATCCCTTATCGATCCTTCCGATCATCGTTTTTTCGAATGGGACCATATCCATAAAACACGAATCAACCAGATTATACTTCAGGTCCGTAACGACACCGTATGTTTTTTCAGAATTAAAATATGAAATCACCCGGTAAAGCGGATCGGCAAAAAACCGCAGGGTCATTTCGTCCGCATTAAAATCTTTCAGCGGCAGACGAATCAGTTTATAATTATCGTACGTAATCAGGTAAACCTCGTCTGAATTTGTAAATAAATACCCGTAAAATTCGCGACGCTGATCCTCTGCAATGGAGATATAACGAATTCCGAGATCCGGGCTAATTGCGGTTTTTTTACAGAAAGGTTTGTTCTTGATCGTTTTAACATGAAAAACGGATCCGGCCGCATCAACAATAAAGTAACCCTCATCGAAAGGTTTGCGTATGGTGGGATTCCCGGCAATTATTTTAGCCGGAAACGCAAAGCCGGCATTCTTGAGAGCAGCTGTAAAGTCAGAAGTCCGTCCCTCGTTGATGATATTTTTGCGGACATCAATAAATTCCATCCGGTCATTGATTCTGAAAACCTCATCCGGCAATACTATTCTGGCAAAATCCAATTCCGATCCAAACAATGGAAAAAGTTGAATTGAGGAATCGTGCAGGTTGGCCGGGCGCTGAAAAAAATGCTGGGACTTTTTGCGGATAGTCGATATATCGATCGGTATATTCTGAACTTTTTCGGGCAGGATATTCCATTTATCCAAATCCAGGTAATAATGAAACGGTAACAATTTTTCAAATTCGATCTGGGAATACGAATTGCCTTTTAAATCAAAATATTCGGTCTTCATATAGCTCAGCGTCCTTTGGATGACGAATTGCCTGACAATCGGGCTGTATTGAACAGCTATATAATCGGGACGCCTGCCGAAAATTTTCCAATAAAACTCGGGCAGGTAAACGGCCGCCATTAGAATAAAAAGGAGGATGAACATATAACGGGAAATTTTTGTAGGCATCACTTGCTCCCTTTCCTTAAACGGTAACCCGGAAAAATAATTGTAACCGCAAGCATAACAATAATAATTATATATTGCCATATGACAAACACATGTTCTTCATAACCACGTTCACTCAACATCAGACTAATCAATCCGCCGGCAACCAATATCAGTACAATCCGATATTTCCAGGAATGTTCGACCGTTATTGCCGCCGTAGAGAAATATCCGGCCATCCCGGATAGAAACCAAGGCAGTATCGTTTTTGCAGTGCTGATCACTATTTCGCTTGCAAAATATTTAGCCACTACAAGCAGAATTCCGCCATAGAAAAATAGATTGATTATCAGGAAAACTCCCGATCCGACACCTATCGTAAACAATAACATTTTAATTTCCGGCAGTGGCAGGTGAAACGACAACCGGAATCGGTTTTTAGTCATTTCCGGCCCAAATTGCGTCAGCCCCATCAAAATTCCGCCCAGAAGCGGAATAAATTTTACAATTCTATAAAACAACATTTTGTACTGGATAATGTAAAGCCAGATTTCAATTGGTTTTCCCATGGTCAGCATGTGACGAATATCCAGAAAAAGATACCCTGCAATAAAAAGAAAGATGATACAATATCCGAGCAGAAAATACCGAATCTTCAGCCATTCTTTATATAGTAATGATTTATACATCGTCAAACCCCTAATATTTTCCGGTTAATCCAATAAATGCTTCTTCCAATGTCATGGGAATTTCCTGAAAATCGGCGAATTCAATTCCGTGATTTTGCAGGTATTTCTGACAATCATCAACGGTAGCAAATGTATAGACCGTGAATTTATTCTTGATGTTTTCGTAGTTCTTAATGAAATCATCCTGTTCCAGCATCAGATCTGACCGGGAGGATTGAAAGGAATAACGGTGAAACGTCCGCATAAATTCCCGGATCGTCATCTGGAGGAGCACTTTCTGACGACCGATTATCAGGGTTTCATCGATAATTTTTTCCAGGTCCTGAATGATATGCGACGTGATTAATACCGTTTTCTTATTTTCCTGAACAAAAGCCTGTAAGAAATCCAGAAATAGGGCGCGGTATCCGGCGTCGAGGCCCATCGAATAATCATCCAGAATCATCAGTTCCGGATTTTGCGCCAGAATCAGCCCCAGGGCTACCTGAGAACGCTGACCACAGGACATTTTGGATAACTTATGGTCATGCGACACTCCCATTTTATCGATTAACTCGTAATAAAATTCCTTTCGCCAGGCCGGGTAGAAACTCGCATAGAATTTTTCTATCTGGGTTACGCTCATGAAATCATACGCCAGGTGTCCCTCATGCAAAAGTCCGATACGAGTTCGTGTTTTGGGAGATAAACTATGCGAGTTTTCACCGAGCACCATACACTGTCCGCTGGTCGGTCTTAGAAATCCCATCAGAATGTTAATCGTCGTGGTTTTTCCCATCCCGTTCTTTCCCAGCAAGCCGAAAATGCGCCCTTTTTTAACGATAAAATTCAAATCATTCAACACCAATTTGGAGCCGTATCGGTGCGTCAGATTGGTACATTCGATTACATTTTCCATGCTTTACCTTGTTTTAATGTTTTTTAAGTCACGGCGAAAGTTAGTATACCATTGATTCCTTAGCAATAATTGAATAGATTTGTTGGGCTTTTTAAAAATTAATACAAACAAAATAGGATCTGCCTTTGATGAAATATATACCACGATTGATCTGTTTGGGACTGGTAACAATTGCTGGCATATCGAGCTTACTGGCTCTCGATGAGTCGCGTGTCAAAGAATACACATTGGATAACGGGTTAAAAGTCATTACCTATGAAATGCACAACGCCCCGGTTATCTACTCCCAATTAACTTATAACGTCGGCTCGAAATACGAACCATTCGGCCAGACCGGCATCAGCCATATCGTTGAACACATGATGTTCAAGGGCACGGATCGCTTCCCGAAAGGCACGATCTCCGAATTAATCAGCGCCAACGGCGGCATTTATAATGCTTACACATCATCAGACATTACGGTTTACTATGAACTTTTACCGAAAAATATAATCGACCTGGCTTTCGATATTGAATCGGAGCGAATGTATAAATGCGCCTTCGATCCGGCTGAATTTCAATCTGAGATCAACGTTATTGCCGAAGAACGCAAACAGCGCACTGAAAACAGTGCGGCCGGAATTCGGCGCGAAGAACTCAACACCCTGTTGTACAAGAACCATCCTTATCGTAATCCGGTGATCGGTTGGATGAATGATATTCGCAATGCCAAGCGTGACGATGCTTATAAATATTACCGGACTTACTATACGCCTAATAATGCCACGCTCGTGTTGACCGGCGACTTTGAAACGGCCGCGATCTTGAAGAAGGTCAAATCCTATTTCGGTAAAATCCCGCGCGGACCAGAACTACCGGCAATGAGCTTTTACCGGGTGTCACAAACCGGCAAGAAAACGCTAGACTTTGTTCACTCCGATATCCTTAACGAATCCATTCAGTATTATTTTGAAGCGCCAACCAGGTTTGAGGCCGACGGTCCGGCACTGTACGTCGCCGGCCAGGTTCTGGGAGCCCGCAGCTCGACATCCCGTCTAAATAAAAAATTACATCGCGAAAAAAGAGTGTGCGAATCAGCGACGGCCGGACTCTCTTTCACCAAAGATCCTTCAACTTTCAATCTCACCGCCAGCCTGATGCCGACCACCAAAATCAGCGAGGTCGAGGCTTTAATCCAGAGAGAAATCGACAGTTTAGCCACGACTCCTGTACTGGAATACGACCTGCAAAAAATCAAAAACCGGATCATTTATAACGAACTGACCAGCAATCAACATAACGACGAAATCGGAGGGCTGATCGGAACATACGACAATTTTTTTAACTGGCATTATATCAATCAGTGGAACCAATTAGTCATGGCAGTTACCCCCGACGATGTCATGCGCGTGGTTAACAAATATCTGAAAACCAACAACTTCGTCGCCAGTTATTCGCATCCGGATACGACTGCCAGGTCCAGGCGGGAACCTATTGATGAAGAGGAAGAAAATGAAACGTTGGTGCCAATAACCGAACCGGAACAAATAATAGAAACAAAGGACACCGTTTTGAATCCGGAAGTCCGCCAAATCTATTTCCCGAAACTGGAAGAGGTCATTTCACCAAATCCGATTTCACCACTGATTGCCATTGTCAAACTTAAAAATGGTATTCCGGTTTACTTACTGGAAAATCACGATTTTCAGACCATAATGCTGATCGGAAATATCGAGACCGGCCGCATGGAGGAAGAAAACCTGCATCCTGGCATTCGGCAAATGACGGTCGGCCTTATTGCACGCGGAACCACCAACCGCAAATATGAAGACTTACTCGAAGAGCGGTCGTTCACACCGTATTCATTCGATCTTAGCCAAAGCTGGAACAAGATCGTTTTCCAGGGTTACGGTTTATCCAAAGATTTCGACAAAATCCTAAAAGCCAATTTTGAAATAGTGACTCAGCCGATTTTCCCCGAATCCGAGATTGAAAAGGTGCGACCGTCTCTCATTAAATCCGCCCGCGAATACAAAGAAACCGATCGGATGAAGGCTTTCTACACGATGTATGAAAAAGTATTCGAGGGTCATCAGTATTCCCTGCCGTATGCCGGCGATCCGGAAACTTTCAATACCATGACCAGTCAGGATCTGCGGAATTTTCACGCCAAATATTACTCGCCGGATAATCTGAGCCTGATGGTCGTTGGCGATTTTAATAAGAAAGAGATTGTTGCCAAGCTGAATGAAACCTACGGCCAGTGGAAACACAAGTCCGGTGATCCGCACCTGGCATTTCAAAAAGCTAAAGCCATCAAAGGTAAAACCGTATACGTTTTCGGAAATCCGGAATATAAACAGTGCCGGGTCGACCTCGCTATCAATCCGATCGAGGGTGGCATCAAGGTCGACAATCCTGATATTCAGACTCTCAAACTACTGGAATCGATCTTATGCGGCAGTTCTCTGACCTCCCGCATGGGCAAGGAATTACGCGACAAACAGGGCTTGAGTTATGGCATTAAAAGCAACCTGTGGATTCGGGATCAGGGCGGTTACTGGAATATCCGCACCGAATTAGACAAAGCCAACCTCAGCAAGATGATTCACGGCATTTTCAATGAAATCGATAAAGTGCAAAAATATGGCGTAACAGACGAGGAATTGGAAAAGGCCAAGGCCCGCAGTATTGCCATGCTGAGCATGAATACCCGCACGCCGGATGAAATAGGATTGATAATTTTTGACCTGATTCAGAATAAACAACCATTGGATTATTTCGATCAGAGCAAACAGAGAATTCTGGCGATCACCAAAGCCGATATTCAGCGCGCCGCCAATAAATATCTCAATACCGATAATTACATTCTGGCTGTGTCGGGTGATATTGCGCCTGATGCGCTGGATGAATTTAAATAAACGAGCCAGTTGAATATGAACAAGCGAATCATTACAATTCTGATGTTGGTTTGCCTGACCATTCCTGGAATAACCTCGACTATTACCGGGAAAATTACCTGCCAGATGGAGAAAAAAAACATTCCCGACGCCCTGGTAATTCTCCAGAAGCGGAACGATCCGGACTTTTCGCGCACCACGGTTTCTGACAAAACCGGGCAGTTCATTATGACTAACGTGGCTCCCGGAGTCTACAATATCGAAGCGGTGCATGACGGCTTTTTTAAAAATGTCCTTTTCGATCTGAAAATTGAAGAAGGACAAACTTATACGATCAATGTTAAATTGCTGGTACACGAGGGCAAATCGGCCAGCGACTACTGTTTCATGCTCGGTGGAATCGAAGTTCGCTCGGTCCAGAAGGAACTGATACCCGAATCTCCGGTCACAACCCGCAAGATCGACACCGGCGAAATTGAACATATGCAGGCGACCAGCCTCGGAGACCTTTTGACCCTGGTTCCGGGTGTGGACAAGTCGCAAAATCCGGGTCTGTCTACAAAGTCGGAGGTCGGATTGCGCTCCGTTAAATCGAACGCCGTTTGGGGACAAGTGGAGTCTTTCGGTTCGGCCATCATTGTTAACGGCAACCAGATATCGACCGATGCGAATTCTTCTTCTAGCTACCTGTCGGGTTCAGCGGTCAGCGGCTTGGATTTACGTATTATTCCGGCTGATAATATCAAATCGGTCGAGGTCATTACCGGCATTCCTTCCGTCGAATACGGCAACTTCGCCAGTGGTGTCATCAAGGTCGAAACCAAGATCGGCCGGACTGCTCCGAAACTCAACGCAAAAATCAATCCAGACACCAAGACCGCCAGTTTTTCGCACGGCGTAAATCTGGGGCGTTCGGTGCTGGATTATCACCTGAATTACGGGTACAGCGAGCGCGACCGGCGCAAGGAAGGCGATGAGTTTCAACGCATTCATGTCAGCGGTAACCTATCCGGCGATTATCTGAACAAACGTCTGGAAACGCATTTCGGCGGCAGTCTGACAAAATTAATTGACAATGAAAAACCAACCGATGCCTATCAATCCGCTTCTTACAATAAGGGCTTTTTAGCGACCAGTAATTTCGACTTTGTATACAAACAAGACGCAAACAGAACCTGGAATGGCGCTTTTTCCGTTAATCTCGACAAAAAAAATAATTACCATTCGAAATGGGTTGCAGAAAATTTCAACGTCGAGTACGATACAACCCTGATTGATACCGTCATTACCGGTACAGGCACATCGTATCAGACCATCGACACGACCCTGATAAAGATTCTGCCCGGATTTATCGGTAAGATGCAAGAAATCGGTGAAGAGTGGAAAATTTCCGGTCGCATTCAGCGCAAACTGATCCTGAATACTGCCAGAGTGAAACATGATCTCCTATTTGGCACAGAAGTAAATTATGAGAAAAACACCGGCCAGGGATTGGTGATCGACGAAAAACATCCCTATTACGGCCAATATTCTTCCCATCGTTCCTATTCCTTCGATGATTATCCCGACCTGACGACCCTGAGCGCCTATGCCGAAGACGTTATCAGCGGAAAATTTCTTTCCTGTCGCTATAAGTTAATGCTGGGAATTAGATACGATGCCTATTCCCCAACCGGCTTCAATTTCGGGAATATGTTCAAGGATAAAGCCTTACTGAAATCGGAGCACGGCGATTTCCTCAGTCCGCGCGCTAACCTGCAGTACAATTTAAGCGATGACTTTCAAATCCGTCTGGGCGCCGGCCGCAGTGTCAAAGATATTTCGTTAGGTTATATTTTTAAGGCTCCGGCGTATTTCAAATATCAGGCCGGGGATACGATCATCGAAGAAGTCCAGATTCAGTATAATCCCGATCTGCAGGCCTATTCTATCGATAAATACGAGGTCTCGGTCGACTGGCAATTCAGTGATAAAGTCGGCTTTTCACTGACTGGTTATCAACAAACCTCCGACGACATGCCTACTACAGTAGATTATCCCTGGGGCTATCAGATCAATCCCGACACAGTTACCGCCGCCGATTGGGTCAGATACGAAAACCGCGGTTGGAGTCGTTCCCGCGGCGTAGAATTCACCATGCGCACCCAGCGCATACGTAGTTTCCAGTACCGGATGAACATCACTTACCGATTTAACAAGCATGGACGAACGGGTTTGTCATATGATTCAAGTCCGGAAAATTGGGAAGACATCTGGTACAAGCCGGATTCTTACTGGAGCGAAAAGGTCATCGTCGATTACCAGATCAATTATATCAGTAATCGCCTGGGAATATGGATCACTCTGGACGCCCAGCAAATTCCGCTTGAACATTACAAACATATTTATAACGGCAATTCGACTTATAAAACCGAAGATGGCATAACTAATTTATTTTATCAGGGCATGACCTATTATTATGACCGCTACACGGAAAGTACCGGCGGTCGGTGGCTGTTCAACTTCCGAATGACAAAATCGCTCTCGCAGAACACCGAAATTTCATTGTTTGTCAATAATATACTGGATGACCGGGCCACCTGGAAAAAGTTCGACGGTTCTTACGACGAACTCAATTCACCAATCTTTTACGGGATGGAGGTAAGTGCTCAATGGTAAAGAAAGGTTTGATTTTTCTAATTTTTTTGTCACTGGCTTTAACCACCTGTTTTAAGGATAAACCAACCGAATTAGACGGCACATATTCCATCCGATTGGTTCTCGTTTTCAGAGACAGTACCCTTGGATATGATGAAAGACTAAAAAATGTCACTGTACAGTTACATACGGATGAATATAGTTTAGATGACTATTCCGCCACTGCCGATGATTCCGGAGTTGTAGTATTTGAGAATCTTGCCTGGGCATCCTTCGATCCGAAAGTCAAAGTCCAAATTCAGTTACCTTATATTGATACCTACGGCGTCGCCCGGCCGGACTCGTTAATTAATTATACACTCGTTGATACTGTCGTAATTCTTAATCCGACCGAAAATGCAATGCTTACCGATACGATCTTTACCATTACAGCTAATTCCCTCCCCGGTTTGAAAATCAATGAAATTTATTATACCGGCCCGGAGAACAGGAATAATTGGTTCTATGATCAATATGTTGAACTGTACAATTCATCCGAAGAGGTAAAGTATTTAGACGGCATGATCGTTTGCCGGATTTTCCATATGCTGGATCGGGTGACCTACGCTTTCCAATTTCCGGGTGAACCGCTGACCGGAACAGAATATCCCGTTCAACCGGGTGAGTTTGTTGTGTTGGCCGCCGATGCTACTAATTGGCTGACACTGTATAGCACTAGCGTCGATCTTTCAGGCGCGGCCTGGGAATTTGTGAACACCATGGATTTCGGCGATACTGATAATCCGAATGCTCTCAATTTGCATAATATCATGACTGGTAAAACCGTTGATTTCATGATTAACCTGTCCTCAAATGTCATCGCCATTGCCGATGGCAGCGATTCCGTCATGACTGACGGTCTGGACATTGGCACAGTGGTTGACTGTGTCGAATATTGCAGTATCAGTAGTGGCGAACGAACAAACAAAGACATCGATAAAATTCTTGACCAGGGTTGGGCCGGGATCGGCAATCAACGCTACAGCGGTCAATCGGTCGAAAGAATCTTGCCGGGTTTTGATACTAACAACTCTTTCAATGATTTCGTGATTATCAAACCGCCAACCCCTGGTTATCAGCATTAGGCGCCCATGACTTCGAATTGTGACCCGTCATCGAAAAACAGGAGTATAATGAACATTCGTCGTTCTAAAATTCATGTTCATCGCCGGAAGGTCAATCACCTGGTTTCCGGATGGTTGATCAGCCTGCTGTTAATTCCGGTTCTGCTGGCCTACGACAATCCTCTGGTATCAGAAATTCAGCCCCGCAACATCATGTTCAATCGCTACGGCCTGACTCTTTACGATCTTTCAATTAATCCGGCATTATTTGGCATTTCCTATCCGGACAATATCGATTACTACCAGACCAGATATGACAATTATCAAAATACTTACCGGCGGACATTCGATCCCGGACATCAGAATAATTATGAAATCCGGGTCATTTCCGTCAAACATCTAAGTGAGCGGGTTACTTTATTATCCGGGATCCAATATAATCGCACCGTCTTGAGCAATGTCTATCGCTCCCTCGAAAAAAATTTCTACGATGAATTCTTTACCATCTGCGACACCACCACCGGCTCAATCGCCTACGACGGACCGCAGGTCCGTTTTTTATACGACTACGCTCTGACGAACAGAATCCACCTGGCATGCGAAATCAATTATGGAGTCGAAGAAGGACTGAAAGATATTTATACCAAATGTGAAACTATCGTGCGCAATACTGAACTCCGCGGCGGAATCAGCTTCATTTCCGGTAATCAGAAAACAGTGCTGGGACTAACGGGTGTTTTTTACGACGCTCAACGCAAGTATGAAGCCGTGAAAGA
>JAZDEI010000294.1:0-6018 GCA_043808945.1 Fidelibacterota bacterium | reverse complement strand
ATTGAGACCTACCTGTAAATCCATACCGAAACCGGGGATGAATTTTAAAAATTCCAAATCTCCGTAGGGTGGCAGTTCCAGCTCAGCAGCAACACCTAAACCATGTCCGATGCCAACATTTCCGCCGATCATCATGGCTTTTGTCGGAACGACTTCAAAAGGCAAAAGAGTCGTAGCCCCGACAAGACACAACAAACTAGCAACCAGTACAAATTTCTTCATTTTTCCTCCATGTATAAAATTGGAGATATATTAAAGAAATTTTGAGAGAGAGTCAATTATGAACACCCGGAATTATTTTAAATACTTGTGATATTTTTCTTGCCTGATAAGGAAATATCGGATAATTTTCCCACTATTGAAATCATTTTCGGCGATGAAAATAAATAATAAAGAAGAAGTTAAAACGGTCGAAATCGACTTTTTCGGCAATAAAAGTCCCTAACCGATTTGTAGATCAGTTAATAGTTTGAGATTGGCAGTAATGTAAAAATCCAAATTATTTTAAGAGGAGGTTTAAAATGGGAAAATTATTTTTGATTTTTAGGACAAATTTCACCTTATTCCAAGTTTTTGTTCTTATTGCTATGCTTCTTATTTCTATGGGTTGTGAGGAAGGAACCAAGGATAATGATGATGATGACGATCAGGATGAGGAGGAATATCAAACCGTGACCATTGGCACGCAGGTCTGGATGGCCAAGAACCTGGATGTAACTCACTACCGCAATGGTGACGCAATTCCTAATGTTACCGATGGCGCTCAGTGGTACGGACTGACAAGTGGGGCTTATTGTGATTATGGTAATGATCAGAATAACGCCACGACTTACGGTCGGCTTTATAATTGGTACGCTGTCACCGATAGCCGGGGATTAGCTCCGGAAGGCTGGCATATTCCGAGTGATGCTGAATGGGCGACGTTGATAAGTTATCTTGGAGGCAGGGATGCTGCCGGGAGTAAATTGAAAGAGGTCGGTAACAGTCACTGGATCACCGAGAATACGGACGCCACCAATGTATCCGGTTTTACGGCACTACCCAGTGGTTATCGCACAACAGGTATCGGGGCAAACTTTATGTACCAGGGCTATTATGCTAAATTCTGGACAAGCGCTTCCACGCCGTGGCCAATAATGTATTACTTGAACAGCGCGATGACCCAGTGCGTCCAGGATTACAACAACTGTGGTAAGATGTATGGTTTTTCGGTGCGATGCATTAAGGATTGACCCGCTGAATTTTCATTTGATCTGTTCGGGAAAATTTAATTAACACTGGATCCGCCGGATTAGACATCCGGGATTTCTATATCCATTATTGTATTGACATTCCAAATGTCGAAAGGTGATTGCTTGATTGATGACCTTTATTGATTTTCTTCTTGATGCAATTGGAAATATTGAAATCCAGTCAATCTCCCATTGCTTAAGAATTAGAGGCAATTGATATTTTATTTCAGGTGTTTTTTTATTAAGGTCAGTAAAGTGCCCGGCATAACCGGTTTTTCGATGAACTCATCGACGGGCAGGGTCTCATCGTTCTTGCCGTAGGGAACGCCCATTTGCTGGCTGATGGCAGTCAGCATAATGATTGGTGTTTTGGCGATTTCGGGATTGGATCGGATGCGTTGAACGACCTCAAATCCTTCATCCCAGGTAGTCATCATTACGTCTAAAAGAACCAAATCGGGTCTTTCCTGCTCGAGCAATTGGTAGCCGCGGGTGCCGTTTGGGGCATCAATCACAGTAAAACCGTACTTTTCAAGGGTTATTCGCAGAACTTCGACAAGATCGAAATCATCATCAATTATCAGAATTTTCTTTGACATCCGGCACCTCGCTTGAAAATGTTAATGACCTCCGCAAATTAATCTTCTCCGGTTTATCGTGCAATATTTTGAATTTGTGCGCGTTTTAAACGAATGCTAAGCCAATCCGCAATGGCCGACAAACCCTCTCCGCTATTAGACGAGATCGGGATAATCCCGATCTTTGGATTGATCTTCAGGATATTTTGCCGGAGCAGGTTTACATTCAGACCGAGATGCGGCAGCAGATCCGTTTTGCTGATTAATGCCAGTTGGCATACCCGGAACATCAAAGGATATTTGAGCGGTTTGTCTTCGCCTTCCGTTACACTTATTACGACGACGTTGAAATCTGCGCCAGTGTCGAATTCCGCCGGACAAACGAGGTTTCCGACATTCTCGATAAACACCAGGTCGAGTTGCGAAAGGTTCAGACTTTCGAGCGCCGGCAGGATGACTTCGGCGCCAAGGTGACAGTCGCCGCCAAATGGTTCGGTGTTGATCTGAACGACGGGAATGTTCAAAGGTTGCAGACGTTCGGCGTCCATCGTAGTCGTGATGTCGCCTTCAATTACTCCGACCTTGTGACCGGTATTTTGCAGTATGGGGATCAGCTTCTCCAGCAGAGTCGTTTTCCCCGAACCGGGTGAACTCATCAGGTTGACGAGTAAAGTCTGCGATTCGGCCGTCCGTTGCCGGATTTCGGCGGCTAATTTGTCGTTGGCTTCGAGAACATTGCGGACTATTTTTATTTCCATGGTACAATCCTTTTTTGTTACACGGCGTGACACGGAGAAAATGGCAAGTACGTTTAAGTGCTTTTAAGAAATAAGATAATCTCCGTGATACTCAGTGTCTTATTATTCATCTTCCAGTTCGATATTATCGACATACATTTCCTGACCATTGAGAATTTCCAGGTCTGTGCTCCGGCAATGCCCGCACTCGAAGACCGGCTGGGAGAGTTCGGCAATCTGCCGGCATTGGCGGCAATTGACCCGCAGAGGGACAATTTCGAGAGATAAAGTGGCATTTTGGAATATCGAATTCCCGGCTTTGACGGCATTGAAATTAAAGATCAGCGACTCGGGAATAATGGCGTGCATAATTCCGGCTTTGAAATGAATGACTTTCACCGGAGAGGAAATCTTTCTTACTGCTAATTCGTCGGCGACGATGTTCAGGATATTTTGGGCAATTTTCAGTTCATGCATCACTTACTCGCAAAGACGCTTGAAATGGTGACGAGTAAACTCGTAAATCGTAAGACGTAAGACGTAAGACGTGATGAGTAACTGTGAACTATAAACTCGCAACTCGGAACTCGCAACTAAATTAACATATCCGTGGCAACATTTCACCGGTCAGCATATCGAGAATACGTTCAGTGCCGATTCGCGTTTTTAATAGCACTCTGCCAGCCGGTTTGGCGATTACCTCGCCGATTATCGCCGCTTCGACACCTAACGGATGCGACCGCATCAACCGAAGAGCTTCATCGGCGTATTCTTCTGCGATTACAATGACGACCTTACCTTCATTTGCCAGATAGAGCGGATCGAAACCCAACGGTTCGCACAGACCGCGGACGACGTTCCGAACCGGAACATTCTCCTCGACGATTCTGATACCGAAGCGCTGACCGTCCAGAAATTCGTTCAAGGTTGTCGCCAGACCGCCGCGGGTCGGATCGCGCATGATTTTGAGGCCTGGAATGCGCTCGCTCAGCAATCCAGTCAGTTCGTTAAGCGGAGCGCAATCGCTTTCGACATTGTAATCGATGTTAAAATCCTGCCGGGCTTTAATGATCGCGGCGGAATGATCGCCGATGTATCCGTTCACGATAATCTTATCTCCGGGGGTGATCCGCCCGATGCCGAGTTGAACCTGATCCGGTAGAAAACCGATCCCGGCCGTGTTGATGAACAGTCCGTCGGCTTCTCCGTGCCCGACAACCTTGGTATCACCGGTGACGATCTGCACGCCGGCCGATTCAGCCGTTTTCTGCATCGAGATCACGATTGTCTCGAGTGTCGCCAAATCAAATCCTTCCTCGATGATCATGCCGCAGGAAAGCCAAAGTGGTTTTGCGCCGCAGACCGCCAGGTCGTTGACCGTTCCGGCGACCGCCAGTTTCCCGATGTCGCCACCCGGGAAAAAAAGCGGCTTGACGACATGCGAATCGGTCGTGAAAACGATCCGCCCTGGCATCGCTGGCAAAATTGCCGAATCCATCATTTCACGCAATGACGGGTTATCAAAGTATTTCACGAAGACCTGTTTGATCAGGTCGTGCATGTATTTTCCGCCGGCGCCATAAGCGTGGGTAATTTTCGGTGAGATTTGTAATGTCATGTTATGTCATTTGATTAGTCATTTAAAAGTCATTCGATAGTCATTCAATTTGAAATTTGAGATTTAAAATTTGAATTTCGCAATCTCCAACATTCAATCTGCAACATTCAATCTGCAATTTTCAATTTATTATCCCATCTCCGTAATTAAAGTACGTAGCACAGGTGCCTTCCGCGCTGACCATACAAGCTCCGGTCGGATTTTCCGGTGTGCAAACTTTGCGGAAAAGACGGCAATCAGTCGGTATTTTTACACCGCGCATAATATCGCCGCAAATACATCCCGGACTGATTTTGGAAGGAAGGTCATATATAGGATATTTCTGCGAGGCGTCGAATTTGCGATACTTTTCATGAATTCGTAAACCACTGGCCGGGATATTGCCCAACCCGCGCCAGATGCAATCGACCGGTTCAAAGACCTCTGCCATGATCGCCAGGGCCTGAGGATTACCGCCTGTTTTGACAGCCCGGCGGTACTGATTCTCGACCACAGCCCGGTTTTCGGCAATCTGTTTGACGAGCAGGTAGATTGCTTCGAGCATATCGAGCGGTTCAAAGCCGGTCACGACGCAGGGAATTTTATATTCGTTGGCGATAAACTGGTAAATTTCCGGGCCGGTAATGGCCGTAACGTGTCCCGGGCAGATGAAACCGTGCAATGCAATCTCGCCGGAATCCAGCAAGGCTTTCATGGCCGATGGCATGGTCTTATGGGTTGACAGAACAGAGTAATTCGGGAGCGAGCGACGAGCGGCCTGCAGAATGGCTGCCGCGACGGTCGGCGCAGTAGTCTCGAAGCCGATCCCGAGGAAAACTACCTCTTTGTCGGGATTGGTAGTCGCAATCTCGACCGATTCGATCGGCGAATAACAGGTGCGAATGTCCGCGCCGCGCGCTTTTTCGTCTTGCAGGCTTGAAGAACTGCCCGGTACGCGCATCAGATCGCCAAAAGTTGTAATTATGACATTCGGCCTGCGCGCCAATGCGATTGCCAGGTCAATAAATTCAGGATCGGTGACACAGACCGGACAACCCGGCCCGCTGATCAGGTTAATATTGATCGGCAGTAATTTTTTCAAACCGTATTTGAAGATTGTGATTGTATGCCCGCCGCAAACTTCCATCAGGTTGATTGGCCGGTCGGGAGTGATAGCCTTGATTTCAGCGGCAGCTTCGGCGATCAGTGCCGGATCGCGATATTCGTCCATGAATTTAATCATGGTCTTTGCTCCGCTTGAAAGCCTTATGTCCTGGATAGGCGGCAATTTCCTGCCAGATCGCTAAACTCTCCAGCGCTTCGGCTTCGTCTAATTTTTCGATGGCAAAACCGGCGTGGACGATGATATAGTCACCGATTTTCACATCCGGCATAAGATCAAGATTAGCGTGATAAATCACACCGCCGACTTCAGCTTGCGCACGATTCGCGTCGATAGCGACAATTTTCATCGGGACGGCTAAACACACTATGAACTCGTCAGGTGATTTTGCGATTGATAAATTGCGTTGGCGATTACAGCCTGCCCGAAGGCAATCCCGCCGTCGTTACAGGGAGTCAGGTGGTGAGTGTAGACTGTAAAACCTTGCTCGTTCAACAAACGATTCAGGCTCGTCAGCAGGCGGATATTCATAAAAACACCGCCGCTCAAAGCCACGGTCGCGATCCCGGTCACTTGCCGGGCAATCAGCGCGGCCTGTAGAAGAATATTAGCCAGACCGTCATGAAATTTCCCGGCGATCCGATCTAATCCGGTGCTACGTTCCAGGTCTTCTAAAACTTCTCCGATCATTTTCTGCCACACGATGACAAATCTATCGCTTCCGGTTTCAATTTCAAAATCGTAAGCGGCA
>JAZDEI010000293.1:0-4179 GCA_043808945.1 Fidelibacterota bacterium | reverse complement strand
TGGTACATCGAACTCATCAAGGATCGGCTTTACAAAAAAACGCCGGAAGAAAAGCAGATCGCCCTGCAGGTGGCCGTCTACGTGTTGAAAAATTTCCTCAAATTGCTGCATCCGTATGCGCCGTTCATCACCGAGGAAATCTACCAGCACATCAAATCGCCCGCCGAACCGGACATCATTGTCGCCCCCTGGCCGAAGGTCGAATTTCATTCCAAAGACAAGACCCTGACCGAGCGTTTTGAGCTCCTGCAGGAAATCGTCACGGCTCTGCGCACGGCCCGCAGTGAAATGAATATTTCGCCCGCCACACAGATCGAACTCATTGTGCGGACTTCAGCCGATGCCCCGGCAACGGAATTGCTTAACAACGCCGAAATCTGCGCCTATATTCAAAATTTAGTCAAAGTGACAAGCATAACGGTTATCGCTGAAACCGCCAAACCACATCATTCCTCAACCGTCGTCGTGCGCGGCTCCGAGTTTTTCATTCCGCTGGAAGGCGTGATCGATCTGGCCGCCGAAACCACCCGGCTCGAAAAGGAGATCAATCGCCTGACCGGACTATTGAAAGGCGTCAGCGGCAAATTGTCCAATCCGGATTTTATCGCTAAAGCGCCCCGCGAAATAATCGCCAGAGAGCGTGAAAAAGAACAACTCCTGAGGGAACAACTACATAAATTCAAAGCGAATCTCAAAGTGCTGAGCGATTAACCGGCACCCGGATCATTAATAGATTCGTAATTCAATATAAGGAGGGTCTATGCCAATGCTGAAACGATTAACAGTTTTGTTGCTGGCGGTATGGAGTATGGTCGCAATAATTTCCGCCGCATCGCCGGCTACCGGTATGCCAGCTACTGGTATGCCGGTTACCGGCACGCCGGTCAAATCCACCCAGATCACGGTCTACAACAGCAATCTTGGCCTCGTTTCCCAGATGCGTACGCTCGACGTGACCAAAGGCGATTCCGAAATCCGCATCGAAGGCGTTCCGGCCGAAGTCGATCCGACCTCGGTGCGCATCACCTTTCCCGGGAAAAACGATGCCATCAACGTTCTCGAACAAAATTTTCTGTACGACTTAGTCAATTCGGATAAAATCTTCGAGAAATATATCGGCGAAACAATCACCTACAAAACCAAATCCGGTGAGCAGACCGCCGGAAAATTACTCCAGTACGACGGCGGCAATCTGGTCCTGCAACTTCAGAACGGCGGTATCAAGATCGCCTTGGCTGAAAATATTGCCGATTACGATTTTCCGTCTTTGCCGTCCGGTCTGATCCTGAAGCCGACTTTGCAGTGGCTGCTGTCATCGAAAATCAGTGCTCCGGTCGAATCGGAGATGAGTTACCTGACGGCCGGAATGAGCTGGCACACCGAATATCTCATGGTGCTGGAGAAAAACGACAAGGATTTCACGCTCAATTCCTGGGTGTCGCTCGACAATCAGTCCGGCGCGACCTATGAGAACGCCAAGATGAAACTCGTTGCGGGAAACATTAACCGGGCCAGGCAGAAATCATCTGTACAAGTTAGTGCATATCGGATGGCCGAAGCTGACGCAGCTCCGGCGCCTTTCGAAGAACGCGGATTGTTCGACTATCATTTGTATGAACTCCAACGTCCGGTGACAATTAAAGACAATGAAATAAAGCAAATCACTTTGTTCGACGAAGTTTCCGCCAGCGCCAAAAAAACATATATCTTTAAAAATGCTGCCCAATACGAAGCGGAATCGCCGCTGGAAGTTCATCTGAAACTGATCAATTCGGAAGCCAATCACCTGGGTATTCCATTACCCGAGGGTGTTTTCCGGATTTTCAAAAAGGACGTAGACAATACCCTGCAGCTCGTCGGCGAAGACCGCATCGAACATACTGCCAAAGACGATACGCTCGATCTGACCATCGGCAAGGCCTTCGATGTCAAAGGTAAAAAAATCATCACCGACCGCCAGAAAATCAATGATCATACTGAAGTTGTTTCTGTAAAAATCGAATTGACAAACCGGCGCACTGATGACATTTATGTCGAGATTCACGAGAGACAGAGTGGCGAATGGTTCGTTAAAAATGCCTCACATCCTTACCAGAAAATCAGCAATAATCTGCTGGTTTTCCCGCTGACCGTTCCCGCTGATAAAAACATGACCGTCAAGTACGCTTTTCAGAGAAGCTGGTGAGCGTCAGGCCAACTGATAAAATATTTGTAATACTCACACCGGAGACGCCGGTCACCTATGTCAAGGGCGTCGGTCCGAAACGCGCCGAAGTGCTGGCGAAAGTCGGCATCGCCACCTTACAGGATTTACTCTATCATTTTCCGCGGCGCTACCTTGACCGCAGCACAATCACGGAAATTGCCCGGCTGAAGATCGGTACGGAGGCCACGATCGTCGGTAAAATCATTGCACAAAACCTGATCCGGCGCAGTCGCCGGCAATTTTTCCAGGTCGAGATCGGCGACGGCACCGGTACTTTGACGGCCATCTGGTTCAACGGCATCAACTACATCCGGAACGCCTTCGAGATCAGCGAAACCGTCGCGATGAGCGGTAAGGTCGAATTCTATAATGGCCTGCGTTTCATTCATCCTGATTATGACCGGCTCGAGGCGGACGAATGGGAACTGACCCTGCATACCGCTCGTATCATTGCGCTCTATCCATCGACCGCCGAATTAAAATCCGTCGCACTCGACAGCCGAGGATTTCGCCGTCTTCTGCGCCCGGTTTTTGAAAAATATCAACCGGAATGTGCCGAAATTCTGCCGGCCGACGCGTTGACCGAACTCCGGTTAATGCCGATCAACCCTGCTCTTCAACAAATTCATTTTCCTGACAGCCCGGAAAAACTGGAAACTGCCCGCCTGCGCTTCAAGTTTGAGGAACTCTTTTTCCTGCAATTGCTGCTGGCCGTCCGACGCGCCGGGATCAAAGCCGTTCAAAAGCCTTTGCGCTATTCCTCGGCCGGGCCGCTCTTGAAGCAAATCTACGAAAAACTGCCCTTCGAACTGACCGCCGCCCAGAAAAAAGTCATTCATGAAATCTGGGACGATCTGCATTCGCCCAACCTGATGAACCGGCTCTTACAGGGCGACGTCGGCAGTGGCAAAACCGTCGTGGCCTTGCTATGCGCCAGCATTGCCATCGGCAACGGTTTTCAGGCAGCCCTGATGGCTCCGACCGAAATCCTGGCCGAGCAACATTACCGTGTATTGAGACAGCTCGGCGAAGTTGCCGGTATCGCAGTCCGGCTTTTAATCGGCGGTCAGAAAAAGCGCGAACGCGAATCGATCCTGGCAGAAATTCAGGAAGGAAAAGCCGAATTAGTCGTCGGAACTCATGCCCTGATCCAGGAAAACGTGATTTTCAAAAACCTGGCGCTGGTAATTGTCGATGAACAACATCGCTTCGGCGTCGTGCAACGCAGTACTCTGATCGGCAAGGGTTACAATCCCGACGTGCTGGTTATGACGGCCACGCCGATTCCGCGCACCTTGAGTCTGACGCTTTACGGCGACATGGACATTTCCGTTCTGGACGAAATGCCGGCCGGTAAGGGACGCATCCGTTCCCGCGTGATCAATGCCGACCAGATTGGCAAAGTCTATCAATTCATCACCGAAAAATTAATGGAAGGCGATCAGGCTTACGTCGTTTATCCATTGATTGAAGAATCCGCTAAAAGCGATTTGCAGGCCGCCATTCAGGCCTTTGAATATCTCAGCTCGAAAGTCTTTTCAAAGTTCCGGCTGGCGCTCCTGCATGGCGGTATGTCAACCACCGAAAAAGATACTGTCATGCAGAATTTTATTCAGGGAACAGTCGACCTTTTAGTGAGTACAACCGTCATTGAAGTGGGCGTTGATAATCCGAATGCCACCATCATGTTGATCGAAAATGCAGAGAGATTTGGTTTGACTCAGATTCATCAGTTGCGCGGGCGGATCGGACGCGGCCGGAAAGACGGCGTCTGCATCCTGGTTGAACGCAAAATAACCGAGCAGGGACATCAGCGCATCGAAACGATTCTATCGACGACCGATGGTTTTGAAATCTCCGAGGCAGACCTTAAATTACGCGGCCCTGGAGAGTTTTATGGCACACGACAACATGGATTCCTGAAAATGAAAATTGCCGATCCGTTGGCCGACATCGAACTCCTGAAAACCGCC
>JAZDEI010000292.1:0-35026 GCA_043808945.1 Fidelibacterota bacterium | reverse complement strand
GCCGATACGCCCGGTTCCCCTAAAGCTATGAGCAGGATTCCTTCTCTCTCTGAAACCTCCGTTAAAACGGTTACTGAGACCGATCGCCTTGAAGTACATGAATTCGAATCGGCTAACTTTCTGCGCGGTGGAAAAAGCTGGTACGGCGAGAAGTTTCCCAGTTCCGGTTCGAATGTGACCGTACTGCTTAATCTCCCGGCTACCAAAACATCCTATCCGGCGAAGCTGACAATTAAAACCAGAGGCGCAACCAGCGAAGGGCAACTTTTTCATAATTTTTCATTATATCTGAATTCTGCGACTTCACCGGTCACCAGATGGTCATGCACTAATTTCAGCAGCCTTGCCAGGTATTTCACGACCACTTTGCAACCCGGAATAAATATTTTAAGAATTAATTATACGTCAAGCCTGAACACTGCCAGCGCTTACCTCGATTATGTCAAATGTCTTTACACGGCCGATCTGGAATCTTTCACGATGCCCCAGATATTCTGGTCGCCTTTATATGATGGTACGGTCGAGTATCAGATAACCGACCTGGGAATCGCCAATCCGATTATCATGGATATTTCCGACTGGAAAAATGTAGCACTCCGGCAATTCAATATGACTGCCCAGACGGTCAAATTCCAAGCCATCGCCAGTTCCACTCAACGTAATCAATATTTTCTTTATTCACCGGCAGATTATAAAAAGCCGGATAATATCACATTAATTGAGAATCCGGAGTGGGCTAAGCTTCGTGATCCTGCCAATGACTACGATTATATAATTATCACGCATGAAAGTTTGTTACCGGCGGCGGAAAAGATTGCGACTCTTTACTCGCAGGAAGTTCCGGCTGACGACCGCTTGAAGACTATTGTCGTAACCCAGAACCAAATATTGCGGGAATTCAATGCGGATATTAACGATCCGCACGCCATTCGCTATTTTCTGAAATATGCCTACGAAAACTGGGTTACCGCTCCGGCGTATGTTATGATCCTGGGTGACGGTACGTTCGACTACCGCGGGATAGAGTCCAGTCAGGGTAATCTCGTCATGACTTATCAGGTCGAGACTATCAGCGATACCGATTACTCCACCGATGCGCGATTTGTTTATATAAGCGGTAGTGATAAAATAATGGACATGGCGGTCGGCCGGATCACAGTCCGCACCCTTAGTGAAGCCCAGGATTATTATGAGAAATTGCGGCAGTACCTCCTTGAACCGAAATACGGGGAATGGCGCAGTCGGATTACCCTAATGGCCGATGATCCGGTAAGGCCCTGGAATAATGAACCTGGCCATACAACCGATAGCGAAAGTTATATCGCCCGATATATTCCAAAATCCCTGATAACCAACAAACTCTATTTATTAGAATATCCCGAAGTACAGGATGCTACCAGTTACGGAGTTAAAAAACCAGCCGCGACCCAAGCGCTAATGGATCAACTTAAACGCGGAACGACAATTATCAATTATCTCGGGCATGGCAGTCCGACAGTCTGGGCGCAGGAATATGTCCTCTATATGGACCGGGATATCGGTTTGATCGATACCGATGGGCAGTTGCCGTTTTGGATCGCCGGAACCTGTAGCTGGGGTCAGTTTGACGATATTAATTCAACCTGTATGCCGGAAGCGCTGATTGCCAGGACGGATGACGGTGGAATCGCGGCTTTGGCCGCTACCCGTCCAACCTATGGAAGCCCAAATGCGAGTTTCATAAGCAGCATGTTACAAAAGTTATTTCCGGGCGGCAGGATTGCACGGGTCCGGCTAGGAACTCTCCTGCAAATGACCTTGAACGGACAAGATGAAAATAATGAAAAATATATCCTGTTCGGCGATCCGGCTCTCTACCTGGCTTTGCCATATCAAAAAGCCGAATTTGATAAAATGCCCAGTGATACTTTATCGGCTTTAAAAAATGTTGCCATTACCGGCCGGGCTAAAGACGCAAATCCGGACTTCAACGGCGCCGGTATTATCAACGTATTTGATAGCGATCAATACGTTACCCGCTATTATCTGACGGGTGCAGGAGTTTCTTCAAGTCTTAGTTATACTCTGCCTGGTGAAGTACTATTCCGGGGCAATCTGAACATCGCGAGCGGTGCGTTTACTTCCAGTTTTTTTATCCCGAAGGACCTCAACTATCAAAACTTATTCGGACGTATCAAACTCTATGGTTGGGATAACACCTCCGGCTCCGAATTGAGCGGTTGTTACGATTCATTGAAATTTACCGGAAACTCGGTTGAAATTGATACCATCGGTCCCGAGATCAAAATCGGATTCGAGGATATGAATTTCGTTACCGGTGATATCGTTACGTCCACCAAAAAACTGGAAATAAAGATCGAGGATGAGCATGGAATCAATATCGCCGGGCAACTCGGGCATGATATTTCCGTGCAGTTTGATGAAGATAAAGATTTGCTTTATAAAATGACCACCGATTTCGTCTATGATACGGATAGCGATTCCTCCGGAACGATTTTATCCGCTTTGCCAGACCTCTCAGCCGGTGTTCATCAGATCAGTGTAAAAGCCTGGGACAATGCCAATAATTATACGACGGCAACCGCCGATTTTACGCTGACTTCTTCGGAAAAGCTCCATCTTGAAAAAGTGGTAAATTATCCAAATCCGTTTAGGGATGAGACCGATTTCGTATTTTTCCTCACGCAGGCCGGTCAGGTGAAAATAACGGTCTACACAATCCGGGGCTTGCGAATCAAAACCATCGACGGTGACGAAATGCTGACGGCGGGATTTCACCAGATAAACTGGGATGGACGGGATGATTTCGGCGATGAGATCGCTCGCGGCATTTACATCTATAAAATTCAGGTCCAATCGTCCGAATTGGACCAAAAAGACTCATATATTGGGAAAATGGTAAAATCGTGACCTTGCAGATAAATTGGTATGATATGCCGGTGATCCTGGCATCTCAATCTCCGCGCCGCAAAGAAATATTAGACATGATCGGTCTGCAATATCAGGTGCATGTTCCCGATTATCAGGAAGACAACTCGCGGGATGAATTGCCAGACCAGATCGTAATCCACCATGCTTTGAATAAAGCCCGGGCGGGTGCAGTTCACTATCCGCGAGCCTGGCTGATCGGTGCCGACACGATTGTCGTCCGTAATGGACAAATTCTGGGCAAACCGATTGATGAGAGCGATGCCGTCCGGATGTTGCAGTTCCTGAGAGGAGCGGAACATAGTGTCTTCACCGGCTATTGTGTATTAAATTCGGCTAACGGCCGTTATTTGAAAAACGTCGTCGAGACTAAGGTATTTTTTAAAAATATTAACGATGACGACATCCGATATTACGTCCGGAATTTCCATCCTTACGACAAAGCCGGAGCCTATGCCATTCAGGATTTCAGCGCCACGTTTGTTGACAGAATCGATGGCTGTTTTTATAATGTGGTCGGATTTCCCTTACCGGCTTTTTATGAACAGGTACGAAACGAATTATATTCCTGTCTGTAAAAGTTTTTATTGAATTTAAATATAAATATCCTGATATTTGCTGGGTGGCAGGTGAATATCAAGAGGTAAGATGATGCTGTTCTACGAAGAATTAAAGCAGAAAAGAGAAACACTCGGTCTTTCAGTTGAGCAGATTTCCGGCCGGACAAAGATCAGCAAGGAAATTATCAATGCGATCGAAGCAGGCGATTTTAAAATTTTACCAAAAACGTATACCCGACTCTTTCTGAAAGCTTATGCTCACGAATTAGATATAGACCCGCAACCGGTCCTCAAAGCATTCGAAAATTTAATAGAAGATATAGAACCTGAAACTCCGACGGCACAACAGACAACTCCAACCGAAATAATTCATGATATTCCGGAAAATAAAGGCGAACATATTAGCACCACAAAACGTAATCGCAATTTCGCCACCGTCGTTATTATTCTGGTAATAATTATCTTCATGATTTCTATCCTGAAACAGGTCATGGTGGACCAAAAGCAAAAAAGCATCACTACCGCGTTCCCCGATGTGCCAGCAGCTGACACGGTTCTGGCTGTGACTGCTTCAAGTACGGATTCTCAAACTGTCGTTCCGCAGACTGATCTGAAATTGATGATTCTGACGAAGGACAGTTGCTGGATCAGAATAATTGTGGATAACCGGGATTCATTTGAAGCGAATTTGCCACCGCACTTCAAAAAGGAAGCAATCGCAAAAGAACAATTTGATGTACGGGTTGGCCGGCCAACCAGCGTCAATTTAATATTAAACGGTAAAGATCTTGGACCGGTCGGTGCACCGGCTATTCCGACCCGTGTCATTATCACTAAGAACGGTATAATCAGACGTCAGAGTTTCACGACGCGCTGAATCAGTTTCCGTACGCCGGAATATTATACAGCGTTCCTGTATAGCAGTTGAAATCAATACAACCCTGGATCTCAGTAAGCGGCCAGAAATTCTCCGGCTTCGGCGAGATTTTCCGGTTTCCCAACGTCCAACCAACGGGAAGCATTGTGCCGGTAACATTTAATTGGATAATCCGGGGCGAGTCGAAGGTACAGGTCAATTAATGAGAAAACATCTTCCGGCGGGAAATGCTTCAGAATGGCCGGACCGAGCACGTGGATGCCACTGAAAGCTAACTGTCGCAATGTAGAGGTGGCCGGCCGGGCGCTGATCGTTTTCCCGGTTTTAACGTTCTGCCAGCCGCAGAGGAAATTATCCGCATCGAAAAGCAGAAACCTCTGGGTCGGACGGTTGCGAACAGCTAATGTCGCCAACGCGTCGGATTTTATATGCGCCTGATAAAAATCGCGGAGATTCAAATCGCTTAGAATATCGACATTGTAAACGAGAAAAGGTTCATTCTGATCAAAAAACCAGGCGGCTTTTTTCAATCCGCCGCCGGTATCGAGCAGACGGTCGGTTTCATCGGAGATTTCAATATGGAGGCCGAAGAAACGTTTACTTTCAAGAAAATCTTTTACCTGTCCGGCATGGTGATGAACATTGATGATGATTTCGTTAAAACCGAAACGAGCTAAATAGCCAATTGCGATTTCGAGCAGGGAAGTGCCATTGACCGGAATCAATGCTTTCGGAGTGTGATCGGTCAATGGTTTTAGCCGTTTACCCAGCCCGGCGGCCAGAAGCATGGCTTTCATATTGAAAATTGGAGGTTGGAGATTGCTCTGCAGGAGCCCCTTCGCGGGAGGTTGTTCCGATGGAGTCTCATCGAAGCAAAATTCAAATTACAAACTGTAAACTCTGAACTGTAAACTGTAAACTGTAAACTATTACCCGGCATGCGTGTGATGATTGAAAGATTTTACATGTTCTCGAGTTCGGTATGATGCAATTCGATCCTGATATCGTATTTGCTCATAAGATAACGGCTGAGTTCTTCAGCGCAGAATACCGAGCGGTGTTGTCCGCCGGTGCACCCGAAATTAACCACCAGACTGGTGAATTTTCGCTCGATATAATCGTTGACACTGCGCTCCACGAGAGCATAGACGTGGCTCATAAATTCATCGATGTCGGTTTCTTCTTTCAGAAACCGGATTACAGCCGGATGGCGCCCGTCCAACGTTTTGTATTTTTCATAGCGTCCCGGATTAAGGATCGCCCGGCAATCGAACACAAAACCGCCGCCGTTGCCACTCGTATCGGCCGGAATGTTCTTTTTATAAGCGAAGCTGTTGATCGTGACTTTCAATGAGCTGGGCGTTTTTTGAAAGGTTTTCAATTGCGGTGAGTCAGCGATTCTGTTCAGGATTTTCCATAGCGTCGGAATTTCAACCGGCAGGGTTACGGTGTTCAGGATATAATTCAGATTGGCAATAGCGAAGGGAATACTGCGCAGGAAATGTTCTTTTTTCTCGTAAAATCCCCGGAATCCGTATGAACCCATGGCCTGCATGATGCGGATCAGGACGTATCCCCAATAATATTCGGTAAATGACTTTTCGTCGATGTTGACGAGTTGGCCGACCTGCCGGATATATTCCTGCAGGAGTACGTTCCGGATATGCTGGGGAATGTCGGCTTTGGCGTCATAGAGCAGAGAAGCGATGTCGTATTGTAAAGCGCCTTTGCGGCCACCCTGGAAATCGATGAAATACGGTTCTCCGTGAACCAGCATGATATTGCGCGATTGGAAATCGCGATAGAGAAAGTAATTGCAATCGGTTTGCAGGAGATAATCGCTGAATTTCTGGAAATCGTCTTCCAGTTCCTGTTCGTCATAATTGACTTTCGCTAATTTCAGGAAGTAATATTTGAAATAATTCAGGTCCCACATCATCGAGCGTTTGTCGAAACTGGCACGCGGATAACAGTGGTTATAATTCAGGTCTTTGCCGGCCAGAATCTGAAAACGCGGCAGTTGGACGATGGTCTTTTTATATACTTCTATCAGATTTTTGGGAAAAATACCGTTTTGGTAAACCTGCGTTAAGTAGGCGTACAGTGTCAGGTCGCCGAGATCTTCAATGAGGTAAACGTTATTTTTGGCTTCCTCGGCATAAATTTCCGGGACGTTCAATCCGATCGCACGGAAATGCCGGGCGAATTCGATAAAGGCCGTGTTCTCTTTACGATCGGGATTAAAGACGCCGAGCGCGGTTCTTTTTTCTCCGGTAATCCGGTAATACTCACGATACGATCCGGAGAGCGGGAGGGCGGAAATACTCCGGGCGCTTTCAGCGGCCCAGCCTTCGAACAATCGGATTAAATGATTTTCTTTGTACAGTTCCATAATGATGGCATTTTAGGATTGTTTGATTAAAATTTCAAGTTAATTTGTGCTTTAATGAATTGAACGCACTGATTGCAGTTCGCCAGGCCTGTGCCGGATTATCGCAGGCAATCCAGGATTCGGCCGCGCAACCCTCGAAACCCCATAAGGCGAAATTGCACATTCCGGACTGGTGAGCCATTTCGATCGCCTGCCTGATCTCGGCATTGCGTTCAGCCTTAATTTTACAGCATTGAATCCAGAATAAATGATCTTTAGAGTTTTCGGTGGCAATCCGCTTTAATATCAGAGCGTAATCCCGCACCGATTCAAGCGGCAGACCGGCCCACATCCAGTACGGTCCGGTCGATATGACATCCAGCGATCGGATTTTTGCATAGTGCTGCCAGTCCCGATAAACGGTTTCCGCCGGCTGGTCGGCCGTTAGGAACAGGATATTTTGCAAACCGGCCGCGCTGCTTCTGACGCTCAGCGATTCTAAGAATGCGACTAAACTTTCGATCCTGAAGGCTCTGACCTGATCATCTTCGATCTGTGACAGTGGTTTTGCGTTTTTCGTCATGAATATTTTCTGGCAATGTTCACAGCGGCATCCCCAGCGACCGGATTGGCCTTTGAGATGACTCGGGCTGTGAAAATGCGGCTCATCCCATAGAATTCCATCCGCACCGGTTGTAATTGCTACCGTTAACCAGTCTTGCATAAATCGCTGAAATTCCGGAGCATTCGGACAAGCGAGGTGAACACGCTGGCCATTGTCGAGCAATTGGCAACTGTCCTGAAAATGCTCGGTTACGAAGTCGGAGAACGGCTCACCGCCAAAGACATTCCCGACGCCCCATGGATCGAGATAAACCTTTAAGCCGCTTTCATGGGTGACATCGACAATGTCCGCGATATTGCCGCGATGATAAGTGTAATCGTATTCCGAGAAAGTATGTATGACGAAATCAAAGCCCTGATACTTAAGTTTGCGCATATCGGCTTTGACGTGACGCAGGATGCGACTACCAAAATAAGATGTTCCGGTGTTGATAGAATTCGTCATCGGCTGTAATTTCGGACGAATGAAAGCATTTTGGAAGAAATATTCTGTGTTGATCGTTTAAAAAATGCAAGCCGAATTTGACAAACCGGATAGGATTAAGTAATTTGAGCAGGTTTTATTTTAAAAAAGGAATTGTCGGATATATGAGTCAAATCAGGATCGATCTTCGTAGTGACACGGTTACCAAACCTTCTCCTGAAATGCGGGAAGCAATGGCGCGGGCCGAGGTCGGCGACGATGTCTATGGTGAAGATCCGACCGTCAATCTGCTCCAGGAACGGGTTGCGGAGTTGCTTGGTAAAGAGGCCGCGCTGTTCGTACCAAGCGGGACAATGTCAAACCAGATCGCGATCAAATGTCACACCCAACCCGGCGATGAAATAATCTGTGAGTACGAAAGCCACATTTACACTTATGAAGCCAGTGGAGCGGCTTTCAATTCGTTAGTGATGCCCCGGCCGGTTAAAGGGCGCTACGGCGTCATGGCGCTTACGGACGTTATTAAAGCAATCCGGCCTGATAACATACACGCCGGTCCGACCCGCCTGATCGAAGTAGAGAACACGCATAACCGTGCGGGCGGAACAATTTATCCGTTGGAAGAGATTCAGCGGTTGGCCGAAGTCGCCGACGAAAGACATATTCCGATGCATCTGGACGGCGCTCGTATTATGAATGCTGTCGTAAGTACGGGCACTGCACCTGTTCAATGGGCTAAATATTTTGATTCGGTTAGTCTTTGTCTGTCGAAAGGTCTGGGAGCGCCGGTCGGTTCGGTGCTTAGCGGCAGCAGTTCGTTTATTAAGAAAGCGTTGCGTATCAGAAAGATTCTGGGCGGTGCGATGCGACAAGTCGGAATTCTGGCGGCCGCCGGTCTGTATGCCATTGATCATAATATTCAGCGCCTGGCAGACGATCATGCCAATGCCCGTTTGCTGGCGGAAGGACTGTCAAAAATCGATGGACTGTATATCGATCCGCAGCAGGTGCAGACCAATATGGTTATGATTTACAATCGCCATCCGCATTTGTCAACCGGAGAGATGGTGCAAAAACTGCTGGCGACCGGGATTGGACTTAATGCCGTCGATAATGAAAGAATGCGCGCCGTGACACATCTGGATGTTAATAGAGACCAGATGGTTGAAACGGTTGAGGTTTTTAAAAAAATATTGGAAGCATACTAAATGAGGATTATCATTATCGGAGCCGGAGAGGTCGGTTACTATCTGGCGAAACGTCTGATCAGTGAGGATCACAACGTCACAATAATCGAGCAAAATCAGGAACGTTACCGACGCGCGACCGAAACCCTGGACGCTATCGTCATTCACGACAACGGCTCCAGTCCCCAGGTAATGTCAAATGCAGGTGTTTTGACCGCTGATGTCTTATTGGCAGTTTCCGGCAGTGACGACACGAATATTCTGGCTTGCATAATAGCCAAAAAAATGGGCGTGAAACGATGCCTGGCTCGTATTCATAGCGAGGAATTCAGTCATTCCAAATCGATCATAACCGGAAAAGATATCGGCATCGACTTGTTAATCCACCCGGAACGCACCGCCGCGGATGCAATTATCCGCCTGGTCGAACAATCATCGGCTTCCAAGTTGGTGACCTTTGAAGATGACCGGTTGCAGATCATTTCGCTGATAATCAAAGAGAATAGCCCCATCGCCAATCTGACTCTGGAGGAAGTTGCCAGCCGTAATCAAAATATACCCTTCCTGTGCCTTGGACTGTATCGCGATGAGAAAACCATCATTCCGCGTGGCAAAAATATCTATCAAAGCGGCGATGTCGCTTATTTTATTGCCCGGGAAGAAGATATTACAAGTTTAGCCCGGATCGTCGGTTATCCCAGAAATGAACAACAGCAAATCATGATTCTGGGCGCCGGCCGCCTCGGTCGTATGGTTGCCGCGGTCTTGTCGCGTGAAATGAACGTCAAATTGATCGAAGAGAACCGGGAAACAGCCGAAGAGGTTGCGGTGGATTTGCTGGATACGCTCGTTTTGCACGGCGATGGAACGGACGTCGACTTTTTGACATCCGAGCGAATCGGAGATATAGATTGTCTTGTGGCGGTTTCCGGCAGCGAAAAAACCAATCTGCTCTCCGGATTACTCGCCAAGCATCTCGGCGTCAAGCGGGTCATAATTCATGTGACAACGAACGAATATATTCCGGTAATGGATAAGATCGGGATCGATGCCGTCGTCAGTAAAAACGTCGAGACCGTCAATGCCATCATGCGTTACATTCGCCGTGGTAATGTCATAGCGGTTTCATTATTCGAAAATATTAAAGCCGAAGCGATCGAATTGATCCCACGCACTGACAGTGATGTGACTAGACATCCGATCAAAGATCTCGATCTCCCGGAAGATATGATTATCGGGGCTGTGATCCGGCAATCCAATATCATCATCCCGAATGGCAATACTCAGATTTTACCGGACGATAAAGTCGTCGTCTTTTTAAAACCTGCTCTAATTCAAAAAGTAGAAAAGTATTTCAACTGAATGGCATGAAGCCGCCTGTAATTCTGATCATCAAAACCGGTTCGACTTATCCTGATCTGAAAGCCGAATCGGGTGACTTTGATGTCTGGATTAAAAAGACTGGCGGCGATGCCGATATAACCTGGAAAATAAAACCGGTCGCCGACGTCGAACCGGAAAAGATCGGCAATTATCAGGGCATCATTATCACCGGTGCGCACTCTTCGCTGACCCAGTTCTACGCATTTTACAGCGGAATGGAACGAGTGGTGGAACGATTACTGGCACAGAGAATCTTTACTCTTGGGATTTGCTTTGGGCATCAGCTGATTCATAAGATAATGGGTGGCGTCATTATTACGAATCCGCTGGGAACGGAAATGGGTGTAGTGACCATTAATCTTACCATGCAAGGCTTCGTTGATCCGGTTTTCCACGATCTGGGCGGTAGTAAAATCCAGGTTTATGCTTCGCATTCCGATGTGGTTTCGCAACCTGCGCCGGATTTTATCCGGCTTGCCTGGAACGATCTTGTAGAATATCAGGCAACCCGCTACGATAATTTCATATACACGACCCAATTTCACCCGGAATATAATAAAAAGATCATGCGCCATTATTTATTGAAAAATATACCGTTGCTTGCCAAACAACATCTGCGCAACCCTCTGCATATTCCTGCCCCTGAAATCGCTCTGCAAAATAATAAATCCTTACCGAAAAACGCCCGGATCGTCCGCAATTTTATTAACCTGATCGCCAATCAGAATTTATAAAATGGAAACGGTAACGGATCATCCCTGGCGGGTCTCGTTTCAACAGGCCAAGGCTACTCAGATGAAACTTGCCAAACGCATCGTTTTGGAGGAATTTACAGCCAGGATTGTCACAGTTTGTGCAGTGGATGTCTCATATGGGCGTTTCGATCATTCCGGCTATGCCGTTCTGGGATGTTTTTCGGTCGCATTTGATTCTCAGTCGGCGAGGTATGATTGCCGGATCGAGCGGATTTATACGGAAATCTCCAGAGTTGACTTTCCTTATATGCCCGGCTACCTGAGTTTTCGGGAAATTCCGATTTTGTTGCCGCTTTTCCGGCAATTGCCGGAAAGACCGGATTTGCTGCTGGTTGATGGTGCCGGTATCGCTCATCCACGCGGTATCGGATTGGCCGCTCATCTCGGGGTAATCTTCAACCTACCCGCGATTGGTTGTGCCAAATCGAGATTGTTCGGTGAATATTCGGAACCCGCCAATCGATCAGGTGCGGCCAGTGCATTAACGAGCAACAATACAATTATCGGGGCCGTATTGCGAACTAAGAATAACACGAAACCGATCTTTATTTCGCCCGGACACCGCATGGATGTCGCCTCGGCATTGGCGATTATGCAGAAGTTCAGGGGTAAATATCGTATACCGGAGCCGCTCAGGATTGTCGATCTGGTTTCCAAATCCTTGCGTAAACATCCGGAACTGGTCGGTGAATCTCAGGCATTCATTCAAAATCATTTAAAATAATAGGAGGCATTCCGATGAAGAAACTTTATCGTAGTAAAAAGCAGAGAATCCTTGCCGGGGTCTGCGGAGGCCTGGCAGAATATTTCGAAGTCGATCCGGTAATCGTACGCCTGATCTGGATCGTTCTGATAGTTTTCGGCGGAGTAGGCGTGTTGGCTTATATTCTGGCCTGGATCATTATTCCCTTTACTTCGGAAAATAGTGCTGAACCAGAGTCAGCCGCCGCAATGCCCGCAACCCAAGCGCAGACCAATCCGCCTGTTCAACCGCAAAATCTGCGCTTATTCTGGGGAATCGTTCTGATCTTAGTCGGCGTACTGATAATTGCCCACCAATTCTGGTGGCCGTTAGATATTTTTCGGATGATGATGAGGAATATCTTCAAATTCTTCGTTCCGGCTTTATTGATTGTGCTGGGCATTTTTGTCATTTTGCAGAAAAACAGCGGTTCAAATAAGGAATAATAATTTAATTTATAAACCGGTTTGATAATGCCATTTATTTTAATTGTCGGCTGGATTAGTGGCGGAATCTTAAGTTATTCCGTATGACAGATAAAATATATCAGGTAATTGATTGGTGGCTCCAATAGATTTATTGGGAGTGACTTTAAATATTTTACTCACCTTTTTGAGAAATATTCATTAATTTGGCACCAGTTATGATCTTCGGATTGCAACCAATGCCTCAACAACAAAAGAAAAGAATATCTATGGCAGAAATGCCAACGGATGGATCACCAAAATATATCATCGAAACTCTATGGAGGTCAAATGAGTTATGTCAGTTCAGTAGTTGAAAGTCTTCAGACTCGGTACCCGTGGGAAAAGGAATTTTTACAAGCCGCTACGGAAGTACTCGAATCGCTGGAGGAATTTGTAGAACGTAATCCCAAGTATAAACAGGCCAAAATACTGGAACGGATTGTCGAGCCGGAGAGAATTGTTACATTCCGGGTCAGTTGGATCGACGACCGGGGCGAAGTCCAGGTCAATCGCGGATTCCGGGTTCAGTTTAACAGCGCCATCGGCCCCTACAAAGGCGGTCTGCGCTTTCATCCGTCGGTCACACTCAGCATGTTGAAGTTTCTGGCCTTTGAACAGATTTTCAAGAATGCACTGACGACTCTACCGATGGGCGGCGGAAAAGGCGGCTCGGATTTCAACCCAACCGGCAAGTCCGACAACGAAGTTATGCGCTTCTGCCAGAGTTTTATGACCGAACTTTACCGGCACATCGGCGGGCACGTGGATGTTCCAGCCGGAGATGTCGGCGTAGGCGGCCGTGAAATCGGCTATCTCTACGGGCAATATAAACGCATCCGGAATCAATCTGACACGGCGACCCTGACCGGCAAGGGTTTGGCATTCGGCGGCAGTATTCTGCGACCGGAAGCTACCGGTTATGGCGCGGTCTATTTTGTGGAAGAAATGCTCAAAACCAAAGGTGAGGACATCGCCGGCAAAGTCATCGGCATTTCCGGTTTTGGTAATGTGGCCTGGGGCGTCGCCCAAAAAGCCACTGCGCTTGGCGCGAAAGTCATTTCGCTGTCCGGGCCTGACGGTTGCATCATCGATCCGGATGGCATCGGAACTCAGGAGAAATGGGACTACATGCTGGAAATGCGAACCAGCGGTCGCGACGTAGTGAAAGATTATGCCGATAAATTCGGCGTGAAATTCTACCCGAATGCCCGGCCGTGGGACGTGGCTAAAATGGACATCGCCATTCCATGCGCCTTCCAGAATGAATTGGACCTGGCGAATGCCCAAAACCTGCTGAAGAACGGCTGTAAAATCGTAGCGGAAGGTTCGAATATGGGCTGCACAGCCGAAGCTTTTCACCTGTTGAATAAGAATATTATGTACGGCCCCGGAAAAGCCGTCAACGCCGGTGGCGTCGCGGTTTCAGGTCTGGAAATGTCGCAGAATTCCGAGCGGCTGGCCTGGCCGGCCGAAGAAGTCGATCACCGTCTGAAGTGGATCATGAAAAGCATTCACAGTCAGTGTCTCGACGCGGCTGCAGCCGTTGGCGATCCCGGCAATTATGCCAAAGGCGCTAACATCGCCGGCTTTAAAAAAGTCGCTGAAGCCATGCTGGCCCAGGGCATCGTCTGAGTTTTTATATCAGTGCCAATCAAAAGGGCTGTCTCAGGGCAGCCCTTTTGATTTTATCTCCAACAATGCGAAGTATATTTCTGACAAGATTAACAAGATATTTTATAATTGTTATTTTGAATTGTTATCCGGAGTACCTCGTAGATGGTAAAAATACAACCTTCACAAGGTTGTAAAAATAGCTGTATTAAACAACATTCAATTATAGAAAATTTCCACGGAATATTTTGAGAATTTGCCGGATTAGCTCTATATTTCCGCCGTTATTTTTATAGTGATTATTTTTAGTAAAAAGAAAAATTGAAATCGGATTATTGTTTAAAGATTTCAGGAAAATCTCAAAGGAGGTTATTGCTGTATGGGACTTAAATATATGTTTTTAATCGCCCCGATCGGATCGATCATCGCCATGGTCGCCGCCTACATTTTCTACAAATTGATGTTGAAGAGCGATCCGGGGAACAACCAGATGCAAAAGATCGCGTTGGCTGTACGGAAAGGCGCATTCGCGTACCTCAGGCAACAGTACAAGGTTGTCGCGATATTTTTTGGAGTGATATTTTTAATATTTTTATTAATGGCATTCGGGCTGCATGTTCAGAATAAGTGGGTGCCGTTCTCATTTCTGACTGGTGGTTTTTTCTCGGCTTTAGCCGGTTTCTTCGGTATGAGTACGGCGACTTTAGCCTCCAACCGCACCGCGGAAGGAGCTCGTAAATCGCTGAATGCCGGATTGCAGATCGCTTTCCGTTCCGGCGCTGTCATGGGATTAGTCGTAGTCGGCCTGGGATTGTTCGATATTTCCATGTGGTTTACGATTCTGTACTGGTTAGTGCCACGTCTGGGTTACGATCAGATGAGTCTGGCGGCGATAACAACAACGATGCTGACCTTCGGGATGGGTGCGTCATTACAAGCCCTGTTCGCACGTGTTGGCGGTGGCATTTTTACGAAAGCCGCAGATGTCGGTGCCGACCTGGTCGGTAAGGTAGAAGCCGGAATTCCGGAAGACGATCCGCGTAATCCGGCCACGATCGCCGATAATGTCGGTGACAATGTGGGTGACGTTGCCGGTATGGGCGCCGATCTGTACGAATCCTATTGCGGAGCGATCCTTGCTACAGCGGCACTCGGTGTAGCCGCATTTCAGGGGCATCCGTTCCATAAAATTTTAGCCGCTTTGCTGGCGCCAATGATCGTCGCCGGTGTCGGTAACATATTTTCCGTGATAGGGGCTCTGGCAGTTAGAACGGAAGAGAAAGCCGATCAGCGTACACTGTTAAAGGCTTTAGCGCGGGGCGTCAACCTTAGTGTTGTTTTAATTGCAATATTTACAGCCGGTCTGCTTTATTTACTGAAACTACCGATGGGAATTGCGGCTTCGGTCGTTACCGGATTACTGGCCGGTTGGGTCATCGGTAAACTGACTGAATACTATACATCACAATCATATAAACCGACGCGCTGGATCGCGGAGCAGACCAAGACCGGTCCGGCCACAGTTATTATAGCCGGCCTTTCAACCGGAATGCTTTCGACCGGTTTCCCGGTTTTAGTCGCCTGCCTCGGAATTGGATTGAGCTATGCCTTTGCGGGCGGTTTTGGTGCCGATCCGAATCATATCAATCTCGGATTATATGGAATAAGTTTTGCCGCGATAGGCATGCTATCTACCCTCGGTATCACCCTGGCGACCGATGCTTACGGTCCGATTGCCGATAATGCCGGCGGTAACGCCGAAATGAGCGGATTACCGAAAGAGGTTCGTCAACGGACGGACGCGCTGGATTCACTGGGCAACACGACCGCCGCGACCGGCAAAGGCTTTGCCATAGGTTCGGCCGCATTGACCGCTATGGCCTTAGTCGCCGCCTATATCGAAGAAATCAAAGCCCAGTTTTCGCATATTATTACAGATAGCACAATCCTGCAGAATCTGCTGACCGATATGCACATTCAATTCGATGCGGCTGCGTCATTGAAAACATTACAGGAATTGGTAGCGGTCAATTTACATCTGCCGCAGTGGATTGCTTATTATAACGTAACACTGATGAACCCGCGTGTGCTGATCGGAATTTTCCTGGGAGCGATGGTGACTTTCGTGTTCAGTGCGTTGGTTATGAAAGCCGTCGGCCGGGCGGCCGGAAACATGGTCGAGGAAGTTCGTCGTCAGTTCCGTGAAAAACCGGGCATTATGGAAGGCAAGGACGATCCTGATTATGCCAGTTGCGTTGCGATCAGTACGAAGGGCGCTCAGCACGAAATGGTTCTGCCGTCATTACTCGTGATCTCAGTACCGGTTATGACGGGTTTGATACTCGGCGTTGCGGGAGTTCTGGGAGTTTTAGTCGGAGGGCTGACTACCGGCTTTGTGCTGGCGGTTATGCTGAATAATGCCGGCGGCGCCTGGGACAATGCCAAGAAGTATATCGAGGAAGGCAACCTGGGAGGCAAAGGCAGTTACGCTCATAAAGCCGCAGTGGTTGGCGATACGGTTGGTGATCCGTGCAAAGATACCGCCGGTCCGTGCCTCAATATCGTGATTAAGTTAATGTCCACAGTATCGATCGTGACTGTCGGATTGGCCGTCAGATACGGACCGATCATCGGTGAATGGCTCGGGATCGGTGCCAGATAATTTAATTTTATAGATAAGTCGGCGCGGTCGGATTTCGGTCGCGCCGATTTTATTTTCGGATATCAACAGGAAATTTGGGAAAAATAGGATAAGGTAAGAATCGAAATGTCAGCGACGCATATGGGAGAATTAGCAGCGCTGTTGACGGCAATGTGCTGGTCGTTTACCTCGCTTTCATTCGAGGCGGCCAGCAAGAAGATCGGTTCCTTGCAGGTAAATTTCATCCGGCTTGTGTTAGCCTTCATTTTTCTGAGTCTTTTAAATGGCATTTTCCGGCATCAGTTCGTGCCACTGGCGGCCGGATTACACGCCTGGATCTGGCTTTCGTTATCCGGTCTGATCGGTTTCGTGATTGGTGATTATTTTCTGTTCCGGGCCTATATAATCGTCGGAGCACGCATTTCGATGCTGGTAATGTCATTAGTGCCGCCGATTACTGCCGTTATCAGTTGGCTGTTCCTTGGCGAAACGATGAATCACAGGGAGATTCTGGCGATGATCCTGACCCTATCCGGAGTTGCTATCGTAGTTATTGAGCGCAACGAAACCAACGGCGCGTTGAAATTTTCGCATCCGATATCCGGCATTTTGTGCGCGTTTGGCGGAGCAGTGGGGCAGGCCGTCGGTCTGATCCTCAGCAAATATGGCATGGGCAATTATAACGCCTTTGCCGCAACCCAGATTCGCGTCATTACCGGTGTACTGGGCTTTGGTATAGTATTGTTAGTGTTACGGCGGGTTCCGCAATTCATGCAGTCTGTCCGTAACCTGAATGCATTGAAATATACGACGATAGGCGCGTTCTTCGGACCTTTTCTGGGGGTTTCGCTGTCGTTGTATGCCGTTCAACACACGGCGGCCGGGATTGCTTCGACCATCATGTCGATCGTGCCGGTGTTAATCATCCCTCTGGCGATTCTGATTCTCAAGGAGAAAGTGACATTCCGGGAAATAACCGGAGCAGTCATCGCCGTTGGCGGCGTGGCATTATATTTCATCGTTTGATTATAATAAATTAGTCGATCAATCACTGCCGGATGCGTTTACCGAGCAGAAAGATATCACGTAAAGATTGTGCGTTTTTGGCGTTCCGCCATTTTTCGAGAAATCCGGATTCCTGTATAATCTGGGCAATTGATGACAGGGCTTTCAGGTGAAAATTACGCTCGTCTTTGGACCCGAAGAGGAAAAGTACGGCTTCCACGGCCGGTGAATTTTCAGAAAAATAAATGCCTTGTCGATTGCGGACAAGCAGAATGTCAAATGTTTCTTTACCGTCTATAATTAGGTGCGGAATGGCAAGATGCGGTGTGATGGCCGTACTGCTTTCCGATTCACGTTCCAGCAATTGTCGGGTCAATTCGTCAGCATCCAGGTTCAAACTGACCGCGATCTTATCCGCGACATTTTGAAATAGTTCGATGGTTGTTAGGCTGGCGTTATAATCAATAACCTGGCAATCTTCGATTATACTATCGAAACGGTCCTGGATAATATCATCCCGTTCGCGGATTATTTCCTTGAGTTCGCTCTCCAGTAAGTTTTTAGTCAGATCCATGCTGGTCAGACGTTCGATCAGGTGGAGCAGTGCATATTCGCCTTTTACGGCGTTTCGTCCGTAAAACCAGTAAACAGCCACTCCAAAAAGGATAAATGCCAGACTGGAAAGCAGTGCCGGCCGACCCATGCTGTAAATCAAATATCCAAATCCCAACAAACCGATGATTTGCATAACTGGATAGAAGGGAGCCTTGAAAATTGGCTGGTAATTCTGTAAACGGCTTTCGCGCAGCAGGATTATCGATAAGCAACTCAGGACGTAGGTAATAATTAATATTGTAGAAGTAACCTTGACCAGCAGATCGATTTTCAGAAATAAGGCCAGAATCATGAACAGGCCGGTAGTGATGACGGATATATGCGGCGTGCCGAACCGCTGATTGATGTGACCGAGCACCGACGGGACCAGGCCGTCCCGGCTCAAAGCCAGCGGGAAGCGGGAGGCCGACATGATACCGGCGTTTGCCGTGGCAATGAAGGCCAGCGTCGCTCCGATGCCCATGATAATTGTTCCCGGCAGGCCGAGAATTTCTCCGGCTCCGTCAATTAGCGGAAATAATGAGCCTTCCACCCGTTCAGCTGGTAAGATTCCGGTCGTGACCATGACTACCAGCATATATAATGCGGTCACTGTCAGCAGGGAAAGAATCATGGCCCGCGGGAGTATCTTTCCCGAATCTTGAACCTCTTCGGCGATACTGGAAATTTTCAGCAAACCACCGTAGGAAATGAAAACGAAACCGGCTGTACCGAAGAGACTGGAAATTCCGTGTGGCGTAAAAGGGTGGAAGCGCCGCACATCCACCGCCGGGATACCGTTAAATATATACAAAACCAGGATAGCGAACAGGGTCAACACGAGAAATATCTGGAATCGGCTGGCCTCTTTTAATCCAACCAGATTCAATCCGATGAAGACCAGACACAGCATTATCGACAGAAAATGAATATTAAAATTGATAAACAATCTGGCCAGGACTGCCATCCCGACCAGTGCGAAGGCGCTTTTAAGCGATAATGAAACCCAGGTCAGAATACCGTCAACGGTTCCGACCAATGGACCCATACTGCGCGTCGAGTGAAAATAAGTGCCGCCGGCTTTCGGCATGGCTGAAACCAGTTCGGCCTGACTGAGCATTCCCGTTGCGGCTAAGAGTCCGGCAATTAAATATGCAATGAAAACCGAAGGGCCGCTCAGGGCTTGCGCCAGGCCAGGCAAAATGAACAGGCCGGAACTGATCATCGAGCCGCTGGCGATACAAAATACATCCAGTAATCTGAGTTCTTTTTTCAATTTCACCGAATGCCTTCCTTTTTCGACTCTCATTCTAATGCAATATAAATAATCTTCGGTTTCAGTTTCAAGTATTTATTTTTTAATCGAGACAGCCAGTAAACGAGGTGAAGAACCATTGATTTATACCGGTAAATCTTTTAAGTTCTCCATCAAATTGAATATGTTAAAATCAGGAGGTCAAATGAATCTTAAAGCGCAATTACAGGACTATTTTGAATTCAATCAGTCTGAAATCCGCGCCAGGATCGTTGCTTTAGTCAGCGAAATGGTAAGGCAGAAAACTATAAACGTCGTTTCGGAAAAATTACCGGAATTTCCGTTTTTAAAAATGCGCGGCGAAGAGTATCGTGTCGCCGAAATTGTTACCCGCGAGCTGAAACAGGCTAGCATCGCCTACGAGATTTTTGCCCGGATGGAGGGACGCCCGAATGTCATCTCCCGACTTGGCCAGAATAAGAGCGGTCAACGTCTGCTGATGCCGGCTCACATGGACATCGTCCCCGCCGGTGAAGGCTGGGATACCGATCCGTTCAATGTAATCGAGAAAGACGGTAAACTGTTTGGTCGCGGTACTCTCGATAATAAAGGCCCGCTGGTTTCGATCCTGATCGCGGCGCAGGTTCTCAAGAAACTCGGCATCGATCAGCAATTAAAGGGTGAATTGATGGTGGCCGCATTGTCGGACGAAGAAGCCGAAGATCCGGACGGTATCAATTATGGAATCGGCTATTTAGTTGATGAGCACCTGATCGACCCGACTATGGCAGTCGTGCCGGACATTGGCGGCAACATGCTGGAAATCGATGTCGCCGAGAAAGGTCGGACGGTTATCAAAATCACTGCGATCGGCAAACAGGCGCACGGTTCCACCCCGGAAAAGGGTGTCAACGCTGTTTTCATGATGGCGAAACTCGTCAACGAACTCGAAAAATTAAAGTTCAATTACCAGGTGCATCCGGTGCTTGGTCATCCGACGCTCAATCTGGGAGAAATTCACGGCGGCGTGGCTTCCAATATCGTTCCGGGTACCTGCTATATTTATATCGATATTCGCTCTGTTCCTGGCCAGACGGAAAAAATTCTGCTGGGACAATTACAGGATTGCATCGCCAGGGTTCCGGACGGAAAATTCAAGGTTGATGTGGTTTCGACAAATCAGCCGCATTCCATTAGTCCGGATGTCGAACTGGTTGCGATGATCAAGGCCAACGCGAAAGAATACCTCAATCTCGAACCGCATGCGATCGGGCAGGGCGGCGGCACGTACGCGAAAACGCTTTGCCTGAACGGCATCGCGGCGGTCGGCTGGGGTCCGGGTGACGATAACGCCTTTCATGTTGCCAACGAATATGTCGAGATCAAACAGCTGATCGACTTTGCGCTTATGACTTGTCTGTTGACAGTCGATTTGCTGGCATAAATTGACCGGCATATATCCGGGTCTTGCAACTACGCTGATTGCATTATAAATTACGTTCGCGTCTTCGGGGCAGGGTGAAAATCCTGACCGGCGGTCAAAGTCCGCGAGTCCTGCTGAAAGCGGGGCCGAGTCTGTGAAACCCAGACACCGACGGTAAAAGTCCGGATGGAAGAAGATGAATAATCCCGAGCGCAATCGGGTTTTTTTTATGAATCAAACGGAAAAATGGCTGAAACGAACTCTGGAACTGGCGGAAAAAGGGCGCGGTTTTACGAGTCCTAATCCGGTCGTGGGTGCTTTAATCGTGGATGACGGAATAGTCGTCGGTGAGGGGTTTCATGTCCATTTCGGTGCTCCTCACGCCGAAGTCATGGCGCTGGCGCAGGCCGGAGAAGCCGCCCGGAACGCCGCTCTTTATGTCAACCTGGAACCGTGCTGTTACTACGGCAAGACGCCGCCTTGCGTGGATGCCATCATCAAAGCTGGAATCCGCGAAGTTTACATCGGCACAATCGATCCGAATCCGCGTGTTAGCGGGGCTGGCGTTAAAATCCTGGAAGACGCCGGGCTGAAAGTTCAGGTGGGAGTTCTGGAAGACGAAGCCCGTCGGGTCAATCGCGGATTCTTTACTTTTATGGAAAAGAAGCGGCCCTGGATCACACTGAAATTAGCCCTGACTATCGATGGATTTATCGCTGATGCCACCGGAAAGAGTCGCTGGATTACGGGAAATGAAGCCCGCCGGTTCGTTTTGGATCAACGCCTCAGGCATGACGCCGTGATGGTTGGAATGGGCACGATTTATAAAGACGATCCGGCGCTTTTACCGGAAGATCGTTCCGGTTTTATTCCCTACCGGGTCGTGCTGGATGAAGCCCTGAATATGCCGCCGCGAATGCAGTTAGTGACAGATGAATTCCGCCATCGGACGGTGATTGTCACGGATTGTAACGATAAGACGGAAAAAATTCGTCAGTATCAGGCCGGCAATATAAAAATAATCAATAGTCCAAAAGATGAATTCGGCTGGCTGGCATTACCGGACGCACTCGGGAAATTGGCTGAATTCGGAATTACTTCAATTTACTGCGAAGGCGGCAGTCAACTCGCCGGCTCGCTGATCGCTCAGCGATTGGTCGATGAATTACAGATTTTCGTCGCACCAAAAATTCTGGGCGAAGGATTACGGGCGCTGTCCGGTTTGATGAAATCGCTTGACCAAGCCGTCACGGTAGAATGGGAACGGGTCGAGCAATTGGGCGCCGACGTACTCTTACAGGGGAAATTGACCTGATGTTTACCGGAATTATCGAAGAGATCGGTGAAATTCGCGGTATTACCGATAACGCCGAAGGCCGCCGCTTCAGGATCGCCGCTAAAAGAATTTTAAGCGATTTGCAGGAAGGCGACAGTATCGCCGTCGATGGCGTTTGTCTGACGGCCGAAACGTTCGGAACAGACTTTTTCGAAGCGCAAGCGGTTAGCGAAACTCTTTCCCGCACAACCCTGGCTATTTTACGACGCGACGACCGTGTCAATCTCGAACGGGCTATGGCGGCCGATGGTCGTTTCGGCGGCCATTTTGTGCAGGGACATGTGGACGCGATGGCGCCGATCGTTGCGCTGAAACACGAAGGCTCCGCCGGAACTCTGCGTATCGCGGTTCCCGATTCGATTCAAAATTATATTGTGGTAAAAGGCTCGCTGACCATTAACGGCATTAGTCTGACAGTCGCCGAAATCGAAAATAATGAAGTGCAGGTGGCATTGATCCCGGCGACGCTGTCCGGAACTAATCTTGGTCTGAAAAAAGTCGGTGATTACGTCAATCTTGAAGTTGATATTCTTGCCAAATACATCGAAAATATGGTCGGCCGGCCGCCCAAAGAACCTTTAACCTTCGAAAGAGTAAAACACTGGGGATTCAGCCAATAGCAATTCTACGGAAAGTGAGATGATTGAATGAGATTTGATTCGATAAAAGCCGCTATCGACGAAATAAAAAACGGTCGTTTCGTGATCGTCGTCGATGACGAGAATCGCGAAAACGAGGGCGATTTTATCATGGCGGCCGAGAAAGTCACGCCGGTTTCCGTCAATTTCATGGCGAAATATGCCCGCGGTCTGCTGTGTGCCGGACTTAACGAGGAGCGGGCTAAAGAGCTCGATCTGAAATTGATGGTGCAGGAAAACACTGCTCTGCACAATACCCGCTTTACGGTCAGCGTGGACTTGAAGCAAGGTACCACGACGGGTATTTCAGCTTACGACCGGGCAGTAACGATTAACGCATTGGCCGATCCACGCACGAAACCGGAAGACTTCGGCCGGCCGGGACATATTTTTCCCATCGTTGCCCGATCGGGCGGCGTTTTGCGGCGCGCCGGTCATACAGAAGCCTCGGTCGATCTGGCCCGAATGGCGGGATTGACTCCGGTCAGCGTCATGTGTGAAATTATGGATGAAAACGGGGAAATGGCGCGCGGTGAGACTCTGGAACAAATTGCACAAGCGCACGGCGTCAAGATAATTACCGTACAGGATCTGATCGAGTATCGCCGCAAGACCGAGCGTTACATCGAACGGGTGAGTGAAGCCGATCTGCCGACGCAATTCGGTGTTTTCAGGATTGTCGTTTATATCGATAAATTGACCGAAAAGGAGCATGTCGCAATGGTCATGGGTGATGTCCGCACACACGATCCGGTAATGGTGCGTGTTCATTCGGAATGCCTGACCGGCGATGTTTTCGGTTCCCTGCGATGCGATTGCGGCGACCAGCTTCATAAAGCCCTCGAAATCGTCGCCAAGGCCGGTCGCGGGGTCGTATTATATTTGCGACAGGAGGGACGCGGGATCGGACTACGGCATAAAATCTCCGCTTATAAATTGCAGGATGAAGGTATGGATACCGTCGAAGCCAACATCAAGCTGGGCTTTTTAGCTGACCTGCGCGATTACGGCATGGGCGCCCAGATTCTATCCGATCTGGGAGTGCGTAAAATGCGCCTGTTGACCAACAATCCGAAAAAGATCATTGGACTTCAGGGATTCAATCTTGAGATTGTCGAGCGGATTTCGATCGAGATTCCGCCCAATCCGAAAAATGAAAAATATCTCAAGACCAAGCGCGATAAAATGGGACATTTAATCTTAAAAAATAAACAGGTGTCAAATGACTAAATTGCATGAAGGCGTACTTTCCGCCGAGAAAATGAAAGTAGCGATCGTTGCCAGCCGCTTCAACGATATGATTACAAAAGAATTGCTTTCCGGGGCGCTGGATTGCCTGAAAAGACACGGCGCGGATGAAAACGACATCCATCTTTACTGGGTGCCGGGCGCATTCGAAATTCCCCGGATCGCCCGCGAACTCGCCAATTCCGGACAATTCGATGGTGTAATTTGTCTCGGGGCCGTCATTCGCGGCGCAACGCCGCATTTTGATATGGTCGCCAATGAAGCTTCCAAAGGAATTGCCCGGTTATCCATTGATTCGGATGTGCCGGTGATTTTTGGTGTGCTGACGACTGAAAATATCGAACAGGCCTTGGAACGAGCCGGCACAAAAGCCGGTAATAAGGGTTGGGATGCCGCGTTGAACATGATCGAAATGACGAATTTGATCCGCTCGATCCGTTTACAGGGTACTAAGTAACTCATGCGGAGCTTGCTTTTACTGTTTATGATTCCGGTCATTCTCCGACCGCAAAGCATTGTTGGCGAATGGGACAGCTATACTTCGGCTCTGACTTTACTCGAATTGTCTCAGATTGGAAATACAATTTATGCCGCCAGTCCCGGCGGCCTGGTCGAATTCGATAAGACTTCCGGACATTTCAATGTATTCGGTCCGCGTGACGGGCTTTCAAATACTGATATTCAACGCCTCGCACCGGACAGTTTGGGTTGTATCTGGCTGGGCATGAATGCTCCGAATGGTGTGATTAATGTCTGGAATCCCAGTAAAAATACTATTGAGATGATCTTCAATGACCAGCAGTTTGGTGATGAATTTACTTCCATCGAAGCGATCACTTTCGATTCGGATCTGGCCTTTGTCGCTTACCAGTTTAATGTCAAACAAGGTATTTCGTATTTAAAAATCGATCATGATAAGTATACTTACCGCGATCGCTACGAACACTTCCCGATGACATTTTCCCGGATCAACAACCTGAAAGTAATCCGGGATACCTTATGGGTCGCAACCGATGTCGGATTGTTTTGTGCAAATTTATCGGCAGCCAATCTGAAGGATTCCAGCAACTGGATCAGGATCAACATGACGGGGCAGGATAACGTTACCGGTGTTATTGAATACAATAACGCTGTAATTTGTTCGTACGGAGCTGACATTTTTCAGATTAACGGAAGCACTGCCAGCAAATTGGGCAGCGGCCCGGGCAGTTCAATCGCACAAATTATACTCGACCAATCCGGTAATTTGATGGCCGTTACAACCAGTGGTATTTTCCGCTATGTAGATAACACCTGGCAAACTTTAAGTCAGACTGCGGTCAACCGGATTTTAATTGATGGCGACGGAATTGTCTGGGGAGGTACTAATTACAAGGGATTACTTAAAATTGATCAGGGAACCGAGAAATTATTTATTCCGAATACGATTCTGGACAATGTCAACACGTCGCTATATGTTGGCGATGATGGTAAATTGGTCGCGGCGTCCGCGCGCGGGATCAGTTTCCAGACTGAAAACGGCTGGTACAATATCGTTAAAGATTACTACACTATAAATATCAGCGATCACGCTCAGGCCGACTGGAATTATTTAGTCAGTGATACAATTGCGTATACTTTACCAGATCTGAATCGGATATATACTTTGCTTAAGCGAGAGGACGAATATTATGCTTCGCTTTTCGGGTCATTTCTGGCCGGTTTGCGGGGCGGCGGCCTGCTGAGATTCAATCCGGATGATTTGAACAATTATACTGTTTATGATACGACGGATGGCAAATTGACCGCTTCAGCCGGCTATGGCGGAGGTGATAATTATCTCGCGGTTGGTTACATGACGTTGGATAATAACAAAAATATCTGGATCGCCAATCAATTTTCGCAGAACGACAGCTGCATCGCTGTCCTGACTCCCGATAATCGCTGGGCTCATTTCAGCGGCACCGAATCAGGGCATTATCTGAACTATCTGGTAACGTCGATTGTCTTCGATCCGGCCGGGCGCGTCTGGTTTAGCTCCGAACCTCACACCGATTCTCCGGTCTCCAATGGCGGCATCGCAGTGCTGGATTACAACAATACACTTTTCGATAAATCCGATGACAAATGGTACTGGGTTACGACCAGCCATGGTTTAGCCAGTAATTCGGTTTTTGCCCTGGCGTTCGACCTGGAAAATGAACTCTGGATAATGACTGCCGGCGGCATCCAGCGCGCTACGGTTTCGGACAATTTCCCGACAAATATCTTCTCGGAAATCAATTCATCACAGTTGTCGAACATTTCCTTCGCCAAAGAGTGCCGTATTAAAGTTGACGGGATGAACAATAAATGGATTTCGACGATCAATGCGGGAGTAAAAGTGTTTACTTATAATGGCATCTGGCTGAATGATGTCGAGGGCTTTACGACAGACAATTCAGAAATATTAAGTAACAACATTTTGGATATCGCCTTTGATACGCCGGAAGGATTGGTATATATCGCCACTACCAAAGGCATTTCAGTCTACAAATCGCCTTTCGCCTATTATGGCAAGAAATACAAAGAGCCGCTGGCATTTCCGTCGCCGTTCATTATTCCGGCTGATAATCCTGTCACGATCGATGGCCTCTTGCAGAATTCGGAAGTTAAGATCATGTTACTGGACGGTACTCTCGTCCGGCATTTAAAAGCCAGTGACGGCGAAGTTGTCGGTCAACAGGCTTTCTGGGACGGGCGTAACGAAAAGGGAAAATTGGTCAGTAGCGGAGTCTATATTTTTGTGGCGTATACTTTGGACGGCGACACCATCACCGGTAAAATCGCCGTCGTTCGACGCTGAAACGCAATTTAACGCAAAGTTTTCAGGCCAGCATTAAACCGCCTGACGCCTTCGATGATATTGGCCATACTGCTGGCGTAAGAAAAGCGGATACAGTCATCCCGACCGAAAGCCGATCCGGGCACTAAAGCGACATGAAAATTTTTCAATAAATACTCACATAATTCTACCGAATTGGAGATACCGGCATTGTTCTCGTGAATGTAGCGGGCAACGTTCGGAAAGGCATAAAAAGCACCGTCCGGCATGGGGCAATCGATCAACGGAATCGTCGTTAATTCCCGAACCAAAAAATCGCGGCGTTTCTCGAATTCACAGCGCATAGATTCAATACTGCCATCGTCACCGTTCAGTGCGGCGACGGCCGCTTTCTGAGTAATCGAGTTGACACAGGATACGGTGTGTTCTTGAATTGAAATAGCCCGTTTAATGACTTCGCGCGGTCCGGCAGCATAACCGAGTCGCCAACCAGTCATGGCATAGGCTTTGGAAACGCCGTTGATGACGACTGTGATTTCACGGAGTTCAGGAGAGATCTGCGCGATCGAATAATGCCGGACACCGCCGTATACTAACTTCTCATAGATTTCATCCGAGATAATCGCCAGATTATATTTCAGGCAAATCTTTCCGAGTGCAGCCAATTCAGCGCGGGAATAGACTGCGCCGGTCGGATTATTTGGCGAATTAAGGATCAACGCCTTCGGTTTGGAAAGCCCGGCCAGCACAGATTCCAATTGATCGGCTGTGATTTTGAAATTGGTCGATTCATCGGTTGGCATGAACACCGGGATACCGTCCAGCATTTCAACCTGAGAAGGATAGCTGACCCAATATGGCACCGGGATCAGGATTTCATCACCCGGATTACAGATAGCGGTGAGGACGCTGATTATGGCGGCTTTACCGCCAGGCGAAACCATAATTTCCTCGGGTGAATAGTCAATTTCATTATCACGTTTTAGTTTGGCGGCGATCGCCTGCCGCAATTCCAGGATACCCGCCGAAATCGTATAGCGCGTGAAATTATCGTCAATCGCCTGGCGGGCAGCCTGTTTGATATATTCGGGCGTGTCGAAATCAGGTTCACCAACGCCGAAATTGATGATCGAAAAACCTTCGGCTGACATTTTCTTGGCCATGGCCGAGACCGACATCGTCGGTGAAGGTTTTATAGCCTGGGCCCGTTTTGAAATAGCTATCGTCATAGAAGCTCCGAATAAATTATTTCAACAGTTCCTGTCCGGCGAAGTTGCGGTAGAGACTTAACTGGCTGAGAATCTCATGATATGGATGGCGGTCGTTCGTCAATATTTCGGCGATGATTTCACCCAGCCCGGGACCAATCATGAAGCCTTGCCCGCACATGCCGATTGCCAGGAATAGATTTCTGAATTCACGGGTAAAACCGACGATCGGAAAACCGTCCGGTGTCATTGGATAGAGTCCGCGCCAGGTACGCCGCACACGCAAATGTCTCAGGCGCGGATACAATCCCAGCATCCGTTTCGTGACCAACGGCAGGAATACCGACGTATTGTCGCAATCGGTGCCGACAATTCGCGGCTCGGGAGTGATGCAGAAAACCACCTGACCTTCGATATTCTGGTAAAAATAATAATTGCTCGATTCGCTGTCCGGCCGGACATCGACCACCATCGGTTCGAAGAAACGCCGCACCGGTTCGGTGATACCGCCTTCGTGGCAATCCGGGAAGACCGGTAATTCCAGGCCTATCAGACTTCCGATCTGGCGTGCATTTCCTCCGGCCGCATTGACAATCCAGCGGCAGGCGTAAGTATCTCGGTTGGTCACGATTGTCGTGATTTTACCGTTATCGATTTTAAAGCCGGTCACCGGTTCCAGAAATTTGAATTCGACGCCGAGACGTCTTGCCAGCTGGTAATAGGCGTCGACCACTTTCAGAGGGGAAGCCGAACCGTCTTCGGCCGAGTATGATCCGCCGCGCAGACCGGTGGGATTAATACCGGGAACCAGTTTTTCAATCTCCGCCGGATCGATCCAGTTAATTCTAAGCCCCACCGACTTCTGGAATTCGATCAGTTTTTTAAAGACGATCTCATTTTTTTCATCGTAAACAGGGTAGAGGTAGCCGCCGGCGATCCAATCGACTTCGATACCGTGTTCGGCTTTCATGCGGCTGATGATTTCAATGGTTCGCTGGCAGATTTTAGCCTTGGCCGGATCGGAATGAGTGGCGCGGATACCGCCGATCGCAGCCCGGTTTTGACCACGACCGACCGAGGCCAATTCTTCCAGTACCAAAATCCGCAATCCGCTCCTCGCCAGATAATAACTGAGCGGAGTCCCGATACTGCCAGCGCCAATTATGGCAACGTCGTACGTTCTCATCTAAGCATTGTCCTCTTCGTTAGCGATTGCAAACATTGGTACTTCGATACTGAGCGGGCGTTTGGAACCGGGCGCGACTGTTTGCCAATCGATTCCGGCTTCTTTGAATAATCGCGGAAGGAGCATCGAACAATTTTTCCCGCCGCAGGCACCCATGCCGACCCGCGCTAATTTCAGCTGATTGACGTCGCGGATATCATGCTCACGAATAAAATCCCGGATTTCTTTAACCGTTACGAGTTCGCAATGGCACACTATTCCGTCATCCGGTAAATATTCAAATTGGGCTGGTTGTATAGCTCGACTGACGTTGCCCGGTCGAACCTGGATTCCGGCGACGAAAGCGCCGTTCTTCACCGATGTCTTAACATGGACTAAATGTGTTTTGAATTTTTTCACGTAACGAATCTTCAGCACTTCGCCCTCTTCCAGAAATTCACCGGAAATCCCGGTCAATGCGATCCGGTCGCCGACTTTAAAAGCCGGCAGATATTCATGTGGTAAGACGACTTCCGCCGATTTATCGTCGATATTACGGGCTAAGGTGATCGCCAACCCCGGGCAGATCAGGACGCATTGCATGCAACCGGTACAGCCACCCTGATAAAAGGGAAGATCCATCAGGTCGTCGCGCTCACCTTGCAGGCGAATGGCATCGACCGGGCAGACGGAGGCACACGGATTGCAGGGAATTTCTTCGGTACAACGGATGATCGGCTGGAATTTTCCGTCAAGTTTAACGGGCACCGCCGGGAAAATGTGTCCCGGTTTGCTTTTCAGGATTTCCGCTTTTTGAGTATAAGCTGCGTCGATTGTCACTTTTTTACCAAGCAGGTTCGCCATATTTAGAGCCGCGATCCGGCCGCCGAACATGGCCGACGAGGCTTCGGCAATCTCATCCGCGTCACCGGCCTTGATGACCTTGAAACCAAAATTGGCGGCAATCTCGTAGAATTCATCGACCGGCGACAATCCTACTGCGATCAGCAAGGTATCGACATCGAAAGTTTTTGCGGTTATCAGCAATGGCTGAAAATTGTCGTCAACCGCCGCAATTGTCACTCTTTCGACTTTGCCATTGCCTTCCGCCGCGATCACCGTGTGTTTCAAATAGATCGGAACGCCCATACGCTGAATTTTATCGGCATGGACTTTATAGCCGGAGACTTTATCGAGAATATCGCAAATGCCGACCGCCGCGATTCCGGTCTGCAAGGCGTGGTACGCCGCGATCAGGCCGACATTGCCGCTTCCTATAATGAATACCCGCTGGCTGGCTTTCACCAAATCCCGGTTCACGAGCGTCTGGAAGGCGCCTGCCCCGAAAACACCCGGCAAATGGTTGCCGCTGAAGATCAGCGACTTTTCGCGGGCACCCGGCGAAACGATCAATCCGCCGAAAGCAATGACGGCGTAATTTCGGTTATTAATGAACAATCCGGCTTTCTGATCTTTGAAAATTGCCGCAACGGTCGTATTAGTGAAAATCCGGACATTGGTACAGACCCGCAATTCCTGTTCGAGTTGTGTGGCGATGTCAATCCCGCGTGTGCCGGCGTAGCAATCTTCGATTGAGCCGAAAAACTTATGGGTCTGGAGCAGAAGCTTGCCGCCTAACTTTTCCTTGTCGTCAACCAGTATGACGTTGAAATTCAATTTTGCGAGTTCAAGCGCGGCTGTCAAACCGGAAGGGCCGCCGCCGACTACCAATACGTCGCAGGTCATTTCATTTTTCGAATGACGGCCAAGCGGCCGGGTGTCAACGGGAATTTCCGGAATGTAGCGCAAGGTTTTAACCCGCATGCCCGATTTTAACGGCGTTACGCAGGACTTTTGCGGTAAACCGTCGATAATTAATGTACAGTGCGAACACTGACCATTGGCGCAGAACAGACCTTGCGGCGTGTCGCCCTTACGATGAATGGCGAATTCCTGGTAGCCTTGCGCGATCAGCGCCGAGGAGACGGCTTCGCCTTCATATCCTTCTAAGATTGTATCATTGAATGTGAATTTTACCAATTGCCGGTCGGCTGGAATCGTCAGAATCGGATGCTGAACTATCCTATGCATGACTGCCTCTGTTTATTACTGAGTCTGAAATCATAACGAAAGCGCTCAAATTTAGAGTACGGCGGCGATTTAAAAAACATTTCGCATGAAATTATTTTGTCCGATTTGCAAATAGTTCTGGACAAGGAATTATCTTTGTTCTAATTTTCAGCCAAATGCGAATATTTAATAGGGAGTCAAGATTATGAGGAGAAATATCACCCGGCTGGGCGGGTTGCTTCTCGCAGGCCTTTTCCTGATTATTTGGTCGGATTGTGCCGGAAACGAATACCGGACACTGATCGAAAAAGGTGAGTTCAGCATAGCGGAAAAAATCGTTAAGCGCAAACTTTGCCGGAACAAGTCACTCAGCGCTATCGAAAAACGCCAACTGGAATTTGAACTGGAGCGAATGAATCGCATCCGGCTCGATTTTGACAGGAGCGAAGCTGAGGTTATTGAATATATAAAAAAATATATCCCGGAAGTGACTAAGTCCGATCTGAACCGTTGGGAATCCGAGAATTCTTTGGAATATATGTTGATCGACGGGCAAAAGATGTATTTCGGTGCGGCCGCACCCAATCTTTTCCGTCTCGACAAAGCCGCGAAGGCTATTAAACAGAAAGCCGACTCGCTCAAATCCGCCGGTACTGAGGAAGAAGTTGGCCTCGATCTGGACGCGCACTGCCGGAAAGTGATAGACGCCGTCGCTAACACGCGGAAAAACACTGTTCTGCCGGTCAGAATGAAAATCGTCCAGAGTGTCGCAGTCAATCCAAACGTCGTGCCTGACGGGAAAATCATCCGTTGCTGGATTCCGTTTCCGCGCGAAATCACCAATCGCCAGATTAATATAAAGATTTCAAAGACCGACCCACCGAATTATATCCTGGCAAATACGGATCAGACCCTTCAGCGCACGATTTATTTTGAAAAACCGGCCGTCAATGATTCAACTATTCGTTTTTCGGTTGAGTATACCTACGAAGTCTTTGGCTCGTATACAGCGATCGTCGCTGAAAATGTCATGGCTGTGGCCCCGACACCTGAATTGCAACCTTTTCTGCAGGAAGAACCGCCGCACATTGTTTTTACCGATGAAATGCGTCAACTCTCCCACCAGATCGTCGGAAGTGAGGCCAATCCTTACCGCATTGCGCAGAAACTCTTCGAATGGATCGATACGAATGTTCCCTGGGCGTCGGCCCGCGAGTATTCGACCTTTTACAATATTCCGCATTACGTCGTGAATAACCTGCATGGCGATTGCGGGATGATGACCCTGACCTTTATCACGCTCTGCCGCATGAACGGCATCCCGGCGCGCTGGCAATCGGGTTGGGAATTTCAACCGCCGAGTAACAGCATGCACGATTGGGGCGAGATTTACTTCGCACCTTACGGTTGGGTTCCGATGGACGTGACCTATGGTTTGCGCAAAACCGACGACGAACCGCTGAAATGGTTCTATCTGAACGGGATGGACAGTTACCGCCTGATATTCAACGACGGTATTTCTGCCGATTTCTATCCTGCGAAGATTTACCCGCGCAGTGAAACCGTCGATTCCCAGCGTGGCGAAGTCGAATGGGAAGGTGGCAATCTCTATTACGATAAATGGGATTGGGGCTTTGAGTGGGAAGTTCTTTCAGCGCATTGAAACCGTTTAATGAAGGAGATGAGCGGTGAGTATTAACACAAAAAAACTGCTGATTGCGCTCGGGATCGCCGTCGGAATAATCCTGATTACCGGTGTGCTCTATAATAATAACCTGATCCGGCGCTGGGAAAACCAGGTACAGGATATTTTGTACCGCGATTTCCAACCGGAACAACATCCGCCGGAATCGGTTATCATTGCGATCGATCAAAACAGTCTCGACTATTTTCAGAACAATTTTCAGACGCTCTGGCCCTGGCCGCGCGATATTTATGGAATTGCGACCCAATATCTGAAAACCTGCGGCGCGAAAGTCATCCTCTATGATATTATTTTCTCGTCGCCGGATATCGACCGGGTGAATGTCCAGGCTGAATATGCCGACTCGGCCTTTACTCGTGAAATGCGGATGAGCGGGAATGTTGTCCTGGCAACCCAGATGGAGGATTCGACCCGCCTCGGCGGTGAGGAGTTGATCTCGCATTTCAGCCGGGATTTCGTCTACGATATTCCAACGGAAATCGTGCGGAATTACCCGAACATCACCGTACCGATTGCCCGCTTTCAAAAAGCGATGGCCTATCCCGGTGTTGTCAATTTCTTCACCGATAATGACGGAATCTGCCGTCAAATTCCCCTGCTGTTCGCCAAGCAGGATCAAATCGTGCCGTATATGGCATTCACCGCCGAACTGATTTATGACAGCGTTGCGGTGATCGGATTCGACTCGCTTAAACACGAAATAATCGCAGGGGAACGCCGGATTCCCGTCAGACCGGACGGATTCTTCGATATTTACTGGTATGGACCGGGCGGGCCGGAACATACTTTTCGTTACGTTTCTTTCGCGCAGTTGCTGAATTCGTATATGCAGACGCAGAACGGGCAAAAACCGGACATCGATCCGGCAGTATTTCGTGACAAGGCGGTTTTTATCGGGGCGACGGCGGCCGGTTTACTGGATTTGAAGACTACGCCCTATTCACCGGTCGAACCTTACCCGGGAGTGGAGGTCTACGCCACGATATTTTCAAACATTGTACGCGGCGATTTTGTCTCCGATTTCCCGTTTATCGCCTGGCTGGGGATCGCTTTTATACTCGTGTGGTTGTTGGCGTTTCTCTGGCAAAAATGGAACATCTGGCAGTCCGCTGTCATTTCGCTGATCTTATTAATCATTCCCCTGATCGTGACGGTAATGGCCTTCCGGCAGGTGAAAATGTTCATACCGGTCGTCATCACGGAAATCGCATTCATTCTCAGCATCCTCGTCGTCCTACTGATCAATTATCTGACGGAAGGACGCGAGAAGAAGATGATTAAAAAGGTTTTCAACCGCTATCTGCATCCGGCCGTAGTCGAAAACCTGACCAAGAATCCGGAACGGCTCGAAATGGGTGGCAAGGAGATCATCGCTACTGTGATGTTTTCCGATCTGCAGGGCTTCACCGGCATCTCGGAACTCTTTACGCCGCCCGAAATCGTCGGTTTCCTGAATCAGTACTTCACGAAAGTCGAACAGATAATCTTCGAGAATAACGGCATGCTCGATAAATATACCGGCGACGGCATCATGGCGATTTTCGGCGCGCCGCTGGAAACCGCCGAACATGCCGCAATGGCCTGCAACGCCGCGCTGGGCTTTAAAAAACTGTCCGCGCTGACGATTGAAGCCAAGAATCAATCCATTCCGCTGATCACACGGCTCGGTATCAACAGCGGTAATTTTGTCGTCGGCAATATCGGTTCGTCGAACCGTATGGATTACACTGCTATTGGCGATACGGTCAACCTCTCAGCCCGGCTGGAAGGCGTCAATAAACTCTACGGCACGCAGAACATCATTTCCGAATCGACTTACGAATTGATCAAGACGAGCTTTATCTGCCGTGAACTGGATCTGATTCGGGTAAAAGGACGTGAAAAACCGCTCGCGATTTACAATGTCATTAGTGCCAACGCCGACCTGACGCCCGAAGCCGAAAAGCTGCTCGAACTGCATAATAAAGCCCTGACACTCTATCGTGACCGGGAATTCAAAGCCGCCG
>JAZDEI010000291.1:0-6304 GCA_043808945.1 Fidelibacterota bacterium | reverse complement strand
AGTTGACGAAAAGAAACAATACTGGACAAAATTTTTCAATGAATACGCTGATGAATCACTGTAGGGGCAATTCATGAATTGCCCCTACAATCATAATTCCATCCTAACCCGGACACGGCATGCCGTGTCCCTACGCTACATATTTTTCGCGACCTGATAGCGGATGATGGTCTTGTACTTGTCGGGATTGCCTTTACCGAACATACCGGGGCCCTGGAGGTATTCTTCCTCGTGCGGGCCGATGATGGTATAGCCGTTGGCCGTGATGTAATCCATCAGTTTCTGAATGGTTGGCGGCTCGGTGCTGTACGGGCCAACGTGCAGGATTTCCGCCACGGCGCCGTATCGCCAGACCTCGATCTTCAGGCCGGCCGGGATTTCCTTCAATTCCGTCAGTGTTTTAACATCTTCCGGAAGCGGCAAAGCCCACAGTCCGGTCCATTCACTTTTAGACTGATCGAACTGGCCGAACCAGCGGGCGCGCGGCGCGGCCGGTCGGATATTCTTATGGTGCTTTTTCAGGGCATAAAATCTTTTAAACATGTCCTTCATGGCGACCATGCCAGCCACATTCGGATCGCCTTTGGATTCGATGACCAGCATATTCTGATCGGGTTTGACGCTGATCTGCGGTTCGAGCAGTTTATCATATTCAGACAAATCGCGCTGGCAGGTGCTCAACCCGGCCAGCAGAATCACACAAACTGTAAAAAGCATTAGTCTTCGCATATTTTCCTCCATTTAATTATTTCACTACGGAGAACACAGAGATCGCAGAGTATTTTTTTCACTTTAGAAATTTATTTTTGAATTCTTATTCAATAATCTCCGTGCTCTCCTTGACCTCTGTGGTGAGTTTCTTTCTTTTAAAAAGCTACATCAAGATAGATTGAAATGATATAAACGAACAGCGTGGCATGAAAAAGTGGCAAGGCTTGCAAAGCCGATACCGGCGTTTTCTTCATCAGCATAATCACATTGGCGACAATCAGAAGACCAAACCCGAGCGCGAAACCAATGTGAGCAATAGAACCCAGATTACCAAGAAAGAGAACGGCTGTTACGAAATGCAGCAGCGTAAAACCTGCATTCCACCAGAGCGTGCCTTTGATGCCATAAAGCGTGGTGATGGTGTTCACCTGCCGGGCTTCGTCGTTTTTAATATCCGCCAGGTCATTGACGCCCAGGTGTGCCAGCGCGAACGGATAGAAGAACAGGAAATAGAGCAAACAAGTCTGGTCGAATTGGCCATGCACTAAATAGCCGACGACCGGGAAAAGCGCGAAGTCCATCCGCCCGAAAATCTGTGCCCACGGAAATCGCTCGTGCCGTTTCTTGATATTGTAGAATGATTCCAGCCCGTAAGTGACCGGCATGAACAGATAGACATACCAGCGGTTCGGTGAAGGTAAAAAGGCAATCAGGATAATCGTAATTACACACAGGACGCCGTTGAAAATGAGCGCGCTGCGGAACTTGATGAGCCCGGATGGGATCGGTCGCTCGCCGAACGGCCGCCAGTAGCGGGTCAGTTTATCGCGTTCGACGTCTTTTTCGTCGATTTTATGGTCGAGAATGTCGTTCCAGACCATGCCGGTTTCGAAGCCGAATAATCCGATCAGGGCGGTCAGAATTAAAAGACTCCAGGAGAATCCGCCGTAATTTTGAAAGGCCAGCACAACGCCCGAGACGAAAAACAGCGGCCAGACCGGCGCAAAATGGGCCCGCGTCAGGTCTAAATATGCCTTAAATACCGATTTGGTGTTTGCCATGAAAGTCCTCAATTAACTATGTCTTAATTAATGCCGGTTGAATTTAACAAACGCTGTTGAATTTGTGAATTGCATTTTTCGGTTTGTTTTAATACGTTCAGGCAAAATTGTGAGAGTTGTTCGTTATGATACTGAGATTGAAAAAAATCGTTTTTCTTTTTTTAATTGTAACCGGGCTGGCGGGCGCCGCCTCGGCCGAAATAAAATTCGCCTGGTTTTCCGATACACATGTCGGCTCCACGACTGGCGCGGTAGATTTGCGACTGGCTGTGGCGGATGTCAATACGCTACCGGAAGTGCAATTTGTGATAATTTCCGGCGACGTCACCGAGCAGGATTTTAATGGAAATCTGAACCTGGCGCAGTCAATCCTGGCCGGGTTGAATTGTCCGTTTCATATAATTCCCGGCAATCACGACCTGAAGTGGACCGACTCCGGCGGCGAACAATTCCGGAAAGTGTTCGGCCCGGATCATTTCGATTTTGAATTTCAAGGCCTGCGTTTCATCGGTTTTCACCAGGGCCCGCTCCTGAAAATGGGCGACGGCTACATAGCCCGTGAAGAGTTGAACTGGCTCGACGAAACCCTTAAGACATTATCCGATAAAAACCAGCGTCTCGTTTTTATTACGCACTATCCGCTGGATAATTCCGTCAGTAATTACTTCGAGTTTTTCAAGTTGGTCGATGGTTTCAATGTCCAGGCACTGCTCTGTGGGCATGGCCATTCTAACGGAAATACTGATGCTAACGGCCTGCCGCAAATCATGAGCCGTTCAACCTTGCGCGCCAAATCCACGAGTAGCGGGTATACGCTCGTTGAGGTCAGCAACGATTCAATGTATTTCCGCGAACGCTCGACCGCCGGAACGACCGGACCGGTTTGGGTGACAATCCCGCTGCAAAATCACCCGTATCAATTCACGAATGTCGCGAAATGTCAGCCGGATTTCAGTCAGAATGATAATTATCCTTTCGTCAAGGTGAAGTGGACTTTCGATACCGGCGCGACCGTGACGGCGGCTCCGGTGACCGATGGCAATATTGTCGTAATTGGTACGAAGGACGGAAGTTGCTATGCATTGTCGATCAAGGACGGCAAACAATTATGGCGCTTTGAGACAAATGCGCCGCTGTTGGGAACGGCTGTCATCGCCGGCGACCGTGCTGTCCTGACGGCCTGCGATTCGTCGATCTACTGCTTATCGACTAAAACCGGCTCGCCGCTCTGGCGGATGAAATGCAATGCGCCCGTTCTGAGTACGCCGACGATTGCGAAAGAAGTAGTATATGTCGGTGGCGCCGATGGTATTTTCCGTGCTATCGACCTGAAAACAGGAAAGATCATTTGGCGAACCGACGGAATTTGCGGATTAGTCGAAACCCAGCCGCTCTTACATAACGGCCGGCTGATTTTCGGCACCTGGGCCAATCGGTTGTATGCTCTGAAAGCCTCAACCGGTAAAATCGCCTGGGAATGGCGCGATGGTTCCTCGCAGATCAACCTTTCACCGGCGGCCTGTTATCCGGTGGCTTATCAGGATAAAATCTACATTGTAGCGCCGGACCGCTATATGTCCTGTATTCAGGCGGACAGCGGTAAAACGCTCTGGCGTTCGAACCGCTATAAAGTGCGCGAATCGCACGGCATCTCTAACGACGGGCGAACGATTTTTGCCAAAACCATGCAAGATACGGTCATTGCACTCGAATCCCTGACAGATGTACCAACTTATCGCTGGGCTATTTCCGCTGGGTACGGTTATGAAATCGACCCATCCCGGCCGGTGGAATGCAACGGACGATTATTCTTCGGTGATAAGAATGGATTCGTGCATGCTCTCGATGCAAAGACCGGCGCAATCCTCTGGCATTACCGGATCGGCTGGGCGGCGGTGAACGACGTCGTACCGCTGAATGTTTATGAATTGTTGGTTTCGGCGGTCGATGGAAAGATTAACCTGATTGAAATAAGGCTGAAATAGCATTTGTCCTTTTTGAAGCGCAAAAAGGACGAAAAACGCCTGCGGCTGCTAAAAATTGACCTGAAATCTCCATTCCTGAACGGTAAGAAATTAATAACTCATCCCGAGGTTTCGGGATTCAGACAGATTATTTCTTATTATGAATTAGACGAACAGATCGCTGAAACGGGCTTCCGGGCGCTTTTTCCAGTTACCCTGATGATAGGCGTAACTGACTAAAAGCGGCATCGTCAGCGTGGCTTCGCCGTAAACCATCTGTTCGTACTTAGTGTCGACTTTGCCCCACGAACTGGCTTCTTTGAGGGTCGAGCCGGACAGGCCGCCGTCGCGTTCGTCGGCTACGGTCAGCTGCACGGCGTATTTGTGCATCGGTTTTTCAACATCCAGAACGTCGGTAGCCACGACCACATCCTGGGTGAAATTCTTGGGAACGCCGCCGCCGATCATCAGAATGCCGGTTTCTTCCGCGGCGATCTTGACTTTGGTCAGTTCGAGAAAATCGCGGGCGGAATCGAGCGTCACCATGTCGCCTTTGCGATTCCACTGATGATGGATCAGCCCGAAGCCGGCCGAACAGTCGGAGAAGGCCGGGACGAAAATCGGGACGCCTTTTTGGTAAGCCGAATAGATGATGGATTTATCGGTTTTGATGCCAACTTTGTCGAGATATTTGCCCATTTCCCAGATGAATTCGCGCGAGGAGAAGGGACGCGGCGGCAGAGAATTGGCGATTTCGGCGACGGTCATATCGCAGACACGCAGTTCGTCTTCGTCGATGTAAGTATCGTAAATGCGGTCGATGGCCAGGTCGCGCAGCTCGCCGTCGTCGCTGAAGGGCGTGCCGGTGTAATGTTTAAAGCCGAGGGCTTCGAAGAAATCCTGATCGACCATCAGGGCGCCGGTCGAAACGATGGCGTCAACCATGTTGTTTTCGACCATGTCGGCCACGACGTCCTTCAGTCCGGCGCTGAAAAGCGAACCGGCTAAGGTCAGGATGACCTTGCACTTTTCATCTTTCAGCATCCGGTCGTAAATATCGGCGGCGACCGCCAGATTGCGTGCCTGGAAAGCCATTTCATTGTACGCTTTCAGAATCGGGCGGGCATCGAATGATTTTATATCGATATGTTCGACCACCTTTTTGAGATAATCGTTCTTTTTCATTTTTGGGGCTCCTTTGCGTAAATCATACTTAAGGTTCGGTAAATAAGTTTGGCCGCCAGAAAATCCGGGGCTTTATCAGACGGATTGGGCTTCAGTTCATTGATATCCATGCCGATGATCCGCTTCTTCTGAATCACATGGGCAATGACATTGATAACATCATACCATAAAAGGCCACCCGGCTCGGGTGTTCCGGTGGACGGCATAACCGCCGGATCGAAGACATCCAGATCGACGGTGAGATAAACATTGTCGGTCAGATTGGTGATGATCTTATCAAAAACTTCCGGAGAATTGCGGAATTCGTGTGCGAAAACGACCCGCGACTTGTCGAGTCGCGGCAATTCACTAACATCCAGGCTGCGAATGCCGACCTGCATTATCGGGCAGATTTCGCGGATACGGGCCATGACACAGGCGTGATTGTAGTGGCTGTGTTCGTACTCGTCGCGCAGGTCGGAGTGCGCGTCCAACTGCAACACCGACAGATTCGGAAAATGTTTGGCATGCGCCTGCACCAACCCGATCGAGATAGAATGCTCGCCGCCGACACCAATCACAAATTTGCCGTCATTCAGCATTTGGCCGGTATTTTCAGCGACCAGGTGCGCTAAATCTTCAGGTTTCTGCGGGCAATCGACGGGCGGCAGCGTGGTGATGCCCTGCCGGTAAACCTCCGAATCGGTCTCGATGTCGTAGAGTTCCATGTTGGCGGAAGCGGCCAGCAGAGCGGCCGGGCCGCGATCGGCGCCTTTTTGCCAGGTCGACGTATCGTCGTAGGGAATTGGTAATATCGCAATCCGCGATGACGAGTACCGCGAATAATCCGGCTCGAGCGCGCCAAATGCTCCGGGTGAAAAGGTAGTCGGCATAGTTTATGTCAGACTAAGGATGTTGCGGGAAATCTTCGCCGCGCTCCTTCAGGTGCCATTTCGGAGAGCGACATTTAAAATGGTCGATTATGTAATTCCGCGCCATATCGACGTCGAACGGTTTGCAGGAAAATAAATCGACGAACACGAATTTCTTCTCAGGATAAGTGTGCAGAGAAATATGACTTTCAGCGATGATCACAACTCCCGTAATACCTTCGTCGCCCGGAAAACGACCTTCGTACCGGAACACATAAGGTTGGGTAATTTTGGTCATGCCTATTTTGGGGGGGAGTTCGTTTAATAATTTGAAGCAAGCTTCGAGACTGTTTAAAACCGCCGGATCACAATCACTCAAATCCAGCATTAAGTGGGGTCCATAGCCGTACTTGATTTTCTCCATTTCGCATAAACCCTCCATTAATGAGTTAATCACGACATCACATTTCAAACCGATGGTTGGTATCGTTTTGAAGGCTTTAAAAAGCGCGGTATTATACGTTATTTTTTT
>JAZDEI010000290.1:0-2619 GCA_043808945.1 Fidelibacterota bacterium | reverse complement strand
ACGGCTCGGCACGCTTATGAACCGCAGCATATCCGTCATCAGCTGGAACAATCGCTGGTGAATTTAAAGCGCGATTTCGTCGATATTTATTACTTTCATAACGCCGATTTCGGACGCGACGATGCCTATCTCGATGATGCCGTTGCCATGATGAACAAACTCAAAGATGAAGGGAAATTGCGGGTGATCGGGCAATCTGCCTATACTGATGCCGATTTTCTACGGGTTGTGCCGAAAGTCCGGCCGACCGTTTTACAAAGCTTTGCCAGTGCTTTGCAAGATCATTTTATCCGGGAAAATACTCCCGTCTATAACCTGCTCAAAGAACACCAGATGGCGTTTATCGCCTTTAGTCCTCTGGAACAGGGTCTGCTTCTGAATAAGTACAAATACGATAAACGACCGGATTTTGCGGAAGGCGATCATCGCCGGAATTCCGATCGGTACAAGCCCGAGAATCTGCATAAATTAGGTCCCAGGATGGCGCAAATCGTCGCCCGTTTCGGCAATGACACTCCGGCACTTGTGCGGTTTGCTCTGCAATATGTCCTGCATCAGGATGTCGTTGCGGCCGTCATTCCCGGATTTCGCAATAAGGCTCAGGTCGAGATAAATCTGGCCAGTGCGGGAAAGCCGCTAACCGCAGAGGAAATCACATTTATACGGCAAGTATTTACCGATTAAAATCTGACCAAAATGCCAGCCGGCCTGGCTGTCGATTTATTCGGGCAGTGTCACTATTCGTTTTTTGGGTTTTTATACAATTTGGCGGCGCGCTCGGCTGATACTGTGATACCTTTGATCATTGCCGAACTGAAGCCTTCGTGTTCCATCTGATTTAAACCGGCGATCGTGCAGCCGCGCGGTGTCGTGACGCGATCAATTTCATATTCGGGATGATTTTCATTAGTCAGTAAAAGAGACGCCGCGCCCCGCGCAGTTTGAGCGGCAATCGCAATCGCGTCCTGCGAATGAAAACCGATCTCAATTCCACCCTGCGAAGCCGCTCTGATCGCCCGCAGGAAAAAGGCGATTCCGCAGGCGCCCAAAGCCGTTGCGGCAATCATCTCCTCTTCGTCAATCACCACCGATTTTCCGACTGTATCGAAAATTGATTTGGCGACGGCGATGTCGGTTTCCCTGGCGGTGTCGGACGCCAGGCAGGTCATCGATTCACGCACGGCGATCGCGGTATTCGGCATAGCGCGCACGACGGCAATCCCGGCGCCGACCTGTTTGACTATCTGAGCCGTGCCAATACCGGTCACAACGGAGATTACAATGTGCCGGTCGGGTTTCAATTCGGGAGCAATTTCGGCGACAACGGCGTTGACCTGTTGCGGCTCGACGGCGATGATGATGACTTTCGACTGGCTGACAGCTTTGCGGTTGTCTTTTTCGATGACAAAACCCTGCTTTTTTAAATCATCGAGCAAATGGATTCTTCGGCGGGTCAGGATAATTTCTTCCGCCGGAAATCGGCCGGATGCGACCAATCCGTTGGCAATTGCTTTACCAATATTACCTGCGCCAATAATGGCGATTTTGATTTTTTCCATGGTTTTGACTCCTTTGAATTAAAATGGATACCGCGGGCGCGGTCGGAAATCGTGTAATAAATCTTCAGCGGCTGGGAATTTTTCCGCCAGATTAATACTACAAATTTTACTGTTTTCTATCTTCATAGTTAAAAATATTATGGCTTAATTTTAAAGAACAATACCCAGCCTTGTCAAGAAAAAACATGGTCTTTGTCAGGAATTAATTCAGATTACGTTGAGCGGATGACTGACTTATTTAATCAGCAGACATTTCCGGGTGAGAATCGCCTGATCGCTATGAACCTGATAAAAATAGATACCGGATGACAAATTACCGGCATTCCATTGGACGGTATGTGTGCCCGGAGTCAGATGCTTCTTCCGGATGGTTTGAACTAATGTTCCGCGTAAGTCATAAATCCGGATCTCAACATCCGTTGCGATAAGCAAATCGAAACGAATCGCCGTTCCGGAGTTGAACGGATTAGGATAATTGGGAAAGAGTCTGAATTCACTGCAAAGCTTGCTCGAAGGTTCGTCTATCGTGCTTGAAAGTTGCCGCCGATAAATTCCGTCTGCCGTAACCAGGTAGGCCCAGTCCGGATTCTGGCTCGAAAAGGCGATTTGATAGGCATTTAAGTTCGTCAAACCATCGGAATAATTGTTCCAGGTCTGTCCGTAATCACGGCTGATCCAGATACCGCTTCCGGGATAAATAAAGAATATCTGGGACGAATCAGGGTATTCGATTATTTCTCCAAAAGGACCCGACACAAACTGATCAGGATAGTATTGGCCATTCTGGACGGATATTTCGGTTGAATCCCAGGTGGTTCCCAAATCCGAAGAGTACCAGAATCGTCGGGTTTGGCGATTGAAGTAATAAAAACGCTGTCCGGAAATAGTCCAGATATCCGGATAACTGTTTTCAGGTAAAGTAATTTCGTTCGAAATGCTGTCACTTGATAGATTAACTGCAAAAATATTAGACTCTAGTTTCGACCAGCTATAACCATATCTGGAAATCCAGATCAGATTGCGGTCAGTATCGAACTGACTCTTTGAATAAAAGGGATAT
>JAZDEI010000289.1:0-17497 GCA_043808945.1 Fidelibacterota bacterium | reverse complement strand
GATTTGAGTCCGGCAAGAAACGCCGCGCCGAGCGAGGTCGATTCGATATTCGCGGGACGGCAAACCGGGCAACCACTGATGTCAGCCTGAAACTGCATCAGGAAATTGTTGGCCACCGCACCGCCGTCCACGAAAAGCTTGGTGATCGATATTCCCGTTTCTTCTTGCATGGTTTTCAGCACGTCATGAGTTTGGTATGCCATGGATTCCAGAGCCGCGCGGATGATATGATTACGGTTCGCGCCGCGCGTCAGCCCGACCAAAACGCCTCTGGCTTCCATGTCCCAGTGCGGCGCGCCCAGTCCGACGAAGGCGGGCACGAGATAGACACCGCCGTTGTCCGGGACGGCATAAGCCGCGGCTTCGCTGTCGGATGCTTTTTCGATCAGTTTCAATTCATCGCGCAACCACTGGATCGCCGCGCCGCCGATAAAGATCGAGCCTTCCAGTGCGTAGCAGGGTTCGCCGGAACCACCAATCGCCAGCGTTGTCAATAAACCTTTATGAGACGCAATGTAGCGGTCGCCGGTATTCATCATGATAAAACAGCCGGTTCCGTAAGTGTTTTTCACTTCGCCGTTTTTAACACAGATCTGGCCGAAGAGCGCGGCCTGCTGATCGCCCGCGACACCCGCAATTGGCACGCCATCAATCGCGGGAATCGTCTCGACAACGCCGAAATCGTCAATTGCGTTTTTCACAACCGGCAGAATATTCATCGGAATTGACAGCAGGCGGCAGAGTTCCTCATCCCAGCATTTTTTGCGGATATTATAGATCAGGGTGCGCGAGGCATTCGTAAAATCGGTCGCGTGGACTTTGCCGTTCGTCAGTTTCCAGATTAGCCAGGTATCGATCGTTCCGAACAGTAAATCCTGCGAGTCGTCCGGCCCGTTTTCGAGAATCCATTTGATCTTCGTGCCGCTGAAATAAGCGTCGATCGGCAAACCGGTCTTCTCGCGGAAAAACGGTTCGAACGGTTTTAGACTCTGGCAAATTTCCGCCGTCCGGCGACATTGCCAGACGATGGCATTATAGACGGGCCGGCCGGTCTTTCGATTCCAGATGACGGTCGTTTCACGTTGATTGGTAATGCCGAGCGCGAGAATTTCGCCGCGATGCCGGGCGCAAACGTCCCCGACGGTTTCGACGACGGTTTGCCAGATTTCGAGCGGATCGTGTTCGACCCAGCCGGGTTTCGGATAGATTTGGCGGAATTCCCGGTACGATTTATCGACGATCTGGCAATTCTGATCGATCAGCGATGCTTTGGTTCCGGTCGTTCCCTGGTCGATGGATAAGATGTACATACCCGACGCCTTTGTGAATGGAAAAACGCTGTCCGTTCTCCGGTTAAAACGATCTAAATTTTAATCATCCGGATCACCCGGCGGCTCCGCAACGTGCATCGAGCCAGTCGCGGATGTCGGTCAACACGCGCAATTTTTCCGGATCGTTCAGGATTTCATGATAAAAACCGTCGTAACGATTAAATGTTTTGTCTTCAGACTTTGCCAGATCGAAAAGCATCTGACTACCGCGGATGTCTGAAAGGCGATCGACCGTTCCCTGCATTATCAGGAGCGGCAGATCGAGCGTTTCCATATGCAGTGCAATGCGTTTGATGGCGTGATTCAGTTCCGCGCCGGTTCGGGCGGGAATGCCGCCACGGTAGTTGAGCGGATCTTCGTCGTATTTCCGGACGACGGCCGGATCGCGCGAGATGGCGTTTTTATCCAGCACAATCGTCGGCAATTTCGGGAACAGTTTGCCGATCACGGGTGCTATTTTTACCAGAAACGGCGAAATCGAGTCGCTGATTTTCAGCGATGGCGCGCTGAGAATAAGACCATCGATTGCTGGCTTGCGCGTGATAGTAAAGAGTGTGGCGATCGTTCCGCCCATGCTGTGCCCGAACAGAAAAACCGGTAACCTCGGATGGTTGCGATTCACTTCCGACAGCATCAAATCCAGGTCGCGCAGGTATTCGTCGAATGAATTTATATAGATTCGCGCGCCGCCGGATTTTCCGTGTCCGCGGAGATCGAACGTTTCAAAAAAATATCCGGCTTTTGTCAGAAAGTCCGCCACGTGTTCGTAGCGGCCGGAATGTTCCGCAAGTCCCTGTACGACGAGGAATACGGCTTTATCTGGCTTAGCAGGTTTGTAAGAACGCGTGAAAAGCCGCGTCCCATCGAAGGAAACGGTCTCACCGGTCTGGCAGGTCAATTCCGGAAATAATTCATCCATTCAAATACCTCTTTTAAAAAGTGTCTACGCCTTCGTCTCTTTAATCACGGACGTGGCGGCTTTGATTATTCCGGCGACGTTGGCCAGGTCGGAGGGAATGATCATCGCGTTGTTCGTTTTGGCTAATTTGCCGAATTCGTTGAGATATTGCTCGGCGATGCGCAGGTTGACGGCGTTCAGGCCGCCTTTTTCATTGATGGCCAGGGCGATTTCACGGATTCCGCCTGCCGTAGCGACGGCGACTTTCTGGATTTCAAAGGCGCGTCCTTCGGCTTCGTTAATGCGTTTTTGTTTTTCGCCTTCGGAACGGGCGATGGCTTCCTGCTTGTCGCCTTCTGCGCGGTTGATTTTGGCCTGTTTTTCGCCTTCGGATTCGGCGATAACGGCGCGTTTTTCACGCTCGGCGCGCATCTGTTTTTCCATGGCATCTTTAATACTTTGCGGCGGTATGATGTTTTTCACTTCGTAACGTGTCACTTTGACACCCCATGGCTCCGAGGCCCGATCGACGGCGTCAACGATAGCGCTGTTGATTGTTTCGCGTTCCTCGAATGTCTTGTCAAGATCGAGTTTGCCGATGACGCTTCGCATAGTTGTTTGAGCCAATTGTGTCGCAGCAAACTGATAATTATTGATCCCGTAAGAAGCTTTCTTGGGATCGACATTCTGCATGTAAAGGATACCGTCGACCTCGACGGAGATGTTGTCCTTCGTGATGCAGGTTTGGGAGGGAACGTCGATCGCCTGTTCCTTCAGTGTGTGCCGGTAGGAAATTTTGTCGATGAACGGGAACAGGACATGAAAACCGGCTTCAATCGTTGCGTGATATTTACCGAGCCGCTCGATAATGTAGGCGGATTTTTGCGGAACGATGACGATCGATTTGAAGAACAGAACCAGGACAAAAAAGATAATGCCAATCAGAATTACGGTAAAAGCGGTCATGATTTTTCTCCTTCAATTGATTTGACTTTTAAAATGATGCTTTCTCTTCCGGTGATTACAACGACGGTTCCGACAGGAATTTCGACTTCGGCGTCAGCTTCCCATTCGGCACCATGAAATACGATTTTTCCGGGTATATTGGGGCGAATTGCCTGAACGACAGTCGCTCTTTGACCGATGATGTCTTCGACATCGCCCTGAACGTTTTTCGATGATGTTTTACCGATGAATATTTTCGAGAGTTTTTTCCTCAGCAGGAAGATCAATGCGACGGAAAACAGGATAAAAAAGAGCAACTGCGCGTTGAGCGAGAGATCGAAAATCAGGCAAAGCAGTGCCACAATCCACGCACCCAATCCGAAAAACATTATGAAAATGCCCGGTATGGCAAATTCCAGCAACAACATGACGAGACCGATCAGAAACCAGATCAATTCCGGAGTAAATAGCCCTTTCATGAATTCCTCCTGTTCAATTGCCGCGCCGATATGAATCCCGCCTGGCAACATGCATTTTGTTTTCTGTTTTAAAAAACCCGGTTTGATTTTACAATTCTCGCGTCAGGATTTCAAATAAAATATTGAAAGACCAACATTCAGGTAAATTGGAAAAGCGGTAAACGTTACCTAATTATTGAACAAGCCGGGAGAGTTCGGTTTTCCGAACATCAATTTCTGGAAAATAATCCTTATTTTATACCGTGTCGTAGAGTTTATCGATGGAAGCAAAATGAATGAAAAATCTGTTTTATTGCTGGGTGCGACCGGACTCGTCGGAGCCGAATGTTTGAAACTTTTACTGGCCGACGAAACGTTCGGTGAAGTTTCGGTCTTGACGCGCAGATCGCTCATAAACACCGTTTCTAATCCCCGTCTTTGCGAGCAGATCGTCGATTTCAATCAGCCGGAATCGTTTGCCGCTTCGATTCGGTCGGAAATCGTCATCTGTGCGCTGGGAACCACGATGAAAAAAGCCGGTTCAAAAGAGCAATTTCGCCGCGTCGATTTCCAGATCCCTTTCAACATTGCCCGGATTGCCAGGACAAACGGGACAAAGCATTTTCTGTTGGTTTCGTCGATCGGCGCCGATCCGAATTCCGGCACATTTTATCTGCGCGTCAAGGGCGACCTGGAAAAAGCTTTAGCCGGGCTTGATTTTCCAGCCCTGACGATTTTCCGGCCATCATTATTAATGGGAAAGCGCGCCGAGTTCCGGTTAGGCGAATCATTCGCGCAATTCTTTGGCAGATCATTTGCCTTTCTCTTCCCAAAGAAATACAAACCGATCACCGCCGAAACAGTTGCGAATGTCATCATCCTGACCGCCAAACAGGAAAATTGCGGTGTCCGCATCATCGAATCGTCCGAAATGCAAATGATCGGAAAAACATAGCAGATTAATTTTACCTGCTGGTGGTGAACCAGCCAGAGCCAAATGGCTCCAATACAATTTCCTTCCCGGCATCATGCCATAAACCCGTTAGCAGATTTCGGATTTTCTGGGTATCATTCGAGAGAACGCCATCCGGAATCGAAAAACATACCGACGTTCCGACCAGATTATGTACGGCCAGAACGGTTTCGTTTCCGTCGTTTACAGATCTTTGAATGGCGAATAGTTGTTCCGCCAGAAAAATCACTTTCGCCCGGCCGTAGGGATTGAAAGCCGGTTGATTCTTTCGAATGGCGATCAGGTTTTTTAATTCAGTTAAAATGCGACTGGCGCGGCTGGCGGGAATGGTCAGTTCATTTTCGAGAACCGACAGATCGAATTTTTCCCGATTGATCGCCCGGTTTTGCCCGGTTTGTTCAACTACTGAACAGTTGCCGGAACTGCCGAAAAGGCTATGATAATAAAGCGCCGGAATGCCCGGCATGGCCAGCAGAATAGCGTGCGCCGTGATGAAGCGCCGGATGTTGACGGCTTCGTCGAGTTTCGGATCGGCCAGAATATCGAATAATGTAATATTCAGTTCGTAAGGATCGCTCGCGACGCCGCTGGCCGTTTTATAGGAAATGTAACCACCACGAGCTAATGTGCTTTGAACAAGCGCGTCGATTTCGGCATCGCCTAAAATTCCGAGCAATGGCCGAACACCAATGCCGTCGTGCGACGCCAGCAAATTAAAGTAGGTACAGGAATTCGAGTTCATGTCCAGCGTTTGCGCCCAGCTGGTCAGTTTGACGGCACTGCCACTTTGAAAACTGTGAATGACCAGTCCGGCCAGCGGAAACTGGTAGACCAATTGGGCTTCATTCCGTCCTTCGCCGAAATACAGAATGTTCTCGGCGTGTGGCACGTTGGTTTCGGTCAATAGCAAAACCTCAGGAAATGTCAAATCGAGCGCTGCCCGGAAAATCCGTACCAAAAGATGAACTTCCGGCAAATTAAGGCAGGTCGTGCCCGGCTTTTTCCAGGCGTGACCGATGGCGTCTAAGCGGATGATGCGCGCTGATTTTGCGGCATAAAACAGTAGAACATCAAGCATCCGTAAAAGCACGGCCGGATTACGGAAATTCAGGTCGATCTGGTCGGCGCTGAAAGTCGTCCAGAGGCTGACCGTCTTACCGTTGCACCGGAAATCAGTCAGTAGAGGATGCGAGCGCGCCCGGGTGACGGCGCTTAGGTCCGTGCCCGGATCGGTTTCGATGAAATATTCGTCGAACTCCGGATTCCCGGCCAAATATTCCCGGAACCAGTCGCTTTGCGCCGAAATATGGTTGACGACCGCATCAAAAAGGAACCCGTATGATTTGCTCAGATTTTCGATATCCGACCAGTCGCCCAGCTTCGGATTAACGGCTTTGTAATCGATGACGGAGAAGCCGTCGTCCGACGAATACGGAAAGAACGGCAAAAGGTGAACGGTCGAAATCGTTTCTTTGAGATATTTATCCAGAAAATTGTTCAGGACTCTTAAGGACGGCTGGTCGTCTGCCTGAAAACTGTCGCCATAGCAAATCAGCGCCACGGTCGATTCATCCGGGCGCGGAATGTTGTTAATTTGGCGATGATATTTCGCGGCTAATTTTTCAATTTCCAGTAAGACCGAGCCAGCGACGGTTTTATCGTATAATTCCGTTAAAGCTTCGTGCAATGCAACGGTCATATTTTCTGACGTGAAATCAAATCCTGATAAGCCTTTGCGTAACGTCGGCCGAATTCCCGCAGAGAAGGCGCATTGAAATGCAAACCGTCCGCGGTGGCTGTCAGACCTTCCGCCGAAACACAGGTGTAATTCGGCAGAGTCGCTTCGAGTTCTCTGAAAATTGCTGAAATTTTTCGGCTAAACGGAAAGCCGATCCCGGCATTGATAAAATCGCCCAGTTCGCCGCTGATGAATGGTAAACCCGGCCCATCCAAATCCCGGCGCAAAGTCTGCACCAGTTCGATAAAGCGTTCGCGGTAGCGATTGGCGCGCGACTCAATGTCGGCGTCGCTCTCGCCCTGATGCCAGAGAATGGCGTGTAGTTGATCACCGGATTTTCGTACGGTTGTAAGCGCTCTTTGATAAAGCGCTGTGCCCGACAGCCATTGTTCGATACTTGTAAAACCAACCGCGCAGGGAATCAGTCCGACCTTCTGCGCCAGATTTTTCTTCAACAATTCTTCTGCGTAACTCATTGCCAGACCGACTCCGGCCAGGTCGGGCCGGTCGTCATGCAGTGGTTCAATTGCCTTCTGCCAGCGGCCGTTTCGGAACATCTGGATTCGGTCATCGACGATTAGCGGCACGCAGTTCATCTCGCCGCGCCCGGCCATATTGGATTGTCCGATTAATAAAAATGTATGTCTGTCTTGCATTAGTATTTGCCGATTTCGGCTATATCTACGCGATTGCTGCAGTCAATCGTTCGACGATCCGGACGGCTTCATTGGCATCCTGACCATAGCCGTGAGCGCCGATAGAATCGGCATAATTCTGCGTGACCGGTGCGCCACCGATGACGATTTTCACGACGGGATTATTTTTGAAATGCTCGACGACTTCCTTCATGTACATCATTGTAGTGGTCAGCAGGGCGCTGCACATGATAATATGGATACCGGCGGTAATGGCTTCATCGTATTTTTCCACACTGCAATTGGTGCCCAGATCGAGGACCTCATAGCCGGCGCCTTTCAACATTATGACGACCAGGTTTTTACCGATGTCATGCAGGTCGCCTTTGACGGTGCCGACTGCGATTCGGCCGAGCGGTTTGCGGTTGGCCTTCATCAGAATGGGTTCGATCAATGTCAAACCGGCCTGCATCGCGCGGGCGGCGATCAGCATTTCCGGAACATAAATTTCGTTGCGAGAAAAGCGGGCGCCTATTTCCCGCATGGCGGGAATCATCGATTCGTCCAGCAACTCGTTGATATTTTTGTTCAAATCAATTGCGTTCTGAAATATTATCTGAACTTTAGTGCGGTCACCTTTAATGATTGCCTCGTAAAGTTCTTCATTGCGTGCCATTCTTTCTCCTGTTGTCTAATCTGTTATCTATCAATCTTGTTTCTAATTTAAAATACCAAGTCGTTTAAAATGATCAAAAACTTTCGGCTGATTCTCGCCGTTCACAATGACTGCAATTTCCGCCCGCCGCACCGTAGCCGGCGCAGAGTCAGTCCGCCAGCCAGATTGCGAATAATCGACATACTGCAATTCGGGACCGGCGAATATAAATCCTTTGAGACGGTAGATGTCTTTGGCAATCTGAGAAACCGCCGATTGCAGGCGTTCGAGCGTCAGCGTTTGGTGATTAATAACCAATTTGGCAAAATGCGGATCGCGGCAAGGTGCAAACTCGCCAGTCAGTGTCTGCGGTTGATTTACTTCATCAATCTGATTTAATACGATCCGGCTAAACGTCGTCCTGAAAATCCGGACCAGTGGATTGATCTGCCGGACAATCGACTCGGTTTGGGCAACTTGTTCCGCCGTCACACAATCGATTTTGTTAATGAGAATTGTATCGGCGGCTTCGATTTGCGAACGGATGTTGGGCAAGGTTTGCAGCAGTTTATAAAAGTTGAGCGGGTCGATGATCGTGATGACCGACTGGATCCGGTAAATCCGATTCAAGCCGGTTTCCTGCAACATTCGGAAAATCACACGCGGGTCGGCGACACCGCTGGCTTCGATAATCAGTTCGTCAATCGTCTGACCTGCGGGCGCAAATATTTTCGGAATTTCCTGCAAATGACTGACGAACTGCCCGGCCAGACAGCGGCAGAAAATACTACCGCCGGGAATGCTGAGGCTGTCGGGCGTCAGTTCCGCCAGGAGAACGCCGTCTACATCGGCGGGTGAAAATTCATTCACCAGATAGACACACTTCCGGGATTGCTCCTGCCGGATGAGATTTTTTATTAGAGACGTTTTGCCGCTTCCCAGGAAGCCGGTAATCAACCTGATCGGAATCATTTGGCCTCCCGCGTCTTGTTTTGCCAGGCATCGAGAATGGCGGCTTTCAAAGTCGGCTGGTCGGGAATTATCGAGATGAATTTGACCTGACCGTCGATACAAATAGTTGGCAGGCTTCGGACACCTAACTTTTGCATCATGCCGACGCCTTCACCGGATTTGATCTTATGTTCGCGGATAATGGTCTTAATATTTAAATCGGATACGGCTTTGACAGCGGCCTCGACCATGTACTGGCAGGGCGCGCAGGAGGCGGAATCCAGCGTGATAATGTCGAGAATCACCTCTTTCTGTTTAGCATAATCCGGCAGGATAATATGATCGAAATTGAATTCCCGAACGGCCAGCGTTTGGCGGGCGATCTCCCGTCGGTATTCATCGTATATCATTTCAGTCACGGCTTGCAGATTCTGCTCCGGGACATTAAAAGGAATATCGCAACCCGGTGCTAATATGAAACCGGTGTCGCCGCCTTCATCGAGATTGCGAATGGCTTCCAGTCGGCAATCGTCAGCCGAACCCATCAGCAGGGCGACTGTCAGTTTCAGGTTGCCGCCGAATGATTTGCCGTATTGGCTGGCTAATTTTCTGAGTTTCGGCAATGAAATTTGTTCATCCACGGAAACGTTATCACAGGTGGTTTCGCACATACATTCCAGATTGCGATCGACATCGCCGCACACGAAAAGCGATGAAAGCCCGCCAGCCGCACGGATATGATTGAAAACCGGGTTGAGCGCTGGCGTCACAAACTGCCGAAAATGCTCCGGTGATATCTGGCTGGTCATCGGGTCGACAACCGCCACGATATCGGCGCCTTTTTGCAGGTAAAAATCGGCGGTCTGCCGCGCGATGCTGCTGCAAAAGGCCAGCAATTCGGACACCTTTTCGGGGCGATCGTACATCTCCAGGAAAATTTCATTACCGAGCAGGTGCAATGCCAAGGTAAACGGGCCGCAAATCAGGCCGTACAGCGCCAGGTCCTTGCCGAAATCCTGTCGGATAATTTCAATTGCGCGGGCAATTTCCGGAAATCGGCCTTTCTTGGGGCTGAATTCCGGCAGATCGCCAGTGCTTTTACCATTGAGCGAATCCAACGGATGCGATATTACCGACGGCGGCGCATCGTCGGCCCAGTGCAAATCACATCCCAGGACCTCGGCCTCCAGCTGCAGATCGAAAATCACGGGTAATCCGTCCGGCCGGTAAAGCGCATAAGCCTTTTTTAACCCCTTAGCTAATAAATGGCCGGATTTCTGATAATTTTCAGCGGTTTCGCCAATCAACTTGGCGCCATGACAGCCGACGAACGGCACCCACGGAGCCCGCGGCGTCTGCTCTTTCCGAAACGCCATTAATACCATTTCCCGGCCACCCGTTGTTATTTTCGAATCACGTTTCATGCGGTTATATTACTTCATATTCACTTGCGATAAAATCATTATATCGACGATTCGTGTCTTTATTTTATCATTTGTTTGCTCTATATTATCATCGTGAAAACAATCTTACTAAAACAGGATACTTTCATTCCGAGTCCGAGTGGGGCTAACATCACTTTTCATCGCCTGGCCTGGGAGAGCGGTCACCAGTCGGAGAGCATTCACGTCGGACCGGATTTACGATTTCACACATTAGTCAGCGACGCCACGGCGCTCCATTCACATGAATTCGCTGAATTTCTCCTGATAATCAGCGGGAAAATCCGCCATATCGTCAACGGCGAATCCCAGGATTTGCAGACTGGCATGCTGGTTTTTATCCGGCCAAATGATGTCCATGGTTTTGAAAAATCAGAGCACTCCGCCTGCGAATTGGTCAATGTCGCTTTCAAACTGGAATTTCTGCTCGACCTGAGCGCTTATCTGGGGAATGATTTTTTCCTGCGGCGTTACACCGGACCGGTGATTCCACCGGTATTTAAACTTTCGCTACCCGAAACCGACGAACTGGCTCTGCGCCTGATCCGGATGAATATCCTTCAGAAAACCGCAACCGACCTGGCGCGCTTAAAGGTCAAAACAATGCTCGCGGAAATATTTACGCGCTTCTTTCTTGAATTACTTCCGGTGGATATCAACGGTAATCGACCACCCTGGTTCGATAAATTGTGCTCCGAAATGACCCGGAAAGAAAATCTGAGCGGCGGACTGAAAACCATGAAAACACTGGCACCCTGTACCCAGGAACATCTTTGCAAATGCTTTCGTAAATACCTGGATATATCACCCACGGAATTCATCAACGAGCAAAGAATTAAAATGGCCGCCAAGCAGATCATCGAAAACGACGATAAAATTCTAGCCGTAGCAATAGAATATGGTTTTCGGAGCCTGAGCCGGTTCTATAAAATGTTCAACAAACACTACGGCATTTCGCCGGTCAAATTGCGCCAGATGAGTCGGCAAAACGATATTCCGCTTTGAGATGAACGTTTTCTATTTTAAATGAAAAATCATCGCTCCGACCGAAATGTTGGGAGCGATCAGGGATGCGCCAACCACCCATCAGAGAAGCGCCTTGCTTGCCAGAAAATAATCTTTGGAGTCTTTAATAAAAAGAAAACCGGTGGCTCGGTCATCCGGTTATTGTTTTGAATCGATCGATAATTCCGGGGGGTATTTATTGCTCTTTGGCGGTGTTGGAAACGATCAGCATGGCCGGTAAATAATGACGGGTACGGTGCAGTTCTTCAATTGCTGCATAACGGAAAAAATAATTTGCGTACTCCGGCCGGAAATCCGCCAGCGTCTCAAAATGAACAATCGGTTTTCGGTTAGGATTAGACTGTTCAAATACCGTGCTGAGCTGTTCGTGGTTAAAGCCCACCAGGTGAATTACATCGCAATCGAGCTGGTTCAATTCCTCGAACTGGGCGGGATTATTACACTCGGTTTCAATTCGGATTTTTTTTCGGACCTCACCCAACTCATTGCTCACGGCCGCAATAACTTTGGCAGGGTTTCCGGCATAGGCAAAGTGATTTTGCGTCAGATAGATCCGATCGGCAAGGCCGTGAAAAGGCATCTGGCCGCCACCGGTCGTAAAAGCCAATCGCTCCATTTCCTCAAATATCGGCGAGATGGCAATTCCGGCTACCAATTTTTTGCCAAATCCGTCAAGCACATTAACGGTATTGTGAGTCGCCGTCGCCAGGCCGGATAAACTGCCGGCCAGCCATTCGATCAGGCGGCGGACTTTCAGCATTTCGGCGCCGTTCCCGGAGAATTCGAAGATCGTCGCATTGGCTTTTAATTCCTCACCTTCCGCACACTGCCAATCGATCTGTAATTGCTTGCCGGTCGTCTCGAGCAGTTTTTCAATGATGGTTCGCCCGGAAAACAGCGCGTCATTCTGCATTACCAGGCGCCCGGAGGAATGCAAAGCGTAGGGGGCGACACTCTCGGTCGTGAGGTCGCCCTCTCCTACTTCGATCATTTTCATCCAGTTCAGGATTCTTTCGATCATTTTGTTATTCTTCGGGAACGATCTCCATTTCGACGTCTTCATCCATGTCCATGGGAGGAAGATCAGCCCCGAATCCAAATGACGGGTCCATATCTTCATCAATGACACCCATATCACAGCCACCAGCCGGGCCTTTCATCATCACTTTTCGCATCTTGCGCATGCCACAAGGCCGTTCTTTAAGCATTGTTTTTTGTTCGGCTGTCAATAATTTCAGGAATTCGATTCTCTGATTGATTCTGTTTTTAAACAGTTCAGCTTTAACGTCATTAATTTTCTTGACACTTTCGTCAATTTTTTTCTGATCGAGGCTTTCCATAGCCTCTTTCAGATCCAGATTTGCCAGTTTCAAATTCGATTGCAGGGGAATGTTAAGCCGTTGGTATTTAAGTGCGATTTTCTTGTGATCGGCTTTTTGCTGGTCGGTCAGTTTGAGCATATCCGCTTCTGACATTCTGCCAGGTCGATGGCAGTCCATTCCCTGTCCGGCCTTCATTTCCTGACCACAGGATTCTGCTTTACCTTTATTTGGCGGTTGAGCCAGAATAAGGGCCGGTACTAAAAACAGGATTAATCCAAAAACGATACTTTTTTTCATTATTACCTCCTAGGGTATTTGTTTGGTTCGTGGGGCGGGTTGAGAGTTTTTAATAAACGGTGTCTAAACCGGTTTTCAAAAATCACATATTTTAATTGCTGATCGGGAGTCAGGATCGAATCGAGATCATTGATAAATTTTTCTTTCTCGGCGATGATATCGCGTTCGATTTGTGCCAGACTGTGCACATATTTTTTCACATCGGCGTCGTTAGCTTTATAATCCGCCATTTTGGTCTTCTGATTGATTTCGCGGATCAGTTGCATTTGTTGATGTTGCTTCTCACGGATTGCATCTTCAAATTTCTTCAACTTTGGAAAAAATTGTACGGATTGTTCCGGGGTAAGTTCCAGAAATTCGGTCATCTTATAGATGCGCAGGGTTTCCATTTGCTCGCGCCGGCCGGCCATATCCGCCCCAAATTCATCGAATGGATCGGGCATATCCGGCTGGGCAAATAGCTGGACACCGGAGCCCAGAAAAATCATAAAAGTCAATAGTAACAAGTTTTTCTTCACTTAATTACCTCCTGTAAACTACAATGTGAAATCTTCAACTTTTTTCAGGAACGATTCAAAGTCCTGGTCATTGAGATGGGCAGTCGCCACGACATAATTATCGACCGGAGTGGGACTGCTGGCGGCGATGATTTCCTGCCTCAGATTTTGCTGGATTTCATCGGAAATTTGTTCGTTCTCGCCAGTATTTAATTGATCGAAAACGATTTCCGGTTCTTCCGAAAAATAGCCGGAGTGCACCAGGTCGGCGTAAAGATCTACAATGGTGCTGTTTTTCGTCCATTGTTTTGACAAGGAATTATTGCCAATGATATTAAAGCCTAACACCACCATAATGACCAACGAACTAAAGGCCGGTATTAAATAGTACATTAATTTTCTGTGGCGTCTTCGGTTTTGGAACCGGTTCTGGATATTTACGACTAATTCGGCCCCGTAATTCGGATCGATAGTTATTTCACCTGGCCTTAAAATATTCTGCATGTTTTGCATCTCCCGGCGAAGCTCCCGGCATTCTGAACATTCGGCTAAATGATTTTCGACCTGTAATTTTTCGGCTGTGTCCAGATCGCCGGAATTATACAAAGGAATTAAATCCTCAATTTGTTTACAAATTGGCATAGGAGACTCCCATTTTAAGAAATATCTGCCGCAGATTTTTCAAGGCGTGTGAATAATTCACCTTAGCGGAATTCTCGGTAATACTCAGAATATTGGCGATTTCCTTGAATGACAATTCCTGGAAAGAACGCAAAATAACAACCATCTGCTGGCGCGGCGGCAGTTTGGCAATCGCCGGGCGTAAAAGATTGCGACCGGTTTTATTGCCTTTGGACTCGTTATGCTCCGCCGCGGTATCGGCATATTCCAATCCTAACGTCTGCCTGATTTTCATGCGGCGCAGGTGATTCAAGCCCTTATTGATCGCGATCCGGTAAATCCAGGTCTGGATCGAGGATTCCTGCCGGAATTTGGGCAGGCTTTGATAGACTTTTATGAAAGTTTCCTGGGTCAAATCGTCCGCCTCGGCCTGATTTCCGACCATTCTGCGGAATAAACAATATATTCGCTGGTGGTTTTCATGCACCAATATATTAAACGCTCGTTCATCGTAGACTGACTGGTTTGTTGACTGTTCGGGCAAACTGTTAGGTTCCTTTTCACATGGCTTTAGACAAAAAGCACTGCGGAAAGGTTAAACACAAATTTGGAAATAACCAATGGTCAACCAACCCTGAACCTGTTTTTCAGAACAACTGAAATTACCCGACTCCGGATTTTTAACCGGAGCCGGATAATTAAAAAAGAAAATTAGCGTTAAACTTTTATTGTTTGTTGCGGAATTCTTTTTTGTCGGTGCGCGGCGGATGAGCATCCGCGATACGCAATGTGCGACCTTCGTACTCTTTTCCATTCAGAGCTTCGGCGGCTTTATCGGCTTCTTCAATCGTCCCCATTTCGACAAATCCGAAGCCTTTGCCCTTGATTACGTTGGCACTTTTCACTTCACCAAATTCGGCAAAAAGCTGGGCTAACTGCTCATCGGTGATTGCATATTTCAGATTGCCAACATAAAGCTTACTGCTTTCCATTCAAACCTCCTTGATAAATTCCAGTGTTAGATATAATGTAGGTAGCGCGGAGGTCGAAGTGAAAATGCACCATAACCCCGACAAGGTTACATTATTTAACACCTATGCGTATCTCCCTTATTGAAGATGAAGATCAGATTTGGTAATACGGTCAAAATTCGTCAAACATTACAAATAACGCGCTATTTTAAGAACAAAATTTATTCAATTCAAAGAAAATCTATCCGCAATACCGAGATTATTTGACAAATACACGATATTTAAGCACTATTGCGGGAAATATTTTACTTAATGAATAGCAAACGATCTGCATTAATGTTGCTTTCACAATAACGAGTCTGGCGCTTGCCGGATGCTACTCGGCGAATATTCATTTTATTTTTCTCTCTTTACACCTATATTTCCGGCACTGTTTATGACTGATTATATCAAATTTATTTTCAATTGACAGGAGGTTTCCGGTATGTTTAAGAATCATCCAAAAGGGTTGGCAGTCGCTTTCTTTGCCAATATGGGCGAGCGTTTTGGTTTTTATACGATGATGGCTTGCTTAGTGTTTTTCCTGCAGGCGCGCTATGCTTTGGCAGCCGATCAGGCGGGGAATATTTACAGCTGGTTTTATACATTGATCTACGGCCTGGCTTTAGTCGGCGGCCTGATCGCCGATAAGACCCAGAATTATAAAGGCACGATTCTGACCGGAATTGTCGTCATGTTACTCGGTTATATAGTAATGGCGGTCCCGGGAATGGGATTGAAAGTGACTGTAGCCGGGCTGATGGTGATCGCGCTCGGCAATGGGCTTTTCAAAGGCAATCTTCAGGCGCTCGTCGGACAACTCTACGACGATCCGAAATATGAAAAACTGCGGGACTCGGCCTTCAGCCTTTTTTACATGGGCATTAATATCGGCGCCTTCTTCGCCCCCAGCGCCGCCAATGGCATCCGCAACTGGCTGCTTAAAACGCGCGGTTTCACCTATGACGCCGATTTGCCGGGTCTGTGCAACAGTTTTCTCGGCGGCAGCCTGACCGATACGACCAACCTGCAATTGTTGGCCGATAAAGTCAGCGGTGCACCGGTTGCCGATCTGGGTATATTCGCACATAATTACATCGACGCATTTTCGACTGGATATAATTATGCTTTCGGAATCGCCGCCGTGGCGATGGTTATCAGCCTGCTGATCTATGTCCTCTTTAAACGTCAACTTCCCGATCGTAAAAAGTTAGTTGAGACGAATAAAGAAATCATCCAGATGCCGAAAGCGGAAGAAAAACAGCGGATCGTAGCCTTGTTGCTGGTTTTTTTCGTTGTGCTTTTTTTCTGGATGTCCTTCCACCAGAACGGCCTGACGCTATCCTATTTTGCGCGTGATTATACGGCTAAGGAAGTCGGCCCGATCACTTACATTTTCTTTGAACTAAAATCGTTCCTGGCGCTGATTGCGGCGATTATCGGACTGGTGTTCGTTTTCAAGAAATCAGAGAAAACTTCCTCCAAAATTCTCGGAGGTCTGCTTTTCATAATCGGTAGCGCTTTGACCTACTTTTTCTATGCTCAATATGGGCCCAGCAATCCGATCGAACCGGAAATTTTCCAGCATTTCAATCCGATTTTCATCGTATTTGGGACACCGATTGTGGTTTGGTTTTTCGGCTACCTGCGCCAGAGAGATAAAGAGCCTTCGGCGCCCAAGAAAATCGGCATCGGCATGATCCTGGCCGCGCTGGGATTTCTGGTGATGCTGTTCGGCTCGTTGAAATTGCTTTCACCATCGGCACTGGGAACCGCGATCTCGCCGGACAGAATTTCGCCGAATTGGTTAATCAGCACCTATTTCACCCTGACGGTCGCGGAGCTGTTTCTCAGCCCGATGGGCATTTCGTTCGTTTCGAAAGTCGCTCCGCCGCGCTGGCAGGGGTTAATGCAGGGCGGTTGGCTGGGTGCGACGGCTCTTGGCAATAAACTGACGGTCGTCGGCAGTTCAATGTGGGTCAAAGTCGAACTCTGGCAGTTGTGGCTTACCTTTGTGATTTGCTGCCTGCTTTCTGCCGCATTTCTCTTTTCGATCATGAAACGCCTGGAAAAAGCGACCAAATAAACGCTCTTTTTAAATCCGACAGCCTTACAGGGATTAACGATTCCTGTAAGGCTGTTTCATTTTTAAAATTCTCACTAAAGAAAATTGCGCAATTAAAGTGTCCGGAACATCCGGAAAACGACTTAAGTATGCATTTATTGACTTTCAGAAAAATTTTAGGTAAGATAATTTAGTTTTGAGGCATATTTAAAAAGAAGAAGGAATGCTCATGAAAAACAATTCAATCTTAGCGATTTTAATTTTGACTGCCTTGTTTTTGAATTGCGATTCGAATGAAGTAGTTGATGCCACGCCGGTCGTTATCGATATTACTGACGTCCGGGGTTATGATGATTTCAACAGTGGTGGCGCCACGTTCTGCGTTGCGATCGATACAATTCAGGGAATATCGCTCATTGCGGCTTTCCGGTTTACCCTGCCACTATATCAGGCGACATTCACACCACAAACGAGTACACAGAAAACAATTTCCGAATACAACTGGAACCGCAACAATACCATTACCAATGAAATTAAAGCAAAATATCCTTCGCTGTCCGATTTCATGACCGATACGCAGGGTATTAGGACGATGGACATTGCGCTGGCAGTCTTTGTCGTTTTGCCGGCAGA
>JAZDEI010000288.1:0-3472 GCA_043808945.1 Fidelibacterota bacterium | reverse complement strand
CTGGCGGTCTGCTCCTGCACGGTTCTGCCACTGTTTTCAGGGATTTACCGGCGTGGAGCAGGATTAGGCCCGGCGATTGCGTTTCTGTATTCCGGACCGGCGATCAATATTCTGGCGATAATTCTGACTGCCCGAATCCTGGGCGCGGAACTCGGTATTGCCCGAGTAATCGGCGCAGTTTTATTCAGTGTCGTAATCGGACTGATCATGCAGTTAATCTACCGGAAAGAGGAGCGGAAAAAATCCGATGCACAATTGATGATGCCGGAACCGGAAGAAAAACGCCCGATCTGGCAGACCGCCTATCATTTTTTCGTGCTGGTCGCGATCCTGGTATTTGTCAACTGGGGCAAACCGGATGTCACGAGTGGAGTCTGGTTTCAGATCTGGTCGCATAAATGGCTGATTACCGGTATGCTTGGTTTGTTGTTTATAGGCTCGCTTATCTGGGTATTGAAAATTAAACCGTTGTGGGTGACACTCGCATCTTTGCCGGTTGTGGCGTTGGTTATTTTTCTGCCGCATCAACCGCTGATTGCATTTACAGCGGGTGTCGTGGCGTTGAGTATTTTGACCGCCCTGACTCCTGGTGAACCGCGGGCATGGCTCGGTGCATCCTGGGGCTTTGCCAAACAGATTCTGCCGCTACTGGCGATTGGCGTTTTGATTGCCGGGTTTCTGCTGGGCGGACCACAAAACGGCCAGGGTATTTTACCCAATCGCTGGATCAGCAGTTTGGTCGGTGGCAATTCGCTGTTTGCTAATTTTTTTGCCTCGATTGCCGGAGCATTCATGTATTTCGCGACTTTAACGGAAGTACCGATTGTCCAGGGATTGATCGCCAATGGCATGGGCAAGGGCCCGGCGCTGGCATTGTTGCTGGCCGGTCCGGCGCTGTCATTGCCGAGTATGCTGGTTATAAAAAGCGTGATCGGCGTACAAAAAACCATCGTGTACGTTTCGCTGGTTGTTGTAATGGCGACCCTTTCCGGTATGGTTTATGGATGGTTGTTTTAGAAATGTTGAATAGACAGAATAACAAAATTTACAGGATGATTTGATTGAGATTAATGACCACTAAAGGAAATCGATGCAGGAGAATTATGTTATCGTGGCAGTTAAAAAACAAGAAGAATTATATCGATTCTGTTATTATGTCAAAATAGGAGGTGCAAATGAACATTGAAGGTATTTATAGACAGAATAACAAAATTTACAGGATGATTTGATTGAGATTAATGACCAATAAAGGAAATCGATGCAGGAGAAAAATGTTATCGTGGCAGTTAAAAAAAACAAGAAGAATTATATCGATTCTGTTATTGTGTCAAAATAGGAGGCTTACATGGAAATCGATGAATTAATCCGAAAAGTCATTGGCTGTGCTTACAATGTTTATAATAAAATGGGATTTGGGTATCAGGAATCGGTCTATGAAAATTGTCTTAGAATTGAGTTTCGAAAACACAGCCTGAAGGTCGAGTTTCAAAAACCAATAAAAGTGTATTACGATGATGAGAATGTCGGTGATTTTGTGGCTGATATACTCGTTGAAAATATTCTAATCGTCGAATTGAAGTCGGTTGCCAATTTGAATAAAATCCATGAGGCTCAACTTGTCAACTATCTCGTTGCAACCGGAATTGACGATGGATTATTAATCAACTTTGGTGAACAGGAAGTCGAAGTGAAACGCAAGTTCAAAACATATATAAGCCCCAAGAAAAGACGTTAAAATAAATAAACATGTAGATTTTGTTATTTTGTCAATAAAGGATGTACGTATTGGTATTGGCGGCATTTTGGACAGAATAACAAAATTTACAGGATGATTTTACTAAGGTATATGATAAACAAAGAAATTCAAAACGATGTAAAACTTATCCTGTTATAACAATCATAGATGTAAGTTTTAAATGATAAAAAATGAAAAATATTCTGTCAGTTCTGTTATGTCAAATAAGATAAAAATCCTCATTCTCTGTACCGGGAATTCCTGCCGTAGTCAAATGGCCGAGGCATTTCTTAAGCAGCTCGATCCGCAGTTGGAAGTGTATTCTGCCGGGACTGAACCAGCCATAAGAGTCAATCCCTTCACGATCCGCGTCATGCAGGAAGTCGGGCTCGACCTGTCCGGCAACCAGACCAAATCCGTTACCCAATTCCTGGACTGTGATTTCGATTTCGTCATCACGGTCTGCGGCGGCGCTAAGGAAACCTGCCCGGTGTTTTTTGGGAAGGTCGAACAACGCCTGCACATCGGCTTTGACGATCCGGCGGATGCCACCGGAAGTGATGAAGAAGTCCTCGCGGTTTACCGGCGGGTGCGCGATGAAATTCAGGTCGCTTTCCGGCAATTTTACGAAGATAATGTTCGTTCATTAACGCAATTATAAATCATAAGGAGTATCGATATGTTAAATGTCATCGTTTTGGGCTCGGGCTGTTCCAACTGCCGCAAACTCGAGCAGCTTTGTCATGTCGTGGCGGACGAAAACAACTTAGACATGAACCTCGAAAAAGTCACCGACTTTAATAAGTTCGCTGACTATGGGATCATGTTCACGCCGGGACTGGTCATCAACGGAAAAGTCGTCGCGAGCGGCAAACTGCCGACCAAAGAAACCCTGGCGCACTGGATGATCGACGCCAGTAATTAAGATGTCTTTTAACAAGATTGATTAAGAACCATATTGTGTGAGGAAAATGTAATGTTGAAAAAGTACTTAGTATTGGGATTGATTCTTGGATTTTCACTGATCCAAACCTGTGATAAGAAAGCCGAGGCCGATACGACCGGATGCAAAAGCACGGATTCCCGGATCACGTCAACCTGTGATAATTGTGCCACTCCGTGTGAAAGCAAGACCGGCGATCTGGCAAATGACATTTCAGTGAAGACGAACGCGGAAAAAATCAAGGTCGTTTTCGTGGAACTTGGTTCGGTCAACTGCATTCCGTGTAAACAGATGCAGCCGGTGATGAAGGCTGTCGAAGAAAAATATGCCGGAAAGGTCAAAGTCATATTCTACGATGTCTGGACGGACGCGGGTAAACCGTATGCCCAGCAATACAAAATCCGGGTGATTCCGACTCAGGTTTTCTTAGATGAGAACGGCAAGGAATTTTTCCGGCATGAGGGCTTTTTTCCGCTGGCAGAAATCGAAAAACTGCTGAAAGAAAAGGGCATTCAGTGATCGACGCCCTGTTTTCCGGTTTATCGCAGGCTTTGAATGCCACGCCGGTTTTTGCACTCATGGCGGCGTTCATCTGGGGCATCCTGAGCATTTTGCTCAGTCCCTGCCATTTGACCAGCATTCCGCTGATCATCGGCTTTATCAACGGCCAGGGAAAAGTAACCACCCGGCGGGCTTTTCAACTGTCGCTGCTATTTGCCGTCGGGATTCTGATTACGATCGGTTTGATTGGAGTCATAACCGGACTTCTCGGCCGCATGCTGGGCGACATCGGC
>JAZDEI010000287.1:0-9959 GCA_043808945.1 Fidelibacterota bacterium | reverse complement strand
AGTTCCAAATCCCTCCAGAACAAATTAATGAAGAAACGCGGTATTGTCGGCCTTGACACCTACGTTAAAAGTCATCACATCGTGGTTTACTACGACAGTTCGAAGATCAACCTGTACGGCGTAAAAAAAGCAATCTTTTCGCCCTATCAGTACAAACTCCAGAAATTCGACAATTATCAGCCGCAGAAGATTGCCGTCTTCGAGATCCCAATTTACGGGCTATGGGACTTGCAGGATAACGCCGATTTAATCCGCATGTTGCGGGCTAATCCCGCTATCGTTGGCTTTGAAACCAATTTCGGTGAGCCGGTTATCGCGAAAATTTATATAGAGCAGGATAAAGTTCCAGAGGACTCGATCATCTGGCTGATTCAACAAAAATCCTATGAGAAGCTCCTGCCCGGCGGTAAGACTGAAATGGTAAAAGTCGATTTCCGGTGCGAAGGTAAAGGAGCATTTGTCGATACTCTGGACTATATTACCTTTCGTCGCAATCTCTTCACCGCTTACGATCAATCCTATAACGATTATATAAATTACAAACCGGCCGACCTGATGATCTTCGAAATCGGCTTTCAGGATGCCGAAAGCATTGCGGCCCGGCGCGCTTTAAAATATCTCACCAGCCATGTTTCAGTTTTCGATGGTACCGTACGGGTAAGAACCGCTTTTACTGATCGCTCAGCCCTGCTGGTCTATTTCGACCCCAAACAGGTAACGCCCAAACAAATCCAGGCCAAACTTACCGAATCCGTCCTGAAAGTCATTATGTCCGATAATGAAACCAAAGAGATGGAAAATCCTTTCGTATTCGATGAACCGGTGCGGATTTACAAAGTAACGCCGGAATTATACCAATCGCTAAAAAAACTAACTGCGGAGTGAGCTGGTATTGGGAATAACCGTTAGATTCCAATGCTGAATATAAACTTACCGATCGGAGAGCAATCCTGATGTCCGCAACCCGGTCAAAACATCGGCGCCTGTTCTGGTTATGGTTTGGCTTGACGGCCTCTCTGGCCTTTGGCGCTGAACCGGATGCAGTCCTGAAAGGCAAAATCAGTGACGAACAGGGAGTGCCGCTGTACGGCGCGAATATCGTTTTAAAGGAAAATTACGCCGGATCCGCGACGAATGCTGACGGCTTCTACCAGATCAAGACCAAACCGGGCGAATTTACACTCGAAATTACCTTCGTCGGATACGAAAAAATTTCCGAGAAAATCTATCTGAAATCAAACGCTGTTCTGACCCGCAACTTCCGGCTAAAAATCGAATCATTCAAAATCGGCGGTATCGTCGTTGTAGCTGAGAAAGAGCTTCTACCGTCACAAGCTTCTACTACTACGACCATCTCATCCGGTGAGATCGAACACATCCAGGCTTCAAGTCTGAGCGATGTAATGAAATTAGTCCCTGGTCAGCGTTTCGAAAATCCCGGTTTGCAAAGCCTCAAGCAGGTATCGATCCGTACCAGTTCAACTGATACTGACGCCGATCGTAACGCGACTTTCGGGACTTCAGTCATCGTTGATGGCGTCCCGATTTCTAATAATTCCAACATGCAGGTCAATACCTATGCCAATTCCGGCACTGTTCAACGCACTACCGAAAATTCTGGTATCGATCTACGGCAGATTCCGGCCGATAATATCGCCGAAGTCGAAGTTATTCGTGGTATTCCTTCGGCGAGGTATGGCGATCTGGCTTCCGGTATCGTCAAAGTCCAGACCAAATCCGAATCCCTGCAACAGCGTTTCAAGTACAAATACAACCTGCAAAATCAGGAACTGAACCTGAATGGCGGAACAAAAATCGCCGGCCAGATCATCAATTATAATCTTAATTACGCCAACAGCGTCCGGGACGTTCGCATCGATGATTACGATTACTCGCGCATCTCCGGGCAGCTTTCGCACATCGCCCGTTTCTTTGGCAATCTTTATACCCTGGATAATAAAATTTATTACACGCGCGCTTTCGACGAACAAGGCCTGATCAAGGGCGACGTCCTGCTGACCGAAAGATACAACCGCGATTACGTTATCCGCTATAATCACAACAGCAAATTCATCCTGACTCCGACCCAGAAACTCGAATTCGCCTACGCCCTGAATTACACGCGTCAGAATTCATACTCAAAGAAATTGCTGACCGCCGACAATACTTATATTTCGGATCGCATGACAGAAGGCACGCAGGAAGGCGTTTTTTTCAAGACCGATACCACCGAAATCTGGGTAAAAGGCCGCAGTTTGAATCATTACTCCAGCATTGATTACAACTCCACTTTCAATATTTTCAAAACTGTACATAATTTCCTGGTCGGCGCCAACTATCGCATAGAAACTAATAACGGTCAGGGCAGAATCTTTGATCCGTTGCACCCACCCTATTTGACTTCGGCTTTTCGTGACCGTCCGCGCTCATACGACGATCTGCCGGCGCTGAGAATTTCCAGTTTTTACCTTGAAGATAAAATCACGGGAAGTCTGCTAATTCCCTATACCATGATTTTCGGCCTGCGTACCGAAGCCTATGGCACGGGTGACGTTATCTTATCGGATAATCGTGGCCTCTTCTTCAATCCGCGTTTTAATTTTACCCTGACGCCCCGCGAAAACACCCAAATCCGACTCGGTTACGGCGTCACATCCAAAGCGCCATCTCTCAGCATGCTTTACCCGAATCTGACCTACTACGACCTCGCGGATGTCAGCAATTATGTCGGCGTCGATTCACTCAATCAGGTGATTGTTTCGACCTACATCTATAATCCCGGCAATCCCAAACTGAAAGGCTACCAGCAATTTAAACGGGAGTTGAGTTTCGATCAGAGAATTGGCGGACTGGGCTTCTCGCTAACCGGTTATACCAGCTCGGTTTACGGCGGTTTTGCCAATACACTGATCCGGCCGGTCGCATTATATCAGTACGATTATCCTAATTGGCCGGACACGACCGGCAAGGTCATTACCGACTCGATATATACCAGCTATTCGGTCATGAATAATTCGCAAAATCAGAAAACCTACGGACTGGAATTCTCGGTGCAAACTCGTCCGCTGACCGATTTGAAAGTCAAGCTGCGTATCGAAGGCGCCTATAACCTGACCGACAGCCACCAGAAAGGTTACGATTACAGTTCGACTTATCTGCGTGATACTCGCACCGACCAGAACGTCAAACCCTTTTGGAATGTCGTCGATACCCGCGCAGAAAACCTGCTGATCAATTACAAACTCGAATTCACAATTAAAGAACTGGGCGCCTGGATCACCTGTGAAGCCCAGCAAGTGATCTTCGATAAATACAGCCAGAGCGGCCTGAACGATTCGATTGCCGTCGGATACATCACCAACCACGGCGAGTTCGTCTACTTTGCTGAAAACGAGCGTACCCCCGATTTACCGGATGCCTTCAAACGGATCTATGCCGATTACTGGTCAAACATTGAGAACCAGAAAAATATCTGGGTGTTCAACTTGCGGGTCAGCAAATCCCTGTCAAAAGGATCGGAAGTATCGTTCTACGTCAATAACATTTTCAACTCTCATCCGCTCTATAAGCGCAGGCGCACTACGTCCTCGAGTACTTCTTATGTTCGCCTGAACCCGGATTTATACTTCGGGGTGGAATTCAGTGGAATTTTCAATGATCTGTGGAAATAATAATGAAAAAGATATGCCGCATAATCAAATATTCGCTTTTATGGCTCGGATTAATGGGTGATTTCCTGATCTGGTCAGCCTGTACCGAGAGCGTTTCACCGCCCGAATCCATGCGGCTGAATCTGAATATTAATGTAATCGATACCTCGGGCTTTACTCAATCAATATATGGAACCGATTCCGTTCCGGACGCTAAAGTCTATCTCAACTCGATTTCCTATTACAATGTTTATGATACCCTATCAGATTCATTGGGAAGTGCAATCTTTGACGATATTCTCCCGGATCTTTATAATATTTCGGTTACCAAAACCATTCCGGCTGAACTTTGTTCAACAGTCACCGGCGTTGCTTTACCACGCGTCCTGAATGGACAGACACAAAACGTTGAGATTTCCGGTTCTGCCTGTAACGTTACCATATATGTTACGCCGTCTTCTATCGGGACTATAATTTTCAGTGAAATATATTATAATGGTTCGATAAAGAATCCGATCCCGTATTATTTTCATGACCAGTTTACAGAACTTTACAATAATTCCGATGAGACTGTCTATTTAGATTCGCTGATCATTGCCGACGCCGAATACGGTTATATCGACGAAGATTATATCCATTCGGTGCATGCCTATATGTTCCCGGGCGACGGCAATGATTACCCGCTTGAACCGGGAGAAATGGTGATTGTAGCTCAGGACGCTATGAATCATTCAGCTAATAATAGCCTTGATCTGTCCGGCGCAGAGTTTGAGTATTACGCATATGGTCAAAGTGACAACGACTACCCTGCTACAAATATGATTCAATTGCATCATAAGTACGGCGTCGATTTTCTTTATTCCGTTAAAAGCTCCGCTATCGTTCTGCTAAAGGTCGCTGATCCGTACGCCTATGGTTACGATAATTTCAACCAGATTCAGCTCCCCAAGTCGGCCGTTCTGGATGGCGTTGAGTACAAAGAAGATCTGACCGACTATACCTATAAACGCCTTGATCAAACTATCGACGCCGGAATAACCGGTGGTTTTGAGATGTATCAATCCAAATCGATCCGACGCAAGATCGATTATTACAAAGACGGTCGCGCTATCCTGATGGACAATAACAACAGTTCGATTGATTTCGAAGTAATTACTCCTCCAACCCCTCATTCCTTTTGATCAGTAGAAATAATGCCAGCACACTCACCTCAATTTAAACCATTTTTAAGCCGTCTGCAGTTCGGTCTTGGCCTTCTGTTACTGGGAGGAGTCCTTTCCGAAGCGCTGGCTGCCGATTGGTCACAGAATGTTTCGCCGCTGGCATATTATCGGAGTTTTTCCAATCCGGCTTTGATTTCATTGCAGTATGAAAATCCGGCCGATCTTTACTTGGATCAATCTAAAGACAATTCATTTTATTCAATCTATTTCGATGGTGAAAACGGTAATTTGAAACGTGCCTTTGATCCGAAGAGTAAAGCCGATCAGTCTTTTACGGCGGGTGGTTCGCGGCATTTCGGCCAGCGCAATCTGTTCAGCGGCAGTTTCAATTATCATCGCCAGGCTTTATACGATAAAAAATGGATACATAACAGTAATCCGTACGTCGCTTTGCCTTTCCTGTTGGCCGACAGTTCGGTTGGCGATTTTCGTTTGAATGGGCTTTACTGGGAAGTCACATATGCGCGGGAATGGATTTCCCGAAAGTTATACAGCGGAACGACGATTTTCTATAATGTGGATGAGACCTATAAGACCGTTTTCCCGAAGCCTCAGATCAATCATCGCGACATTATGCTGACCAACGGACTTAATTTCCGGACCAGTGAAAAATTTTATCTTGGTCTGACCGCGCTCTATTTTGATTTTCAGGAAAACATGGAAACCAGCAAATACAACCAGGATCAGCAGAAAACCCCGATATTCTACAAAATCCGCGGATTGGACAACCCACTGATTTTCAAAGGCGAAACCAGCGAAGAACGCCTGATGGCCACGCAGGGCTTCGATCTAAAAGCAAACGGAGAATTGAACCTCAGTCACGTTATATTCAATTGGCTGGGCGGGTTCGAAAAAGCCCAATGCCAGAATACTGACGGAGGCGCGTACCCGGTAGCCCAGGGAAAATGGCACTCCCAAGCGGAATTTTTCAAGACCGATCTGGCGTTGAAAATTAATCCGACATTTTCCTTAAGCCTGTTTATCCAAGGCCACCGTCGTGCCCTTTCCGCCAATCACCCGGACATGGATATTCGCATTTATTCTTCGCGCAGTCAGGACTTGACCTCCGGAATCAATCCGGTTTTTTCTATCAGAAACATCTCGATTGGCGGGAAATATTTCTACATTTCGCAAACCCTCAGACAGACCGATAATTACAACGGCATCCTGCATTACTATCCCGCCGGAGTTAATTGTCTGGAACTTAATCTGGCAACCACCGGCGCCGGAAAATACAATCTGGGTATCGATCTCGGCTACGATCAAATGGCTTCCGGCGATACCAAATATTTCTCCGAACGCACCGACTGGTTTTACGATCTTATCACCAGGACTGACGCCGAATATTATACCTGCGTTAAACGCTTGACCTGGGCTCAAATCAATTTTTCTGTGAGTTCTAATGCTCATCGCCAATACTCGATTCTCGTCAAATACGGTTTAATAAACACTGACACCACCGAGCCGATCAAAACCGATCGTTCGTTCCTGACCGTTAATCTGGTCGCTGTACAAAATTAAAATCTGAATAATCCTTAAAAGGTCATTATGAAAAAAACTATCCTTTGTTTAATAATTCTTTCTGTTTTGGCCGATCTTCGTGCCGAAGCAGTTATAATTAATCCGATTCAGAAAAAAACAGCAGCCTTTGCCATTTTCGTCGATAGCACTACCAACGCCCGAATCGGGAAGGCAATCCTGGATTACCGCAACGCCGTGGAATATGACGGCCTGTCGGCCTACATCATCGCTGACAATTGGCGTTCGCCGGATGAAATCAAAGCCGTCATTATCCGCCTGTATAAGGCCATGCCGCCACTCGAAGGAGTCGTTTTTATAGGCGATATACCCATCCCGATGATACGGGACGCTCAACATCTGACTTCAGCCTTTAAAATGGATCAGGAACGTTATAATTTTCAGCGCTCATCGATCCCATCCGACCGGTTCTATGACGATTTCGACCTGAAGTTCGATTTCCTCAAACAGGATACAACCGATCATCTTTTATTTTATTATTCGCTGAGAGCCGATTGCCCACAAAAAATTGAACGCGAAATTTACTCGGCTCGTATCTTTCCATCGGTAAAAAATGATTCGAAGTATATACTGATCGAAAAATATTTAAAGCGGGTCGTTAACCAAAAGCGGGAAACCAACCGGTTGGATAATGTAATGACATTTACCGGACACGGTTACCATTCGGAAGCGCTCGACGCCTGGAATAACAACCTGACGGCTCTGCGCGAACAATTTCCGTCATTATCCGAACCGGGCGGTCGGTTGACCAATTTATCTCATGGCATGAGTAAAAATATGAAGGATATCGTCCTGGGTGAATTGCAGAAACCGGAGCTCGATCTGGCAATTTTCCACGCTCACGGTGATTATGACACGCAGTATCTGATCGGTTATCCGCCAGCCGAAAATATCAATGACAATGTCGATGCCATCAAACTCTTCGTTCGCAGTAAAATGCGCGATGCCCGTGACCGCAAGCAATCTATAGATGAGGTCAAATCCTATTATCAGTCGGCTTATAATTTGCCAGACACATGGTTTGCTGGTGCGTTCGACGACTCGATCAGCTGCGCCGATTCGCTATATTCGGCCAATTTGGATCTTTATTCCTGCGATGTCACCAAGCTCGCACCGCAGGCGGAGGTGGTCATTTTTGATGAATGTTTCAACGGCTGTTTCATCAAGCCGGATTATGTCGCCGGTACTTATATTTTTGGCAATGGCACTACCGTGGCCGGGATTGCCAATACAGTTAACGTCAAACAGGACATTTGGAGCGACGAATTTCTTGGATTGCTGGCATACGGCTGGCGGATCGGTGAATGGCATAAAATGCGAACTTATCTGGAAAGCCATTTGTTCGGCGATCCGACGTTTCACTTTAATTCGCTGAAAAATAATATTACGGCATTTCATAAATTGCAAACAAACTCACATGACCTGCGCGTTTGGCAAAAAGAACTCAAGTCGACCGAACCGCTCTGTCGCATGCTGGCAGTCCGTCAAATTTTAAATATTCAAGGACTGGCTTGCGAGCCGGAATTGATCAGAATATATCGCACCGATCCATCATGGAATGTCCGCCTGGAGGTCCTAAAAAGTCTGGCAGCTCTGCGAACAACGGGCTTCGAAAATTTACTGACTGAATCAATTAACGATCCATTCGAACTAATCCGTCGTTTTAGTGTCAGTCTGATGGGTGTTGTCGGAAAAGATGAGTACTTGCCATATCTGGCGGACAAAACTATTTTCGATGTTTCTGAACGGGTCGCCTACACAGCAAAATCCGCAATCGAAAAAATCGATCCGCTGCAAGCCCGAAAGGCTTGTGTTGATGCGATCAGCAAATTGCCATCATCCGAACGTAACGAACACCTTTTGGAAATTTACAGGAATTCCTTTTCCCGTTCGGCCGATTGGCTCAATAACGAACTGTTGGCAAATATTAAAAACGACACCTTAAAGGTAAAAGTGCGAATCGACGCAGCTCGCTCTTTCCGCAATTACCAGTTCAAAGGCGCCATCTCCGATCTCATTTCCGTCTCGGCTGACTCCGGTACTGTACCTGAGGTCAGGGTTGCAATTTTGGAAGCCTTAGGGTGGTTCTCATTTTCTATCAACCGAAATTTAATTGCAGATCATTGTGATCAGATCATTCGCCAACCCAATCTTCCGGAAAACGTCCGTCACGAAGCTCAAAAAACCCGCCGGCGCATAAAAGACGGGATTAATGACCCGCTTAATCCCTGATAATTATCGGCGAATATTTTTCTTGACTGAATAGGGGGATCATTCCTTAAATTCTCTCAGTGGCTTTCAAGAATAAAAAATCTAATCAGATCTTCAAGGTTTCCCACCGCTCCGATCACCGCAATCCCAAGAAAAAACTTAAAAGAGTTCTGACCCGGGGATTGATTCATTTCAGCATTCCCGGTTTAATCACTTTGCTTATTTCATTGACCCATAAATTCCTTCTGATACATGTCAATCTATGGTTACTGAGAGGTATAACGTTGGTTGTGGTTTTATGGTGCATGGGCGGGTTTTTCGTTTTAGCCGGCGCAGTTATGCTTTGGTTAAGGACAAAAGCCGGTTGAAAAGCGTTTTTTATTATCCCGCGAAAAATTCCCTTGCGTTCACTGCGTTTTTCCGGTAAAATGATCCGAAATATTTAAGTCAACGGTTATTTTCCTTTTTCATTTCGAGGTTTTAAGGGGTGAAAATCCTGCCAAGGCGTCCTCATCGCAGAGCCCGTTTTCTAATCATATTCGGAGCGATTCTCCTGGTTTTTTCTCTCATCGTTCTTTTCTGGATAGCTCGGGCTGCAAACAGGCACTTCCTGTTGCCTTCCGGTCTGCGTATTCTATGCGGCATAGACCTGCTTGTTCTGATTACCAGCGTTGTCGCTCTCTTCTGGGGTCTCTCGATCTGGTTCCGCGATAAGTTCTGTTAGCCTGAATAATTCAGGCAAATATCCCATTATTGTCATAAACCTGGCGCATTTATCAGGCAGGCAAAATTTATTCTTTTAATTTTTAGCGCGCAGTATTAGAATTAACCGCATGCTTTTAACGAGTGAAGATAAGCGATTTTTCTGGCTGACCAGGTATTTATTGACCGGGACTTCGATCATCAGCTACGGCCTCCAATATTCTTTCACGGCGATCATGGTTTTGATCGGATTTATTTTGATCTTCGTGAGAGCGCAAAATTTGCTGATGCTCGGTCATATTTTGTGGGGCAGAGTCATTTTCTGGCTGATGGGCAATCATATCCATGTAACCGGCCGGAAAAAAATAGAACCTGGTAAAAAATATATCATGCTCATCAATCATGCCAGCATTTATGACATTCCGGCTATTGTTGCCGTCTTCCCGCGCGTGTCCTGGCTCGGACGCTCTTACCTGTCACGCATTCCGGTCTTCGGTTACTTCCTCCGGCAAACCGATTACATCCCGATCGATCCGGGCGACCGTGAAAAAGCCCACGAGTCAATCAATCAATCCATCGCTAAAGCCGATTCGATCACCGTTGCCATATTCCCGGAAGGAACGCGCACTTTGAC
>JAZDEI010000286.1:0-4028 GCA_043808945.1 Fidelibacterota bacterium | reverse complement strand
TTTGATTAAAATGTCAACGTGATGATACTGTGTAAAACAATAATGATAAGAAACCAGATTTATATATAGAAAAGGGAATAGATCATGTTTAGAATACGTCGAATTTACGACATCAATAATCCTATAAATATAAATGAGGTTAATCAGGTTCAGCAAATACTTCGCGAGCAGTTTGAGTCACTGCATTACAGTGAGATTGACAATCTTCCCGATATGCTTAGAAATCCCCTCAAGTACCAATTCCGTTCCATTCTTTTTGTGGCAGATAATATCAAAGGTGCGGTTAGTGGCTTTGCCCTGCTTCTGCATGCTCCTGACTTAAATTTCTGCTTTCTTGACTTTATTTCGACGGCAAAACATCTGACGGGAAGAGGTGTGGGTGGGGCACTGTACGAACGCGTTAGAGAAGAAGCGGTGATGCTAAAATCGAAGGGTCTGTTCTTCGAATGTCTTCCGGATGACCCGCTTCTAAGTAAAGATCCCCTCGTTTTAAAACAGAATAAAAAGCGCTTGCGGTTTTATGAAAAATATGGCGCAAGACCATTGATAAATACCAAATATGAAACTCCAGTAAAAGAAGATCAAGATAATCCGCCTTATCTCGTTGTCGATACAATGGGTAAAGACAGCCGTTTCGGGAAAAATGAGATGCGGCAGATAGTAGAAGCCATATTAGAACGTAAATACCCCATCATTTGCAATAAAGAATATATCGATATGGTAATAAATTCTATAAATGATGATACTGTTCAATTCAGACCATATAAATACATTTCAAATGTCCAGGTCGAATCCATCCAGCCGTCCATTCCGGCGGATAAGCGTATTCTTCTGGTATATAACAACCAGCATGCCATCCATCACGTTCAGGAAAGAGGTTACGTCGAATCGCCGGTTCGGGTGCTGACAATGCTTTCAGCCCTCAACAAAACTGGCCTTTTTACCGATATTCCGACGCGACACTTTGCCCAACACCATATAACGGCAGTACACAACAGGGATTTTGTCGAATATTTACAGAAAGTATGTTTTTTAATTCCGGATAAAGAAACAGTCTATCCTTATGTATTTCCAATCCGAAACAATGCCCGACCACCACGAGATTTACCAATGCGCGCGGGATATTATTGTATCGATACTTTTACACCACTCAACAGGAATGCTTATCTGGCGGCCCGTAATGCGGTTAATTGTGTACTTACTGCGGCCCAGGCAATTCTTAGTGGTTCGTACTTAGGTTATGCGCTCATACGTCCGCCAGGACATCACGCTGAACAAAATGTATTTGGTGGATTCTGTTATTTTAATTCGGCCGCAATCGCCGCGCATTACTTAAGCAAGCACGGCAAAGTCGCAATTCTCGATATTGATTATCATCACGGTAACGGTCAGCAGAATATTTTTTATCGACGCAGTGATGTGCTTACGATTTCTATTCACGGACATCCCCGCTTTGCGTATCCTTTCTTCAGCGGGTTTGCCGATGAATTCGGTGAAGGCGAAGGTAAAGGTTTTAATACAAATTTTCCTCTGCCTGAAAAAGTATCTGTGGACAAATATATCGAAACACTTCAAAAAGCTATTCGCAAAATAAATAAGTTTAATCCAAAGTTTTTAATTGTCGCCGTGGGCTTAGATACGGCTCGCGGAGATCCGACCGGCACATGGATGCTGGACGCAGAGGACTTTAAGAAGATCGGCACGATAATCGGCGAGTTGCCCTATTCCACACTTTTCGTGCAAGAGGGTGGATATAAAACAAAAACTATCGGGAAAAATATAGGTTCCTTTTTTAATGGCGTCTGGCACGGCTCATTTGACTAATTATTTCGAGCAATCCAGAATACATATAAAATAACCCGGTATTATAATTAATACTTAGCCGATTATTCACTCGCCCCGATAAAATCAGGACTTATTTTGAATGACAGCGCAGGGAGACTTTCGTCAGGCCTGAGGACCTGACGAAACCAGAAAAACTAGATTTTACCCTGTGATTTCAAGCGGGCGACGATTTTTTCCATTTCCGCGACGAGGTCGTCAAACCGTTTCAGAGCGGCTTCGGTCGGGGCGGAGGTCGTCATATCGACGCCGGCCGCTTTGACAATATTCAGTGAATAGGCCGAACCGCCGGCTTTCAACAGGTTCATATATTTTTCAAGCGCGCCCGGTTCGCCGGCCAGGACTTTATTGCTCAGGGCCATCGAGGCGATGATGCCGGTGCTGTACTGGAAAACATAATAATTCAGATAAAAATGCGGGATCCCGCTCCATTCATTCTGGATATAGTCGTCAACCTGCATGACGCCTTTATCGTGACCGTAATAAAACCGGACGAGATCAAGATAGGTTTTGTTAAGCCAATCCGGCGTCAGGGAATTTCCGCTTTCGACGTGGCGATGCATGGCCAACTCGAATTCCGCGAACAGCACCTGTCGGTAAATGGTCGCGCGGACTTCATCCAGATAACTGTCGAGGATAAAGAGTTTGAGCAAATCGTCTTTTTCATTTTTAAGGATATAATCCATCAGCAGATTTTCATTGAAGGTCGAGGCAATCTCGGCCATGAAGGTCGTATAATCGGCATTAGCGTAGTGCTGGTTCTTAGAAGTTAAATATGAATGCAGAGCATGTCCCAGTTCATGGGTCAGAGTCGAGACGTCGCCATATTTCCCGGAGTAATTCATTTTGATAAACGGATGCACATCATATATTCCGCCCGAATATGCGCCGGTTTGTTTATCCTTATTCGGATACATGTCTATCCAGCGATCGGCGAAGGCTTTGCGGACGACATTCACGTAGTCGGTACCCAGCGGTTTCAGCGAGGCTAAAACGATCTCACGGGCTTCGTCCACCGGATAGCGCTTCTCGACTTCCTTGACGGCCGACGCGTAAATATCTTCATAGCGCATTTTGTCGATTCCGAGCAATTCCTGTTTCAATTTAATCAGCCGGTGAAGGGGCGCCAGATTTTGCCGGGTGGTTGTAATCAGCTGAATGTAAACCATGGTGTCGATAGCTTCTCCATAGAGGCGGGCTTCGAGACAATCCTTGTAATCGTACACTTTTGAAATGAAGAATTCATTTTTCATCTGGCCGTTCAGGATGGAAGCGAAGGTGTTTTCAAACTGGCTGTGATTTTTCCAGTAAGTCCGCATAACCAATGAGCGATCATCACGGTTAGGGGATGTTCGGTAATTCGAATAGTTCATGTAATTCAGCAGGACCTTCTGGCCGTCGGACAGCGTTACTTCCGGCGTCGGCATATCGACATCGTCCAGCAAGCCGGCGGCTTCCCCCATTGTCCCGGAAAAAAGTCCGGTCAAGGCGACGATTTTCTGCTTGTCTTCCGGCAGGATGTGTTTTTTAGAGCGCAGAATCTGTTCGACATTGAAACGATACGGTTCCAGTTTGGGTTCTTTCTTGAAATAACCTAACAATACCTTCTCGTCCATTTTTACCAGATCGTCATTTTTAAAGGCCAGTTTGGAATTATAATCGACAATAATCGCCTGGAGTTCGCCCTGCAAAATACGATAATGACTGTTACTCAATTCCGAAGCGTTCTGGTGGTTGGCATACGATTGCAGGCGATTCGCTTTCAGGTTAATGGCAGTAAGCAGGTCGAACATCGCCAACATTTTCTGCGGCGATTTCGTCCAATCTGCTTTAGCCTGGTCGATCTGAGAGATCAGGCTGACCATCGCAGCTTTATCCTTTTGCCAATCGGCATCGGAGGCATATATATCCTCGATTTTCCATTTATATTCGGTCGGGATGTCCTTGCGAGGAGTGTTGGAATAATTGGGAATTTTGGTCGTCTGTGCCGGTAAGGTTACGGCCAGGATACTTATCAGGCAAAGCCACAGAGAAATGGTACGCTTGTTCATTTTTTCTCCTTTTATAGTTGAGTGGAATTTACCAGTTACATATACATGATGATATAAAATATACAATTTCACTGTAACATAACCAGTTTTATTTTACTGGCTGAAAAGTTTTCTGCAAGCGGTCAATAGACTCGA
>JAZDEI010000285.1:0-4527 GCA_043808945.1 Fidelibacterota bacterium | reverse complement strand
TCTCTGAGTCCCGGCGATTTCGCTGTAACTGTTATCGAACCGGCTTCACCCGGTTTGGAGCGAACAATGACTAAAGCCAAACCGCTGAATGCCTTTCTTTCAGGCGAAGGAAACGGCATGAAGTCGGTCGGGTTGCCGTTGTCGGTCGCGATAATTTCGCCGCAACCTTCGATTTCAAACTTGATCAGATTGGTAGCGGTTGGCACAGTCAGTCCGTTTTTGTCAGCTACCCGCACCGTGATAAAAGCCAAATCTTTTCCGTCGGTTTGAATTTCACTGTGATCAACGGATGCTAACAGGCTGGCTGGTTCACTCGTGGTTTTTAAAATATCTTCAGCCCATTTCTTACCGTTTTTGTACGCCACGACTTTCAGTTCGCCCGCCTCGTATTTTACCTCGTCCCAGCGCAGACGATATTCAAACTGGCCTATTTTTTTTCTGCCAAGCGACTTTCCATTGAGGAACAGCTCTGCCTCATCGCCGGAAGTGAATACATGTACCGGTGTAATCTCTCCAATTCTTCCCGGCCAGTTCCAGTGCGGCAGAATGTGCGCCATCGGCATTTCCGGACGCCAATGCGACTGATAAAGATAAAAACGATCCTTCTTGAACCCGGCCAGGTCGAATATCCCGCCATACGAACTACGCGACTCGTAATAGGGAGTTGGTTCGCCCAGGTAATCCCATCCGGTCCAAACAAATTCACCGGCTACGAAAGGGTGCCGGTCAATAGAACCGAACACCTTGTCGGGAGATGAGCCATAGTCTACGGCATGGAGTTCGTAGGAGCTCACCTGGCAGATCTTCGGGTCGCCGCCTCGGTCGTCCCGTAAAATATCGCTGATTTTTTCCGTTACGGGAAACAGGAAAATACCCCGACTGCTGACGGTATGGGCAGTTTCGCTGCTGAGAATGACTTTGCCGGGGAATTTTTCATGGAAGGCATCATATTGCGGAGTCGTCCGAATTCGTTCGGTTCCTTCAAATTCCGGCATTTGGCGGATTCCCTCGCCCTGGTAGTTCAGGCTGATAACATCCAGAACATCTGGCAGGGGCATATATGGCTTGGCCCAATTCATGGCGCTGGTGGTGGGACGGGTAGGGTCCTCGTCCTTCGTAATATCGCGCAGACGCTTCGCCACTGCCCGGCCTTCCTCATCGGTATATTGCTCGCCGACTTCGTTGCCAATACTCCAGATAATCACCGAAGGACAATTCCGGTCACGGCGAACCATAGACCGTAAATCCTGTTCATGCCATTCCGGAAAGATAAGATGAAAATCCAGGGGATTCTTTTTCATAGCCCACATATCGAAGGCTTCGTCCATTACAAGAAAACCTATCCGGTCAGTCAATTCCAACAATTCCGGAGCCGGCGGATTATGCGCCATCCGAATGGCATTGCAGCCCATTTCTCGAAGTAACTTCAGCTGACGCTCCGCTGCCCGTGTGTTGAACGCGGCCCCCAAGGCGCCCAGATCGTGATGCTGATTGACGCCTTTGAGTTTGACGAGTTCACCATTAATATAAATTCCGGCATTCGGATCGAACTGCAATGAACGGATGCCAAAGCGCGTCTCGTATGAGTCGAGCGGTTTATCATTCTGTAATATGGTTGTTACTGCAACATAAAGATTTGGCGTCTGTGTTGGTGGAGGTCCCCATAGTTTTGGATTTTTTATTTTAACCGAACCTTTTACCGTGGCTTTTTCACCTGTGGGCACTGATACTGTTTGCGGCTTGAAAATTGCCACCGGGTCGCCGATGCGCTCACCCTTTTCATTCAAATCAAATACCCGGGTAATGGCTTTAACAGCCGTCTCATTTTGAGAGTCGTTGTCGATCGTAATTTTCAGGCTGACCGTGGCGGAAGCCCTGGAGACATTCTGCGTCGTAACGAACATGCCCCATTGACCGACATGGACAGGATTGGTCTTGGTCAGCCAGACATTGCGGTAAATTCCGCCGCCGGGATACCAGCGGGATGAATAATTCGGATTATCCAGACGAATCGCCAATTGATTTTCACCGCCGGGTACAATGTAGGGCGTCAGATCAACACGCCACGAAGAATAGCCATACGGCCAACCGCCAACCAGATTACCGTTCATCCAAACCATGGCATACGACATTGCACCATCAATATCGAGGAAAATGGACTTGCCTTCATCCGACGCCGGAATGTCGAGTTTCTTCCGGTACCAGGCAATTCCCGGACTTGGCAATCGGCCCATTCCGCCACCGACTTCCGGATTAGGTCCTTCATAAAACGGTCCCTTGATCGCCCAGTCGTGGGGAAGATTCACTTTCTCCCATTTACTGTCATCGAAATCACTCCTGACAAACGGGAAATCGCCGCCCGGATTACCTTCAGGTCGAACATAACGCTTTGACGGGTCTTTGATGAAGTCATTACCGGTCGGCAAAATCCAGGGTTTCAGCACCAATTGGGTCGCTTCAATTATTTGCGCTTCTGTTGGTTTTGAATCGGCCGGTTTGTCATCCTCATGTTCTTTGACCTCCGGACGCAAATCATAGATAAGATCGTCAGCTTTTTCTATCGAATCATATTTATAAAAGCGCCAGTCTTGGTTGATGGAGATTCGCTGCCGAGTGATGCTGTTGCTTCCGGTCGCCGGATTTTGTGCTAGAATTGATGTACAGACCAGCAGGAACAACACCATGAAACGCAATTTTATCTTCATATATCTTCCTATTTATCCCCCAAAGGAATAATAAAAACCAATCTGTTAATATCTCAGTAAAATTATTAACATGAAAGTGTCCTATCAACGAATCAGCCTGCCCGCGTAACGGGCAGGCTGATTCTTCATTCTAGTAACTCAAATAACTACTATCTCATTTCAGAAGCATGAGTTTCTTAACACTGACAAAATCGCCGGCTATGAGTCGATAGATATAAACTCCGGAAGGGAGTTTGGCAGCATTAAAATTAATTGTATGGTAACCGGCATCTAAATGTCCTTTTACCAACTGAGCTACTTCACGCCCCATTAAGTCATAGACAACCAGACTGACGTCGCTATTCTTCGGTAAATCGAACCGAATATTGGTCGTCGGGTTGAATGGGTTCGGATAGTTCTGTTTCAGGGCGAACACTTTCGGTAATTGTGGCGTTTCTTTCTCTTCCACGTCAGTAAAATGGACACCCCTATCAACTTTAACCCCGTACAACTTCAGAGCTGTCGTTGTTGAATTGTTGATAGCGAAACCGATACTATTGAACTTATCTGTTGAAGACGTTACTGGAGTCGTAGTGGTTTTTACAAAGGAATAACCGCCACCTACTTTATTAAGGGCAAAAACGACTACATTTCCGCCAGTACCTGAAGATATAGATATAGCAAAATCGTAAACTCCAGCACCGGCAACTCCACCCGCAGGCACCTGAGCAGGATTACCGAGAACATGAGCGGTAGCATTACTGATATTCCACCACTTACCATTTGTGATAGAACCCCATGTTCCATTACCATCAACCCAGCTGGCGACATTCGAGCCGCTGGGAGGTGTGATCAGATAACCGGAATGAGCTCTGTCGGTTCCTTTCCAGACCCAGTTGGAATCCAGCGTGGAATCCTGCCAGGTCGTACCGGCACTGTCGCTGTAGAATAAGCCATAGCGCAGGCTGCCCAGATTCTGGAAACCACCGCCAACCAACTCAATTTGTCCTGATAATTTCAGCGCATTAGTCGCATCTAGAACATAAGTTTCAAAAGCGCCACGCACCGCAGCCCATCCGGTCGGAGCAGCAGTTCCTGAAATCTCGGCGTCGCCATCGAATTCACCTTTAACGAAGTCCCATCCGCCCAGGTTGCCACCGCTGAAACCCCAGTCAGTAACATAATAGGATTCCCAGGGAGCTGGCGGAATAGTAATTGGAGTGCCTATATCGACCTTGACCTCATATAAATCGACCGAAGTGGCTTCTATGTCTTTATTGAAACCAAAACAAATCCCGTTGAATTGGGCGGATACCTCAGCCGTGTCTATGGCAATGCCGCCAAACCAGTACTTGTTATCCGTTTTAATCATCTTCCAACGTATTTCGTTGCTACCGTCACCTAATGGCCGAACCGAAATAGCCCAGTCATAAGTACCGGCCGCCATCACGGCATTGCGCGGCGCTTGTTTTACCGCTGAAATTGGTCCGCCGTTATTGCTCCAGGTACTGTTCCAACTGCCTTTCTTAATGGTCCAGACTACACCGGCTCCACCGGCTCCATTGGACATCGTACCGTTTCCGGTTCTGGGATGAAATCCATATCCGTAATGTTTATTCTGATTTTTAGCTGAATCGGCTGTGGTTTTCCAATTTGCAGAATCGGTACCCTGGTAATTCAGAGCCAGGCTGTCCGCATAGGTCAAGGCATAACGCAGATGGGTATATGCACTGGCGCAACCGCCACCCTTAAATTCAAGCTGTCCGCTAACAATAATCGCTTTGTCTGTGGTTGCGACAATAGGACTACCGGTAACAGGATCACTAAAACCACCGCGAATGGT
>JAZDEI010000284.1:0-14331 GCA_043808945.1 Fidelibacterota bacterium | reverse complement strand
GGATGCCGGCGAAGGTTCGGTTATATTTTTCTGCATTATTTCAGTCGATTCTCCATTTTGACAAAATATAAGCTTCCGCAGGCCAGAAATGAAAGATTTCGTCATGCGGTGGTCAGCAATGGTCATTCGGTAGAGATACGGTCCCGATGAATCGGGATGTCTCTACAAAGTTTTTCCGTTCGGTATTCTTCCAGAAAAATTTGAAATCTGATATTTTCAATTTTGCCATTTGAAATCTGCAATAAAAATTCTCTGGCTTGTTTTAGGAATGTTTCCGAATTTCTGATTGTGATTTATGTCTTTCAAACAAATATCAACCTCTCCTAAGACAATTACTATTCGGATAAAAGATAAGAATTCAAATTGTTGCGCCGCAGAGTACCGGGCGTCAACCAATTTGGAATTCCTGTATCCAGCTCGTATCAGAAGTAATGAACCAGAAAATAATAGGGGAAAAAATGAAAAAAGTACTTACTTTTAGCATGTTAGTTATGTTTCTGTTAACTGCCATGGAATCGACTGTTTCGCAAACCCGTGAGCGGGCCCAGGTGCCGGCCCAGTATACCTGGGATTTGACACCCGTTTATCCGTCGGATGAAGCCTATCAGAAGGCCAAAGACGCACTGGTGGCGAAGTTCGACCAGATTCTGACCTATAAAGATAATTTGGGAAAATCAGCCGACCAGTTATACGCCTGCCTGAATCTGGACAGTGAAATCGGCAAGGAAATGTCCCGACTCGGTTCGTATGTCAGTTTCAAGGCCGACCTGGACACGCGCGACACTAAATACCTGGGCATGCGGCAGGAACTTTCGCAATTAGCCACCGATTATAACACCAAAGCGGCCTTCATTCAGCCCGAGATACTGGCCTTAGACCCGGCGAAATTGGATAAATTTATCGCCGGCAATAAAGACCTGAAAGTCTTCGAATTTTATTTGAAAGACCTCATCAGGAGTAAACAGCATTTACTTTCCGAAAAAGAGGAAAAGATCATCGCCGAAACCGGTCTTTTCGCCGGGGCGCCTTACACTATTTACGGCCTGTTCAGTAACGCCGAATTTCCGTACCCGGATGTCGTTCTGAGCGACGGATCGAAAGTCAAACTCGATCTGGCGACTTTCTCCAAATCGCGGTCACTGCCGGTGCGCGCCGACCGCGAACTGGTTTTCAAGACTTTCTTCGGTAAAATGTACGATTTCCGCCGCACTTTCGGCGCGACCACGGATGCCAATGTCAAACGGCATCTTTTCACCGCGCATGTTCGCGGCTATAAAAGTTGCCTCGAAGCCTCGCTGGATGGCAACAATATTCCAACCGACGTTTACATGGCATTGATCAAAAACGTCAACGCTAATTTGCCGACCTTCTACCGTTACCTGAAAATCAAACAGCAGATGCTGGGAGTCGATACTCTTAAATACACCGACCTGTATACGCCGGTCGTCAAAAACCTGGACATTAAATACCCGGTCGAAACAGCCCAGACAATGGTATTAAGCGCCTTACAACCGTTGGGCAGTGAATATACCGCTACCGTTAAAAGGGCTTTCAACGAGCGCTGGATCGACGTCTATCCCACTCCCGCCAAACGGAGCGGCGCTTATTCAAACGGTTCGATATACGACGTTCATCCTTATATTCTGCTGAATTACAACGAGCAGTACGACGATGTCTCGACCATGGCGCACGAACTCGGTCACACCATGCATAGCTATTTTTCGAATAAAACCCAGCCTTATCCGCTCTCGGGTTATTCGATCTTCGTCGCGGAAGTAGCCTCGACTTTCAACGAAGTCATGCTCTTCCACGATAATGTCAAAAAGGTGACCGATCCTAACCAGAGGCTGACCTTGCTTATGAATTATCTCGACGGCATCAAGGGCACGGTCTTCCGCCAGACCCAATTTGCTGAGTTCGAACTGCGGATTCACGAGATGGCCGAACGCGGTGAACAGTTAACCGGCGATTCGCTGACGGAATTGTATAAGCAGATCGTAAGAGCGTATTACGGCCACGACAAGAATGTCTGCTATGTCGATGACGTCATCAATATCGAATGGGCTTATATTCCGCACTTCTACTACAACTTCTACGTCTATCAGTACGCGACCTCGTTCACGGCCGCAACTGCTTTAGCGAAAAAAGTCCAGAGCGGTGACAAGGCGGCTTTAAGCGCCTACCTGAAATTTATCTCCTCCGGCGGCTCAGATTACCCGATCAACCTGCTGAAAACAGCCGGTGTCGACATGACCACCGCCGACCCGTTCAATCTCACAATGAAGGAAATGAACTGGGTCATGGACGAGATCGAGAAGATCCTAACAAGTCAGAAGAAGTAAGTTCGTTTAAGTTCTTATAAGTACTTGTAAGTTCTTTTAAGTGCTATCAAGTACTGATAAGTGCTCATAAGTATTGATTATTGGATTTTCCCGACCCGGAACATTGGGGGCGTTAACTATTTCAGTTTCATCAGAAGGAATAGCTAACGCCAATAGTTATGTTCGTTAAAACTATCTTCCCATAGAAAGGATTTTCCGTATCGGTAGCAAATGATTTAGACTTGCCAAGGAAATCACGCTGTGCCTCTACGTTGATTTTAAGCGGAAGAGATTTCAGCGGAGTTACGCGGGCAAGCATAGAGAAACCATAACCGAACTTCTGTCCGCCCTGTGCAGGAACCGATCTACCCGTTTGAGAACCCCGCTTGGAAATACTGATGAAAGTCATGCTGACCGCCGAACCAACGCCGAATGAGATATACTCAAATTGCAGGGGAATACCGGTAAGACGAAGTTTCAATATGTTGGTGCTTACTGAGCTTTTAATAGGTTCCCAAACGGGATCAAAACCCAAACCAACACAGGTGTAGCCGTCATACGTTCGTTCATTTGCAAATCGTTCGCAACTGATTCCGACTGTAAATGAGCGGGAAATATTCTTCGAGAAAAAAACACCCAGTCCGAACGGATTTTCCATCTCGGCATTATCCGAATATATCCGAGTAATGAACACGCCGACTTCTTGGGCCGAAGTGAGAACTGGCATAAGAAAAACGAGAATAACGAGCCATTTCAGTTTCATGGGAGTTTTGAGCTCTTTCGCCCTGTGTTTACACACTTTCTCTGACAGTCTCTTGATAGAAAAATAACTCCATTACGCAGATAAACCGCTCATCCCCTAAAAAGTTTAATAGCACTTAAAAGCACATAAAAAAGGACTTAAAAGCACTATAGCACGCTTATCTCTTAGTGACGACCAATTCCTTCGTGTACGTATATTTCTTGGCATCGGCGCGGGTGGCATCCCAGACGGTCACAGTGACTTTGTATTTGCCGGCCTGAGCAAAGGTATGTTTGACGAACCGGCCGGTAGCCGTAATTCCGTCACCGAAATCCCACTGGAAGTTCAGTAATCCGATATAGCCGGTCGTATTGGCGATGAAGAAAACTTCATCACGGGCGCCACCGGCAAACACTTTTTCCGGCCGGGTTTCGATGAGAACCTGCGGCACCGGATTGACTTTAACCGGCAGATCGATGATTTTCGGCTGGCCGCTTCCGATTTCTTTATAAAAAATGGATAACCGGGCAGTGTACTGACCGGCCTGTTTATATTTATAACTGACCGTACCCAGGTCAAATTTGGTACCGTCGCCCATATCCCACTGTAATTTAACCGGCGTATTAAACGGATTATTGATGATCGGTGACAGATTGACCGTTTCACCGAAATCAACTGTCACCGCGTCCGGGATTGTAACAATCGGCATGTCATAAATAATGATCTGTTGGGCCAGACTGACCCGCCCGCCAACTTTCACCTGCACCTGGAATTTACCGGATTTGGTGAACATCTTTTTGACATTCAGACCATTCAGAGTTTCACCATCACCGAATATCCAGGTAGTACTGGCATCCGTTGCATTTTGATTTTTATCGATAACGGTATTGAACCCGACCGATTGATTAACAAAGGCAACTGCCGGGGCATCGATCCGGATCAAGGGTTGATCGAGAACAATGACTTTCAACGTATCGTAACTGCCATTACAGAATGTCTGGCTATTATCTTCGACCTTCAGGATCGCCAGATAAGTTCCGGCGGTTTTGTATTGATGCTGTGCAGAGAGGCCATTATCTTTACTGCCATCGCCAAAGTTCCACTGGTATTTTTTTATCATACCGTCGCTGTCGCGGCTTTTATCGGCGCTGAAATTCAGCAGTGAACCGACATAAGTTTGGTAGGTTGCGGCGCCGGTTGGTTTCTCATCGGCCGCATAAACCTCGATAACGGCTTGTGGTTGAGCATTGATCGTGACGATTCCATCGGCCTGAGCGACATTACAGCCTTTATTGGAATCGGTCCGGACTTTAAGTTCGATTTTATAGATTCCCGGTTTGGCGTATTTATGATTAACGACCACGCCCTTGCCGGTCGTACCATCGCCGAAATTCCAGCTATATTCGATTATTTTCGCATTTTCAGCGAATGATTGGCTGGCATCGAATTTCAGATCTTCGCTGGCACAACCTTCGTTGTTGACTTTGAAATGCGCGGTCGGCGCGGAAATGACGGCAATCATAATGACGGCGTCGGAAGAATTTTCACAGTCGCCAATATCCGCCACGGTGATCGTTACGCGGACGGCATAAGCGCCCGGTTTGGCATAAGCGTGCGTCGGGCTGATACCTCCGCCCTTCTCACCGTCCCCGAAATCCCAGTCGAAGCTTTTTATAGTGCGGCCGCCGCCCGTAGATTTGCTGGCGTCGAACTGGACGATCGTATTGGCGCAAACTTCCTGGTCAGTGCCGGCATCGGCGACCGGAGCGTCGATCACATGTATGAGTTTTTCGGCCATCGAGGTATTGCAGGGCAGATTACTGTCGTCCATAACCTTTAAATTCACCATAAAATCGCCACCTATTTTATAGGCATGAATTTGATTAACGCCTTCGGCAGTAACGCCATCGCCGAAATTCCAGAGATAGCGTAAAAGTCCTTTTTCATTATCCCAGGATTGGCTGGCATTCAGCATCAACGATTCACCGGCACAAACCGTATCGCGATTGGCTGAAATTAAAGCATGCGGCGCAGAATTGACATGCACTTTGATAATCGTCTGCCGAATCGAATTGGATATGCCCTGGTTATCGTCGACCCGCAGAGTAACCGGGTAAATCCCGGGAACTCCGTAATTATGGGCTACTTTGGCGCCGCCGCCGGTCGCACCATCTCCGAAATCCCAAAAATAGCCGAGCACATCCTGATCGGCATCGGTACTGTTGGAAGCATCAAAGGTAACCATCTGCTCACAGGTCAGGATGTCTTTTCCGGCGTTTGGTTCGGGAGGATAATTCACCGCGATCACCTGGGTTGTCGAAACGGTGTTATTGGTCGTGGAAGTATTATCACGGACGGTCAATTTCAAAGTATAACGTCCGGGATTCTGGTAGGTGTGTTTGACTTTCAGGCCGGTGGCCGGTTGAGATCCGTCGCCGAAATCCCACTCGCTAAAGGTGATTCTTCCGTCGGTATCGGTCGAGAGCGAACCGTCGCAGGTAATAGATTGCAGAGGGGCGATGCGCGTAATCGGTGCAATTAGTGGTACTGGTGCGGCATTGACAAAAACTGAAGTATAGTGAATATCTTCGGCCCCGTCATTATCCTTAATAGTCAGCGCAACCTGGTAGAACCCGGATTTTTTATATTGATACTCGATGGATTTGCCCTCTAAAAATACGCCGTCCTCGACTTCCCATTTGTAATTGACGATCTTACCATCTGGGTCGCGGGCAAAACCACCGTTAAATTTGACTTTCTCCCCGAAAGCAATAATCTGATCCCGACCGGCATCAGCCACCGGCGGATAATTGACATTAATTTCGACTATATTAGATTGACGGGCGCTGATGGTACCCGATTTATCGGTCACATAAAGAGTCACATTATATTTGCCAGGATAGGTATAGATATGCTTGGTCTGGATGCCGGAGCCGTTTACACCATCGCCGAAATCCCAGGTATAATCGATAATCGGGTCGTCACTGTCAGTCGATTTATTGCCATCGAATTCGACGATACTGCTGTTGATCATACGATTTCCACCGGCGTCGGCAACCGGTGGATCGTTGACCCGGATTTTTCCGGAAATCTCAGCGCTGTTGTTTAAAGTGGCTGTATTGTCGATGACTCGTAATTTCACCGTATAAGTGCCGGGTTTGGCATATTTATGATCGATATGGCCGCCCTGTAAAGTCGCTCCGTCGCCCATGTCCCAGCGATATTGGGTGATAAAACCGTCCGTATCACCCGATAATGTACCGTCGAAATCGATTTTCTCATTGGCCGCAACGACCGGCCGGAAATTGAAAGCCGGCACCGGAACTGAATTAATAACGATAGTTTTTTTCTCAGTTACCAGGCTGTTAGTGACATCGGCATCATCGTAAACGTCCAGGCGGACTTCATATACACCCGGTCGGGCATAGGCATGGGAAACCACCTGTCCCTCGGCTTTCTGTCCGTCGTTAAAATCCCAGGCGTAGCGGACAATGTCGCCATCACTATCAATCGAACCGTTGGCATCTATAGTAACGGATTCGGCCACCGCGGCAATATCTTTACCGAGATTAAGTTTCGGCACCGGAGAATCATTGATCCAGATTTTACGCGTGCTTTTATTGTTATTGCAGATGGCACCGCTGTTATCTTCGACAGTCAATGTCACGTCGTAACGACCGGGACGATAAAAAACGTGTGTGACTTTGTCACCATATTCTTTTTTACCATCGCCGAAATCCCACAGAAACTTGATGATTGTACCATCTGTGTCGGTCGAACCAGATCCGTCAAAATTGATCAATTCGCCCGGGAAACCGTTTTTTTGGCAGGCGATTTTTGATTGCGGCGGATAATTGATAATCACGACCTGGGTCGTGCGGCTGGTATTCGCCACAAAGCCGGAATTATCCGAAACCGCCAATTGCACATCGTATTTTCCGGGCTTGCCAAAATTATGGACGATACGGCTGCCGGTTTCGGATTTCCCATCAGGAAAAATCCAGCGAAAACTCAGTTCATCGCCATTATCGTCTTTTGATTGAGAGGCGTCCAGCATGACCGTGTTACATTCCGAGAGCGGAGTCATAGTAACAACCGGGACCGGCAAAATGTTGACCGGGGCGACCAAAGAAGGAAATAAAAGCGGTACGATTTCACCGCGGTCATTGCTGACCCAGAATTGGATATTGTTCGGTTCAGTGTTGCTTTCGATAACGATAGCGGCAGGTTGCCCCCGTTCCATTTCCTGGATCGGGATATCCACCGAAGCCCCTTTACCATCCTGAGAAAGCGGCAATACGATGTCATTCCGAAAATTGGTCTGGAATTTAATCATGTTCGGACTGCGGACATCATCGGCGTCAAAGTTCGTCATCGTCAGATAACGGGTTCCGGCCGGTACGATTAACCTGATTTGGGTTGCCAGGTCTTTTCTTTCCGAAATACGAATGGATAAAGCCGGTGAGTAAACCTGGATGCCCGGAATTGGTTCGTTTTCCTTGTCCTGGGTCGAAAATGCCGGTTGATAAATATTGACTCCGGCATCCGCCAAACCGTCGATTACGAGTTGAAAATAGACCAGCCCGTCCCGCAATTCGCCCTGTTCTTTGCCGAAGAATGCCAGCGAGCGCCAGCGGTTATCATAATAGCGATCATCCCCAAGTTGTAGGTCGAAGAGCGGTTTTCCCTTCACTGAGTCGGCAATACCAAACAAATTCCAGGTAATATTGCCTTTGCCAAATATCTGAAAGCGCGTCGCCGCATTTACGACGACATTATCATTTTTACCACCCAGATCGGCATCGAATATCCGGAAATAAATCTTGCCCGCATAATTTTGTGGCACACCTACAAAAAAGATTGCCCGGTAGAGGCTGTCGCCTTTATCCTGTCCGGCCAGCGTACCGGCTGTCACAAAAAGATTCTGGTCGGGAATCTGTCCGAACAGAGGTGCAATCAATAGAAACGGCAGTAAAAATCTGAGCGATTTCATACATTTATCCTTCAATAACATTCGTATTAAGCAACATCAATAACGACCATGGTGACATCATCTTCAAAACTCTCTTTATGTCCGCAGTAATCGATCAGGGTATCGACTACTTTCTTGATAAATTCGGCGGGCGGCTGGCTCTCGTTATCCCGGATCAACTGATTGAACCGTTCTTCGCCGAACAATTCATTCTGGGGATCGGGAGCTTCGATAATTCCGTCGGTATAAAAAACGACACGGTCGCCACTGCGCAGATCGAAAGACTCGACCGGGAAATCCATATCCGGCATAAAACCGATGACGAGTCCCTTCGGTTTAACTTGCAGGAGTTCCTGAGTCTCACGGCGGAAAATCAATAAAGGCGGATGTCCGGCATCGGCCGTTATGAGCTTCTTCTTGAGATTATCGATCAAAACATAACAAGCCGTCAGGAACTGGTCTTCGGTCTTACCGCAGAGCATGTTGTTCATTTCTTTTAGAACGGCTTCCGGCTGCGATGCCAAAGCAATTTGCTGGGAAAAAGCCACTTTGACCATCGCGCCGATTAAAGCGGCCGGAATTCCGTGCCCGGAAACATCGGCTACGATGACGCCAACAGTATCTTCATTAATTTCGTGAAAATCGTAAAAGTCACCGGCGACTCCGGCCATCGGGATATAATCAGCCGCGATCGCCAGCCCATTAACCTGCGGCAGGCTCAATGGCAAAATCGACTGCTGAATCCGACTGGCAATCTTGACTTCCTGCTGAATTGAAAACAGTTCTTCTTTTACCCGGACCGCATCCTTGAGACTATTGGCCATTTCCTGCAGGGAATGACCGAGCTGACCGAGTTCATCGCGCGATGGAACTTTGATCTCGACATTGAAATCACCTTCACCAATCGTGCGGGACATTTTCGCCAGGTAGCGGATGGCATTCGAAAACGAGCGCGCAAAAATCGTCGAAAAACCCAGTGAAAGAACAATTGCCAGAATTATCCAGAAGAAAATCGTTCGCTTCATCTGATTAATCAGAGCATACGCCAGGCTGGCCCGGTCAACAACCAGAATGCCCCAGTTGACATAATGAGAAACCGTAAAATTACCGAGATATTTTTCACCCTCGTATTCAAATGGTTCGACCTGCGAGGCACGCGATTCACCACCCAGGCTTTGCTTGAATTTCGCGACGATCGGATACGGCAGGATCGCGCTGAATTCGAATCGGCCGTTTTGATTGCGAAATAAAATCCGGCCATTTTCATCAATGATATAGATTTCCCGGTGCGCACCCGGATCGCTGGCGGCAATATAATTCAGGATCGCATTGATATCATAGACTCCGCGCAAAACGCCGACCTCATCCTTGCTGAATCGCACCGGATATTCGATCGGTAAAAAGTAGCGCTGGCTTTTCTCGAAGTAATAGGGTGCCAATACTCCTTCCGCGGTCGTTTTTTTACTTCCGTACTGAACCTGGAACAGGTTGGCCACCGCTTCGCCATCGGCTTGATACAGTTCGTTGATCTTTTCATTTTTCATGAAATAGAGCGGCTGATCCGAATTTGGCATTTTATATGCCAGAAGAATCATTTCCTCGGTCAAATTCAGATTGCCGTTCAGAAAATTGACGATCACGTCCTGTTGCATATACGGATTGGCCTGCAAATAACCGGCCACCGAATTAAGATTCGAGACCCAGCTTTTGATATAAATCTCGTCGATCGTGCGCCGCAGTTGGCCGATCGTAGAGTAATATTCCTCGTTTAATTTGGTCAGCAGTTCTTTCTCGGATTCCTTCAGCGTATAATATTCGGCAATTATTAACGGAACGAGAGACACAGCCATGAAGGCAACTAAGAATTTCTTTAATAAACTCGGACGCAGGAGATTTTTTAACTTCATGCCGGCCCCTTATTTATTCGATGTATATTTCATTTATTGATAACAGTTTCATTTCCCAGGTAATCCGAAACGCGCAGTTCTTTCAATTTGACCTGTCCCTTGATTCCAGGCATGACCATGACGTTTCCGGCATAATCGCCACCAGCCCCGAGGCTCAGAATTCCCGATAATATTTTTCCTCCGGGATTAATTTCAACGCTGAATTTTCCATTTCGTGACAGACCCACACCCCGATCGGTGGCCGTGACAGTTACTTTGATTAGTTCGCCGCCTTTAACCTCAGTCGGTGTGATTTTAGGTGGAGTAAGGTCCGGACCGTGAGTATCTCTCAATACTTCAACTTTACTGATGGATTGGTTGCCGGCCTGGTCGGTGGCAACAATCGTCAGGGTATTATCGCCTTCTTCCAACTGCAGGTCAATCGCAATCGCCCCTTCGATCCGGAATTGCCGGTCGTTGACACTAATTATTCCTTTTTCGGATAGTGTCCCGGTTAATTGCACACTCGCATCTTTAGTGAATGAAGGAATTTCATCCAGTTCCATTACCGGTGGCGTCTTATCTACCAAAATTGATAACACTGCGTTTTGGCTTTTTCCGCTGGTCGTTTTTGCAGTGAGTGTAACCTGGTTGATTCCCTCTTTTAATGTCAGCAACTGGTTAAACTGGTTGTCGCTCAATGTGACTGCCTGACCGTTTATCTGGAGAGTCGTCATCGGTTGAACCCGGCCCGTGACAGCAACTTCATTACGATTAATGATCTGCTCGGTTGCGACATCCAGGTAAATCAGTTGATCTCCCAGATTGCAATTTACCGTACGGGTCAGATTTGAGATGTTGCCGGCCCTATCGATGGCTTTGATATTAATTTTCCGGAGATTGCCGGGAATTTTATATTTTGCCTTAAATTTTCCTTCAGCATCGACTTTTATCGAATCGTTTTCGACCATGACACGGGCGCCTTTTTCAGTCATGCCGCTGACGGTGATGTCACCCGTAAAGGATGTCTCGCCTTCCTGCGGAGAATCGACCATTAAATATGGCGGCAGTTGATCGGCTTCGACGTAATATTCGATCGGCTCTGAACTCGGGCCGACAAAATTGTCTTTATCGATCGAGGCAATTCGCAGATAAAACACTCCATTCGCCTGGGAAGTCCAATGCATATTCACCGCATTTCGGACATCACCCGTATATACAATATCGGTAAAATTCCGATTAGGAGCGATTTCGATCCGATACCCGATAGCGTTTGGGACATTCTCCCATTTGATAATCACGGTCATGGTATATATTTTAGTGGTATTTTGGGGTGTCTGTATGATCGGTGGCGGAATTAGTTTTACCGGCCCGGAAGGTTTCTGCCCGGCGGCAATTTTAGTTCCCTCATTTTGCTTGATCGTGACGCTCGCACCTTCGGCTTTGATGTCGATTTCACCTTCATAATTGGCAAAACGGGTTGTATTATCGGCATCCCGCGAGGCGCGGAAGTTGCGCGAGCGGATATCGGTTTCCACTCCCGGTGTCGAAACATTAACCGCATTTTTCTTTGACTGAGATGATAAAAAGGCCATTACATCGCCCTGAAGCAGAACCACATTCGACGAATTTGTATTTTTGACCACGTCCTGTTTCATAGCTTCGATCACCGCCAGTGCATTTTCGCCCAGAGTCAGTTTACTGCCGTCAATCAACGAAATCGCTCCGCCGCTGTTTTCGAGAGTCCGGATACGTTCCTTCTCTTTTAATTCCTGGCTTAACACTGCATCGTACCAGATAGTTTGTTCCTGGGAGCGGGATTGTACTTTTCCTCTTTTATCGGACAGGATAGCGGTTATCGACTTGATTCTTTTATCACGGGCGGCCTGCAGAGCTTTATTGGCATTAGCCAGCGATTCGGTGATGGTTTTTTCGGCCTGATCCAATTGTCCGTTTTTCTTCAATTCGATGGCTTGTTTCTGCAGTTCGACGGCCTTGTCAATCATGTCTTTGGCTAATATCCCGGCACCTTCACGATTGGCATCGTCGATACTCTTTAGAGCGGAATCGTTCTTCCGGACGATGGTCGAGTACAGTTTTACCGGAATATTGAAAACCGTATTATCGCTAATCTCATTGACGGATTTAAAACCATTGTAACGCAGAATTACTTCCCAGTCATTCGGTTCATCAAAATATTTTTTTGCTAATGAACGTAATGTCTCATCGCCTTGTAATTTTGTCTTGACAACATCCTGAGTCTGGGCAGTCGATATTTGACTCCAACTACAAAATATACAGAATATTAGCAGGAAATAGCCAATTTTCTTCCAATTCAATATTTTCATCGCTTAAAACCTATTTGTTTCCCCACCAAGATTATTATCGTTTTCCAAACAATCTGTAATACTCTGAAATATACAGATATTAATCAAAGAGGTAAACAAAAAATTGAATGCAATTTGCACCTTTGGCACTACCTTTGTCCAGATTTTATAGATTTTAAAATAAAATCACCGGTGCTCATATGATGAGCATTTATCCGTTTACTCTGAAAATATATAAAAAATGAACCGAGTCACAGATGAAATCGAACCGATTTCTATTTTACAGTACCAGTTTCAAAAATAATTCCTAAAAAACATTTGCGGATTTATGCGGTTGGTTGTATATTTATTCGGTTTCTAAGTATAAATATACGAATTTGAATGAGTACAAGGTCTGACAGACATAAAAATATCCGCCGTATAATCGAATCTTCCCGGATTTCCAACCAGAATGACCTGAAGGAAATTCTGGAAAGCCAGGGTTTCGAAACGACCCAGGCGACTCTATCGCGCGACCTGATGGTCTTGCAGGTCATCAAGGTTCCCGATGCCGAAAAAGGGCATATTTATGCGCTTTCTGAAAATTACAAAAGCACTCCGCCCCAAGTCGAAGGCAATTCACCCCTGCGCACCTGCCGATCGATTGCCTTTTCCGGCAATCTGGCGGTACTAAAATGTCTGCCATCCTTTGCCCCCAGCGTAGCCCTGGTTCTCGATACATTCGAAACGGATGAAATCGTCGGAACCGTTGCCGGTGACGATACGGTTCTGATCATTTTAAAAGAAGGATTGACACACGAGCGCTTCAGATCAGCGCTCGTGGAACGTTACCCCGAATTACGGGATCGGATTTAAACCAGGGCTCTTAAGATTTCCAATTAATATTTTTAAAAATGCCCGCCATAAACGGGTCGTACAAAAGGAGTAGTAAAGTGCAAAAAAAAGTAATTCTGGCATATAGCGGCGGACTGGACACCTCGGTGATCCTGAAATGGCTTGTCAATAAAGGTTACGAAGTCGTCTGTTATGTGGCTAATGTCGGTCAGAAGGAAGACTTCGCGGCTATCGAAAAAAAGGCGATAGCAACCGGCGCATCTAAAGTTTACATCGAGGATTTGCGCCATGAACTGGTGACCGATTATATCTTTGCTGCTCTGCGCGGCAACGCCATTTACGAAGGTCGCTACATGTTGGGTACCTCCTTAGCCCGGCCGCTGATTGCTAAGAAACAGGTTGAGATTGCTCAAAAAGAAAAGACTCATTATTACGCCCACGGTTCGACCGGCAAGGGCAACGACCAGGTGCGCTTCGAGTTCGCTTACTATGCGCTCGACACCGAAGCGGTTGTCATTGCACCCTGGAAAGATCCGGAATTCCTAAGCGAATTCAAGGGGCGTACCGATATGATCAAATACGCCGAAAAATACAACATTCCCGTCAAAGCCTCCCTGGCTAAATCCTACAGCGAAGACGAGAATCTGATGCATATCAGCCACGAAGCCGGTATTCTCGAAGATCCCTCTTTCCGACCGCCGGAACACGTCTATAATCGGACGGTTTCGCCGAAAGACGCCCCTGACAATGAAACAATCCTGGAAATCGAATTCAAGGACGGCTACCCGATTAAAGTCACCAATCAGGGTAACGGAGTCGTGAAGGAAGATCCGTTGGAATTATTCTGTTATCTCAATGAAATCGGCAGCCAGAACGGCGTCGGCCGGGTTGATATGGTCGAAAACCGCTTTGTCGGCATCAAATCGCGCGGCATTTATGAAACTCCCGGAGCTACGATTCTCTGGGCGGCCCATCGCGACCTGGAAGGCATCGCCATGGATAAGGAAGTCATGCACATTCGCGATATGCTGTCCCCTAAATTTGCCGAACTGATTTACAATGGCTTCTGGTTTTCGCCGGAGATGGATTTCCTGATGTACGCCTTCGAGAAAAGCCAGGAGAAGATCGACGGTTCCGTGATCGTTTCCATTTATAAAGGCAATGTCAATACCATCGGACGCCATTCGCCGGTTTCACTTTACGACCAGGCGCTTTCCAGCATGGATGTCGAAGGCGGCTACAATGCCAT
>JAZDEI010000283.1:0-5921 GCA_043808945.1 Fidelibacterota bacterium | reverse complement strand
CGATACCTTAGTGGAAGGTGTCCGTAATCGTAATAAGAAGGAGTAATTATAGAATATGAAACGAAGATATTTTTTACTGACATTTCTCATTGCCTGCAATATTCAGGCTGAAACTTTAGACCTTGATTTAAATACTGCCCGGGAACTGGCTTTAAATAACAATCCCAGTCTTAAATTAGCCCGAGAAGGGGTTCAAAAATCGCAGGCAAAAATCAAAGAAGCCAGAAGTAATTTTATGCCGATACTTAGCGGATTTTACCAATTTCAACATGCCTGGGAATTACCAACATATATATTCAATTTTTCTGGTAACGTAGTAAAAGTAAAAGCAGGCCAGGAAAATACAATGGCTTATGGTTTTAATCTATCACATCCGGTTTATGCCGGCGGCATGATCCGGAATGCATATCAAATGTCAATTATCGGCGCTAATATTACTGAATCTCAGTTGAAGACTATCGAACAAAAAATCTTAAGCGAAGTAACCAGTGCTTATTATGGTGTCCTGTTCGCCAGTTCAGCCAGTGAGGTAGCCGATGAAGGATTACGTTCAGCTGAACAGAATTTAGCCCAGGTTCAGAAATTCTTCGATGTTGGCAAATCATCGCGTTTCGATGTCTTACGGGCAGAAGTGCAGGTGGCCAATTTCAAACCGATGGTCGTTTCGGCCAATAACGCCAGAAGGTTGGCTGAATCCGCATTGAGAGTCACACTCGGAGTGAGTGATGACACTGATATTAATTATATCGAAAAATTACATTATACGGAATCCGGCCTGATTAAGAAGACTCTTGATGAACTAATCGGGATTGCTTTACTAAGTCGACCGGAAATGTCAATGCTTTCAGACCAGATTAAATTATCCAAAAAGCAGGTATCTTTGGCCAAAGCAAACTATCTGCCATCATTAATTGTTGGGACATCCTACCAGTACCAGGGGCAGAGGGACGATTTCAAATTTGTTAATGATGATTTTTATAAATCCTTCAATTCATCGGTCAGCTTAAGCGTGCCGATTTTCTCGGGATTCGGTACAAGTGCCAAAGTCCAGCAGGCCAAAATCGCTGTTAAAGAAACCGGTTATCAGGCCGAATCTGCTATAAACGGGATCAAATTGGAAGTCAAGTCTGCCTTTTTTATCGCTAAGGAAGCCGACGAGAATGTGATTACTCAGGCGAAAACGATCAGCCTGGCCGAAGAGGCTTTACGATTAGCGGAATTGATGTATTCCGAAGGTTCCAGCACCCAGCTGGATGTACTGAATGCTAATGTAGCCCTTAATCAGGCCAAAATGAATTACCAGGAATCGCTGTATAAGTACAACGTAGCATTAGCGAATCTGAAAAAAGCCATTAACCAGTTATAGTGAATAGGAGATAAAGATGTCGAAATATTTAAAAATAACATCGGCGACAATTTTAAGTTTAATCATAATGTTCGGCGCCTGCGGCAAGTCTAAAAAAGAAACCAAAACCGACGTTGTCGCGAAAGTTCCTGTAGAAGTATCCAGGGTAACTACCGGATCGATTGAATCGAAAATAGATTTCCTGGGAAATATCACGGCTTCCCAGGAAGTAAAAGTATATTCGACCGTACCGACCAGAATCATTAGTATGAAAACAGACGTCGGTGATATTGTCAAGAAGAAACAGGTCCTGGCGATTGTCGATAGTGAAAAAATCCGCCAGGCTGTAATTCAGGCTGAAGCCGGCCTGGAATCCGCCCGCGCTCAATATAACAATGTTAATGTTGAGTGGAACCGGATCAGCCGTCTTTATAAGGAAAACGCTGTCAGTAAAGCCCAACTGGATGGAGTTAGTGTTCAAATGGAAGCCGCGAAATCAGCCGTCAAACAGCTGGAAGCCGTGCTGGCAACTGCCAGGAATCAGATGGAAGACAGTTATATCACTGCGCCGATCTCCGGTGTCGTTTCAGCCAGATTGCTGGAACAGGGCGATCAGGCTTCGCCGGCAATTCCAATCTTTTCAATTGTTAAAATGGATCAGGTCAAAATCCAGATCGAGGTCGTTGAAAATCAGATTGGTCTGATCAGAACCGGGCAAAAGGCGCATATCCGCGTCGAAGCATTTCCGGATGAAATATTCAATGGTAAAATATCAAAGGTCAATCCGACATTAAATTCATTCACCCGAACGATCGGTGCTGAAGTAATAATCGATAATCCGGATTTAAAATTACGGCCCGGGATGTTTGCCAAAGTTGAGATTGTCGTGGATCGGCATGAGCAAGCGTTACTAATTCCAAAATATGCAATTCTCGAAAACACAAGATTGGAATATCAAGGTGGAGAATTAACCAACAGCATTGTAAAAATTGATAAATACGTTTTCGTCGTTCAGGATAGTATAGTCCTTAAGAGAGACATCATAATTGGAATTGTTGACGGAAATGCTGTCGAAATCCTGCAGGGATTAGGCTCCGACGAATTGCTCGTGACCACCGGACAACATAATCTCCTGGATTCTTCTAAAGTTGAGGTCGTGGCGAACAGGAGCGGCTTATGAGATTATCCAACCTGTCTATCAGACGTGGAATAACGGTCACGATGATTTATTTAATCATGATCGGAGCCGGTATTTTTGGATTAACCAGTCTGAAAATCGATCTGTATCCGAATATTACTCTGCCAATCATTGCCGTTTTTAGTAATTATACCGGTGTCGGTCCGGAAGATATTGAAAATTCATTGACCCGACCGCTGGAGAAAGCCGTCATTTCGACCAAAAATATTAAGACACTTTCTTCGTATTCATATTCGGGAGTTGCGGCGCTGATCGTTGAATTTGACTGGGGCACCGATATGAACCAGGCTGAAATCGATGTCCGTAAAAACATCGATATGGTGCGAGATTATTTACCGGACGAAGCCAGTGATCCGACGACTTTTGCCTTTGATCCGTCAATGCAACCAATTCAGTTCATCGCTTTGAGCTCCGATAAACTGGGAATGGCGGAATTACGTACGCTGGCAACCGAACAGATCGAACCGCGACTGGAGCGAATTAACGGAGTCGCATCGGCCAGCACTGCCGGAGGGATGGAACGCCAGATTAAAATCCTTGTCGATCCCAATAAAATAGCCGCTCAGGGAATTTCCGTCAATCAACTCGTTCAAACACTCGGAATTGAGAACCTTCAGATACCGGGTGGTATTATTAATGATGAATTCCGCGAATTTACAGTTCGCACCTATGGTGAATATACTTCCGTGGCTCAAATTGAAAACACCGTCATTGGTGTCAAAGCCGGGAATCCGGTTTATTTAAAAAACATTGCCCGCGTCGTCGATGGCTTTAAGGATCAGGTGCAAGTCGTTCGGAACAACGGTGAAAACGCCATGGTTATGTACATCCAGAAACAGTCGGACGCCAATACTGTTCAGACCGCAAAAGCCGTCCGAAAAGAATTGCCGATTATCGCGGAAAAAATCGGTCAGGGTGTAAAATTTGATATGATCTTTGATTCTTCTGAGTTCATTACACGATCGCTCAGGAATTTGACCGATACAGCCTGGCAGGCGATTTTGATGTGTTTCATTGTGTTGTTCTTTTTTCTGCGACGCTTTACGAGTTCATTCATCGCCGCGATTTCAATTCCGATCTCTGTCATCGTCACATTTTTTGTGATGTACGAAATGAAACTCTCACTGAACATCATCTCAATGGCCGGTCTGGCATTAGCGATCGGTATGTTGGTCGATAATGCAATTGTAGTGCTTGAAAATATCTATCGTCACCATGAAAATGACGAACCGATCCGCATTGCGGCCGACGAAGGTACTGCCGAAGTATCGATGGCAATTACGGCCTCGACATTGACGACCATTGCCATTTTTGTTCCGGTTCTGTTTGTGCCGGGAATTGCGGGAGTAATGTTTAAGGACATGGTCGTGACGATTGTGGTTTCGTTATCGGCATCATTGTTGGTGGCGCTTACGTTAATTCCACTCATGTCGTCACGTATGCTTAATAAAGAAAAACAGTACAAATCCAAAATAATGGCGAAAATGGATCGCTCTTTCGGGAATGCCGTCATAAAATTGGAAAATATCTATGTCAAAGTGCTGGATTATTTTCTGGGCCATAAAAAGGTCTTTTTATTTGGATTGATAATATTAAGCGTCGCAACAGTCATGATTTATCCCAAAATCGGAGGGGAGTTCATCTCCAGAACCGATCAATCCTATATGACCATTAATGTCGAACGTGAGACCGGTGCCTCTTTGACATCGACTGATAAGACGTTCCGCGAGATTGAAGAAATTATCCGCCAGGAAGTGCCGGAAGCAATTAACATCCAAGCCGATTTCGGAACAAGTTCCGGTATCGGGGCAGTTTTCGGTTCAAGTTCGACAAATAAAGGTAGTATTTCGATCAATCTGCCAGACGTTAAAAATCGCAAGCGTAATATAGCCGAAATCGAAAAAGCCTTGCGTAAACGATTTGATAAAATTCCGGGTGCCACCATCCGGATTTCAGAAGGTAATATGATGTTCGGATCCGGTGGCGATATTGAGATCAAGATTTTCGGATACGATCGCAATGTCTCAATGGCGCTGGCTGACAAGGTTGCCGAACAAATATCAAAAGTCGATGGCGTTGTCGATGTTCAAAAAAGTTTCAGCCAACCTAAACCGGAGTATCAGATCATTCTGGACCGTGACCGGATATCGGCTTTGGGATTATCGGTATACCAGGTTGCATCGACTATTGAAACCGATATCAAGGGAAAGGTAGCGACTCAATTCAGAGAAGGTGGGCAGGAATATGAAGTACTGGTGCAATTGGATGAATCTGCCCGTCAATCTAAAACCGATCTGGAAAATATATATTTAACATCTGCAACGGGAGCTCAAATCCCCGTTAAAAATGTCGCCTCAATTACTCCGGGCCAGGCTTCGGAAAGCATTGTCCGCGAAGACCAGGAGCGAATGATTTCTGTCAGTTGTTCAGTCAGTGGGCGTGACTTACAGAGCGTCACTCAGAGTATCAATGCGGAAATGAAGAAAATCCCCTTTCCCTCTGATTTTCACTGGGAAATCGGTGGAACCGCCGAAAGCCAGCAGGAATCCTTTATGTATTTGGGAATCGCCATACTCGTAGCCATCTTCCTGGTTTATATGGTGATGGCTTCTCAGTTCGAGTCCTTGCTGGATCCTTTCATTATCATGTTCACGGTTCCATTGGCAATGATTGGCGCAATCTGGATGATGTTTATAACTGGCACAACAATGAGTGTTACCGGACTGATTGGATGTGTTTTATTGGTCGGTGTCGTTGTTAACAACGGCATTGTCCTGGTCGATTATATCAATCAGATGCGCGAAAAACACGGCATGGATCTATGGGTTGCGATCCTTGTCAGTGGTAAACGGCGCATGCGGCCGGTTTTAATGACAGCCTTGACGACGATTTTCGGAATGTTACCGCTCTCACTGAATCTTGGTTCAGGAGCTGAAATCTGGGTTCCTTTAGGTCGGGCAGTTATTGGCGGATTGACCTTCGCTACAGTTTTTACCCTGATTCTCGTTCCGATCATTTACCTGTTTTTCGAGCAGATGTCACTCAAGCGTGCTATCCGCAAGCACAAGATCGATATGCGCCCGATCGGTCGACCTGAAGATTTCGATATCTCCTTGATAAAATAAACGATCGATCATCGAAAACGGGTAGGACGAACTGTCGGTTTGATTCTGCCCGTTTTTCATTTTAAATTCCCAGGAGTTTAAAGGATGAAAGAATGAAATATTGTGACTTAGATTGTGAATATGCTGAATTTCCGGAAAAACTGGCTGATGGTTCCGGCACCTGCCGGACTTTCATTGCGCTACACTGCAAATTGTTAGACAAATTAGTCGATAAAAACGGAATTTGTCAGGCAGAACCCGGCAAAGAAAGAAA
>JAZDEI010000282.1:0-12027 GCA_043808945.1 Fidelibacterota bacterium | reverse complement strand
CGGGCAGTATTTAAATCAAGGTCTAAAGTTTCAGCCTGAATATTGCAGGCAATGAGAAATGTCAGTAAAAAATATCTTCGTTTCATATTCTATAATTACTCCTTCTTATTACGATTACGGACACCTTCCACTAAGGTATCGATTACTTTTTTAGCATTTTCTTCAGTCAATTCGTCAACTCCCTGTTTAAAATAACGCATGACGTAATTATTTAGTCCCCCTATAAAGCAGGATAAAAAGGTCTGGACATCCATGTCGGCTCTGAAATAAGCCATATCTTTGGCATCCTTGACAATTTTAATCAATACGTCTTCATTTTTTTTCATCACATCGAAAAAAGATATATTTATTCCGGCAGGTAAATTTCGCATGGCTACATTTATCAGAAATTTGGTCACTTCAGGATGCTGTTTAATTCCTAAAAATTGTTTGGTTGCAATTGTGTTAAGTTTCGCGATAGGATCTATATCAGACTTTTCAATCGTACTGAGTAACTGATAAGAATAATTAATGACAGTTTTTATTATTTCGGCAAATAAGGCTTTTTTATCCGGGAAGTAATAATAAAGCGCCGGTTTGGTTACTTCGCAAGATTCGGCAATTTCACGCATTGAAGTCGCATCAAATCCTTTGTCGGCGAATAATTTGGCAGCCGTCATTAAGATTTTATCCTTGGTTACATTTTCACTTCTCATTCATTCAATCCTTACTTACTTACCGGTCGGTAAGTTATCACCAATAGGTATCATTCTCCAAATAGTATTTTAAGATGCAAAATATTTTACGGTCGGCTCCTCTATTTCTCTTATTTTTTCAAATAAAAACGCCGACATATCCATCGGCGTATTTTAGTGTTGCTGAGCGGGTACTATGACTTTTTAATTCACCAAAGGTTGTCAGGTTTAACAATCATAGTACAAGTAAAACTCATAAGGATGTGGCCGTAATGCCAATTCATTGAGTTCTTTTTCAAGTTTCCAATTTATCCATGTTTCGATCAAGTCAGGAGTAAACACACCACCTTCCAACAAGAACTTATGGTCTTTTTCCAAGGCGTGTATCGCTTCAGTCAAAGTGCCGGGTGTTTTAGGATACTTTGCTAATTCTTCAGCAGTCATTTCATAAATATCCCTATCCAGTGGTTCACCAGGATTGATTTTATTCTTGATACCATCAATCGCAGCCATCAGCATAGCCGTCCAGGTAAGATAGCCGTTGGCGGTCGGATCTGGGCAACGAAACTCCAGCCTTTTAGCTTTCGGGTTTTCAGAATACATCGGAATTCTGACTGCAGCGGAACGGTTGCGGGCGCTCATCACGAGATTGACCGGTGCTTCAAATCCCGGAACCAAACGACGGTACGAGTTGGTTGTAGGAGCTGCAAAAGCCAGAATTGCCGGAGCGTGTTTCAGAATGCCTCCAATCGAATATAAGCCTATCTCACTCAATCCGGCATAACCGCTATCAGCAAATAACGGCGCACCATTTTTCCATAAAGAAAAATGCGAATGCATTCCACTGCCATTATCCTGAAAAATAGGCTTGGGCATAAATGTTACGGTTTTTCCATTACGTTTTGCGACATTTTTTATGATATACTTAAACCACATAAAATTATCAGCCATTTTCATAAGTGATTCGAACTGCATATCGATTTCACTTTGACCAGCGGTGGCAACCTCATGATGATGGGCTTCCACAATAATCCCGACTTTTTGCATTTCCATCACCATTTCAGTGCGTAAATCATGGTAAGTATCGGTCGGACTGACCGGGAAATAGCCACCCTTAAAACTCGGTTTATAACCTAAATTCGGTTCTTCAAAGCGGGCTGTATTCCAGGCGCCTTCGATTGAATTAATTCTATACATGCCGGTATGCTGATTCTGTTCGTAAAGAACTTCATCGAAGATGAAAAACTCAGGTTCAGGACCAATATAACAGGTATCGGCAATGCCGGTACTTTTTAAATATGCCTCACCTTTCTTGGCAATAAAGCGCGGGTCGCGGCTGTAATTTTCTTTGGTTATCGGATCAACGATATCAGCGATAACACTGACGGTTGATTCTTTAAAGAAAGGGTCAATAACTGCCGTGTTGGGATCCGGTATGCCCAGCATATCCGATACATCGATTCCCTGCCAGCCTCTGATCGAAGAACCATCAAATCCGACGCCATCTTTGAATGTCCCTTCATTCCAGATTTCGATTGGAAACGTACAATGTTGCCAGGTGCCAAGTAAATCGGTAAACTTCAGATCGACCATTTTAGCATCGTGCTGTTTCGCAAACTCAAAAAACTCTTTCGGTGTCATTTAATAGCTCCTTTTTGTGTTATTATTTATCTTTATTGTATGGTTGCTTCATATTTTATTATTGTTTTTCAATATTTATAATTCCTTTAATCTGAAATTGATTAGTACCATTCTATATTTAATTATGAATTATTTCAAAATACGGATAAAAATATATCTATTGTAGCGAATAAATACAAATAAATATATTAATTGCCGAAAATAATGTAATAATTAATATATATGCTGATTCTCTTAATAAAATTAGTAGTCAAGTCTGTGAAAAAGCCGACAATCTTTAAAATATAAAAGTACGTCAACACGATCACCAATCTTCTCAAATTCGGTGTTAAATAATTAAAGCACTTTACCAGTAGATTCATCTTCCATGAAAGTTCGTCGTACAACGGAAAATTTATCTGTATATGATAATGAAATATCAAAACATCTCCATATAATGGTCAAGTTCCCAGGGAGTGACCTGGTGGAGATAATCCTCAGTTTCGCTGTTTTTGATGGAAATATATTTATCAAATAGTTTTTCGCCGAGCACGTTCTTTATAATATAGCTTTTCTTCATGTTGTTAATGGCTTCATTAAGATTCGTCGGCAGAACATCTATATTTTTCTTAATTAACATTTCCTGATCGAAAGAATAGATAAATTCTTCGACGGGTTTGGGCGGTTCGAGATTATTCTTAATACCATCCAATCCAGCTTTTAGCATGACGGTAAAAGCAAGATATGGATTACAGGTCGGATCGGGGCAGCGCAATTCAATTCTTGTTGAGGTATTCTTCTGGTTGTAAGATTTCGGGACACGAATCAAAGCAGTTCGATTCGAGCCGGCCCATGTCAAATAAACCGGAGCTTCAAAGCCGGTAATCAACCGCTTATATGAATTTATCGTTGGGCACAGAATTGCACTCATCGCTTTAATATGTTTGATCTGACCGGCGATGAAATTATAGGCCAGACGCGAAAGATTGTATTTATCATCTTCTTCATAGAACAGATTTTTATTTGTTTTAACGTCGAAGATACTTTGGTGGATATGCATTCCTGATCCGGCCATGCCAGAGATCGGTTTAGCCATAAAAGTTGCGTGCATACCATTCATCTGCGCAATCTTTTTAACCGTATATTTCAGCGTCATTACTTTATCGGCGGAATCAAGTGCATCGCCATGCCGGAAGTCGATTTCGTATTGGCCTTTGCCAACCTCATGATGAGTACTTTCAACAATAATTTCAAATGTCTTAAGCGCGGCCAGAACTTCACGAATAACAGTAAATCCTGCATTAGATGAAGAATCGAAATAACTGCTGTAATCGATTGTCGTTATTCGGGATGCAATTTCATTCTGAAACAGATAAAATTCCAACTCTGGTCCGACATTGAACAAATAACCTGCCTCCGCCGCTTCAGCCGTCATTTTTCGTAAGATATAGCGCGGATCGCTCTCGAAGGGAGTACCGTCGGCATTATAAATATCACAAATCACACGCGCCGTTTTACCGCCATTATTTAACCATGGAATCGGCGCATATGTATTGATATCAGGTTTCAGAAAAAGATCATCTTCCTGAATCCGGGCAAAACCTTCAATAGAGGAACCATCAAACCAGACGCCATTCTGTACGGCGTTTTCCAGAGAACCCGATGGAATTATTATCTCCTTAGGTACTCCCATTAAGTCGCTGAATTGTAAACTAATAAAATCAATTTGACTTAATTTTGATTGATCGAACATATTAATTCCTAATATTTAATAATTCAGAAAAAATATAACCAGGCGATGATCTAAATGCTAATTAATATGTTAACTGTAAAAATAACTGAATAAGTTAATGCAATTAATATTTCACTCAACAAGATTAAAGTGTTCGTCGGATTTTAAACAATTGGCCTAAACATTTTTAATTATCATCCGGATATAGATTTCCTGTTTGATACAATTGGATTATTTTCTAAACCTTTAGAATACTCAAATAACAGAATGCAATTGGTCCCTGAGCCAGTCAAAGTATCTCAGATAACCATCTGCAATCGGTACGGCAATGATCTCCGGTAATTGATATGAGTGGACAGCCAGGATTTCCTTCTCGACTGAATCGTACAATTCTGGTATAGTTTTTATCTGACATAACCATTCGGTAGTATTTTCGATTTTTTCATGCCAGCGATAAACACTGGTTATTGGTCCGATAATCTGTACGCAGGCTGCCAGATATTTCTCTACAAGCAATATCGCGATCTGCTCAGCTTCTTCCCTTTTATCGGTCGTCGTGGTGATTTGCAAATACTGAAGATTTTTTCTCATTATTTATTCTCCTACAAAATCTATCCAAATTTACTTAAAGGAAAGATCGTTTTATCTATTTCGACTTGGTATAATTAAAACAGGTATTTTATAGTTACCTGGGTAAATTCTTGTCAAATCGACTCAATTATTTTAAACTATGGCGTTTTTTGGAGAGATGTCCGAGAGGCTTAAGGAGCACGCTTGGAAAGCGTGTGTGGGCTTACACCTACCCGGGGTTCCCTGCCCGACTGAGTGGTTGTTCAGGCGGGACTGCCCGACAACTAACGCAGTCACGCAGGCGGGGAATCCCCGTCTCTCCGCTTAATAATTTCTGACAAGATTTACAAGTACGTTTTTTTTGATAAGAAATTTGATATTTGAATTACTCAATTTGAAGTCTGCAATCACTTATCCAGTATTTTCTTCAAGAGGCTGGAAGTCACCGCAGGATTGGCTTTGCCCTGGGTTTTCTTCATCACCTGCCCCATAAAAAACGCGAACAGGTTTTTAGTACCGGAATGATAACGCTCAACCTCAGATGGATTTTCGGTTATTACATTCCTTATGATCTTTTGCAGCTCTGTGTCATCACTGACCTGGATTAATTTTTCACGCTCGACAATCGACTGCGCCGATTCACCGCCTTTTACCATCTTATCAAAAACTTCTTTGCCAATATTGGCGGTAATCGTCCCGGTCTTTACCAGATTCAGGAGTTCGCCGAATTTTTCCGGTGTGACCGGAATCCGGGCAGGCGTCAGATTATTCTGTGATAACACTCTTAAAATTTCACCTTGTATCCATTTGCTGACCATCTGCGGATCGCCAACAACAGAAGTGACTTTTTCGAAGTAATCGGCTAATTTTCTATCACCGGTTAACAGTATAGCGTCATAAGACCGAAGAGAATATTCATTAATGAAGCGTTTATATTTCCGATCCGGTAATTCGGGCAATTCTGCCTGCACCGTATTTTTCCACTCCTCATTCACTTCGAGCGGCACGAGGTCCGGTTCGGGGAAATAACGATAATCGTGCGATTCCTCTTTGGAGCGCATCGGACGCGCTTCACCTTTGGCTTCATCCCAGAGCATGGTTTGCTGAATTATTCGACCTCCTTTTTCCAGTACAGCCGCTTGCCGTTCGATCTCGAACTTTAACGCGCGTTCGACTCCGCGGAAGGAGTTCATGTTTTTCATTTCGGTTTTCGTGCCGAATTTGGTCTGGCTGATCGGACGCAGGGAGATATTAGCGTCACAACGCAGACTGCCTTCCTCCATGTTACAATCGCAGATTTCAAGGTATTCCAGGATTTGTTTGAGTTTCATCAGATAGGCATAAGCCTCTTCCGGCGAACGCATTTCGGGTTCCGAGACAATTTCGATCAGCGGAACTCCACAACGGTTAAAGTCCACCTGCGTGTCGGTGAAGCCGTGAATTGATTTGCCGGCATCTTCCTCTATATGTATTCTGGTGATGCCGATCTTTTTTTCGATATTGCCGATCCGAATCGTAATCTCACCTTTTGAACAGAGCGGCTCATCGTATTGTGAAATCTGGTATCCTTTCGGCAGGTCCGGATAAAAATAGTTCTTTCGGGCAAAACGGGAAAACGGAGCGATGGAACAGCCGGTTGCCAAACCCATCCGGATAGCAAACTCAACAGCTTTTCGACTTAAAACCGGCAATGTTCCCGGCATACCGAGGCATATCGGGCAGGTCAGGGAATTCGGTTCAGCGCCGTAAACATTTTTGCATCTGCAAAATATCTTGGTGTCGGTTAAAAGCTGGGCGTGAACTTCCAGTCCTATGACAGGTTCAAATTTATCGGGCATTGTCAAATAATCCTTTCACTTGCGACATTATGGGACTCTAAACGGGATCATTATTATTTCACTGTTATAAGCGCCATCCGTAGTAAATATCGTCCGATAATCAATCAGATCGACAAATAACCGGTAGATCTTGCTACCGTGAGAAATGACCGAAAAAGAGCCGGTATGCACGCCATTATTATCGGTATCGCTGAGGGCTGTCCGGATTTTATAACGGTTGATGGCCTGTCCGAAATGTAATAGCACGAGTTCACCGGGAGAATATTCAAACGGTGCGGTATTAGTGATCGTCATGCTGGCGGTCAGACTCGTATTATAATTGATCTGATCGAGGGTATCACGATTGAAATATACATTCAATGGGTCGGCGCCAGCCGTCAATGGTACTTTGACGGTCGTCGGCTGACCGGAAATTGTCAGAGACACCTGTTCGATTACCGGTGATAATGAACTGTTGGCGATCAGCATCGGCGAGACATATTTGAGATGCCAGTCTTTGCGGGCATTATCGGTGTTCTGTGTTCGCAGGAATATGGCTTTCTGGCGCGAAGTGAGCGAAAATGCCTTACTTGTCGAATCATGGGCCGACGAATGACTGCTGTAACTCCAGGTCGTATCACTGCTGACCGTGTCGGTCAACGTGATAACCGTGTAGGTCGTGTCATAATCCCAGATTTGCGAGGTATCGATCCAGGTCGAATCGACGTTGATGTCGGTTGTGTCGCGATAGGAAACCGTATTATAGTGAATCGAACCGATGGATGAATCCCGGATGCTCAAGTAACTGACGGTCTTGAAGTTACCGGTGAAATGGTAACGCAATTCGACAAGGGCTGAATCCCAGCCCAGATCGATGATCACGGTCGTATCACAGACCTGGCTGATGACGCGGCCGAATTTGATTTTAGAAAAGTCATTGGCAAAAGTATCGCTCAGAGCAACTTTCTGGAGGGCCGATGAATTGTAGTCCCGATCACGGGCCGAGCCGTCATTCAGACCTTCTATCGACATGGATTCGTCGCTGAGAACGGCTTCAGTTAAAACATCGACGATCTCCGCCCTCTCCGGGAGCAGGTAAATCTTCTCGGCTTTCTCACAGTTTACCAGGGTCAGCAGGATGATAACACTAATTATTACATTTACTCTCATTGTAACGGAATTTGGCAGAATTATAGGAAAAAGACAAGGAAAGGGTTTCTTTGTACCTAATTCTGAATTTCCACCACTGATTTCACGGATTTTTGCAGATTATTGTATGCAAATCTGTGACCATAATCTTTGCCAATCTGTGGTAATATTTATCAATTAAACGGGCTGATAGGTAAAATGAAAGGAATTGCCAGAACTGGCCAGGTATGAGAATCTGACGGAACAGGAAAATTATTTTTCCAGAACGATAAGATGGTTGGAGTTCTTCTTGGCATCCTGCATGAATTTGAAATATGCCGGATATTCGTCTAATGAAACGTATCGCGCATTGCAAGTGAAATTATCGATCCAAATTATTTGACCGTTTTGATTAATGACATTTGAATAATAGATTCCAAACACGCTCCTGATGCTGTCGGTATCGATTTGATTCTTGATCTGGTAGCCTTCCGGTAAAATGAAACAAATATTGTCGGTATTGCTGATGGGTGAAATATTTAGCAAAGGCGTTTTTCGCTTTCCCGGCTCTTCCCCGTCGAAAATAATCTTGTTGAAAGTGACTGGTTCAAATAATAAACGAGAGCCGGCTTTACGGGTGTAAAATTGCATATTTACAGAGAAATTGATCGCAAGAGCCGTATCCGGATTTTCAAGCCCCGCCAGGGAAAATGATTTAATTTGAGTCTGACCGGATTTCTGGCAGATTCGATTGATAAACCATTCCCGCCTCTCCTGCATGCTTTTATCGGAAAACAGCCCCCGCATATTAGTAGCCTGATTACCGGTGAATAGCACCTGCCCGTTAAAATCGAGCGAACGATCCGGATTGATCGTGGCTGTTCCGGTTAACACCGACCCATTCATGGTAGCCGTGCTGAGAGGCGTTCCGATCAATTTGCCTCCGTCGGGGGTTATCAGCAGGATATTGGTCCCTTCGATCTCGTCAGGTATATCATACATCGAAGTCACGTCGCTGGTACATTCAAGATAAAAGGTGTCCGACGGCATCGGCACGACCGCAATACAATGATTGAAGCTGTTTGCGACAAATCCCGGATCAACCCAGCCATGCGAACGAGGCATTGCCAGGGCTGGATAGGCTCTGATACCGGCCTGATCTAACATGGCGATCATATATATCGAAAGATCTTTACAATCGCCGTATTTAACCTGATCAATAATATCGACTGGATGCGGTTGCCAGCCATCTATTCCGAGATAGATCTGGACGTAACGGGTCTTTTGTTGCAGTTCCCGGTATATTTCATGAATCCTTTCGATCGGATCGGCAATGGATAAATATTTTTGACCATTATGAAAGTTTTTTGAATAGATGATTTGATCCTTTATCAGGCTGTAATCCCAGAGACCAAATTCTTTCCAGCTGGTTGTATTTCCCTGAAAGCCGTCCAGATCGAACTCTGCAGGCACCAGATCGACTCCGATTTGAAAATCGGCTTCGGGAGCCTGCCGAAACTCTTTCTTATATGCGGAAATAGTATCTATTTCCCATCGATAATGCCTGAATCCGTTTTTATCTAATGAGATTTCCGGCTCGCCGCAACGACCGATATTTTTATATTTAAAATCAAATGGCGTTTCCATTACGATTTCCAGCTCGGCCTGATTGACCGGAACATTTTCCTGAGGATTCCAGGAAGGTAAAAAAAAGGTGCTTTTTATTTTATATTCCTTGTGCTTTTTCACCTTGTACGGCAATTCGGGATTTTTCAGTTGATGCGAAATGGTATTATGAGCATTATAAACACTGGTAAAGGAGACCGAACTCTCCCTGATATCCTTTTTCCCTAATTTCCTGATAAGTTTATCGTCCATATCGTATAGCCCTGCTTCCATTTTTGACAGGCTGATAAAATCAGTCTCCCGCAGGGCATCAAAACCGAGATAGCTGTCTTCACTGCGGGTAATCAGCACCTCGGATTCTTCCAGCACCCGGATTTCTTTACTGCTTTTCACCGTTATTTTTGTAAGACTCTTTAACACCTGAGAGTTTAAAACGTCAAGAGAAAATGCCGTATTTTGCGAGAAGATCATACCGAACAGTAATCCGGCACAGATAACTATTTTATTGTTTAAAACTTTTTTATTGTTATGATACATTCCCGTTATCAATTCGACTTAAGGATTATTACTTCCTGATCTGCATCGACAATTCTCGAGAATTCATATTTGATTAATCGGTAGTCTTCAGGCGGCACGGTCAATTTTTTTATTTCAAATTGTCTCGTATATCCGATTCTGAGGGGATTTCTGGATAATAATAAAACAGTTCGCCGGTATCTTAAGTACTCGTTATCGATATAGACTCCTTTGGGCATTTCGACGACCGAATAATTGTCCGGCACCAGGAATGAATTGGTCTCGATATTTTTATAGCCGTATTCAAACTCAACCGGAAAGGCCCGGTTTTCGGAAACGAACACATTCTTATTTTCCCCGAAAAAGATAGCGGGTTTAAGATATATTTCGTCGCCGATAGTTACGGTGTGATTATCGAGAATAAAGGAATATTTGGTCTTAAAGGTATCGCTGGGAACCGGTTTCAGACCGGAATCGCACTGCGTCACGGTAAAATCATCAAGATGATTGGCGACATTCTTTAAGATCAGTTCCTTGGCATCCTTATTTTTATATAACTGCCGGTTTCGGTCACTGCTGGCATATCCCACCGACATCATTCTGGATGTTCCCTCTATTTTTCCCTGCGGTGATAATTGCAGATTCGATTCTATCGTTTCCAGACTTCTGAGTCCGGTGTTTGGAATCTCCATGTAATAAACATTATCCTTTTCAATGAGCATCGCATTCTTAACGAGCGACGAAGGCGGCAGCTGACCGTAGGTAATCCACGGATCGCTGGCATCGAACATAAAAGTATTACCGTCAATATCCACCAGCAGGATTGTTTTGTTATATTGCGATAAAAAAGGAATCTGTGGTACAGCTAAACCATGATCCCGGGTACTGATCAGAATCGGCTTGGTTTCTAATCCCGCGACTCGAAGCATGGTCATCATCAGCATATTTTTTTCCGAGTCCGAGGCCTTTTTGTCTTTCAGAATTTGTTTTGGATCTTTATGGACATAAATCCCATATTCATAAGAATCATCGGCGATATTATCCCGGACATATTCAAAAATTATCCTGGCTTTATCCGTATTGGTTTTGGAACCGGCAGTCAGTTGCAGGACAAGATCCCGGACATCGTTTTCGGCGCCGATAAATTTATTATATTCTTCCTTGACCAATGTATTACATAATGATTTAACATCCTGGATAAACTGGTAATGATATGGAGGAAATGTAAAACTTTCGATCTGAAAGTCAACCCGAGCCTTGTAATTTTTCAAAGTCGAAATAAATGGTTCGTCTTTTATCGCCGGCAGATTCACTGCTTTAAATCTGAATCGGTCGTACCACTGCGAATCCGAACCATTAAAGTATTTCTCTTTTGTTTGAGTAATCAATTTATCAGGATCGCTCCACATCACGAGATATTTGTAATATGGCGACATCTGCACTACGATTTCCGATTCGATCACCGGAATTTCCGAATGATAGTACCAGGGTTCCAATTCATGGATATCGCGACTTATTAATTTATACCTTACTTCCAGTACAGAACCGACTTCTACATTCGGAAGAGTAAATTTCTTGACCTTGAAATTATTTTTGGCTTCTTCATCGAAGATATTTTTACTGTTCACTTTAAATTTCTTCCCATTGGGCAGGATTGTCTGGGCATCGATACTGTTGATATGATCTTTATGCCAGTATGAGATAATAATGTCGGCATAGGACTTGGCACTTGTTTTCAGAATTTTAATCTGGAAATGGCGATCATAAGTCATCTCCACTCTGCCACTGTAAGTGACGTCAATTAAACCGGTATCATATATTTTTATTGCCGCCGCGGAAGTGTCTTCCGGAAAAACAGTCATATCAAGGTACTTTGAATCGACTTTTCCCCATTTCCTTTCACCGGCAGAGAATCCGTTACTGAAAAATATTGTTATCAGCAGCAGAACACTTAAAGATTTTAATGGCAGGTTTTTTAGCGTCAGTTTCATTTCGATGTCCTTATTCGGTTAGATTTTGAAGATGTCTCTATCTTGTTGTGTCTATTTATAAAAATCCGTTTCTATAAAACCGCACTATTTCAGAACTTGAATGTCCAGCCGAGACTATACAGCAGAAGCACATCCGGCGGATTTTCAACACCATGGTCTTCATAATAGTCTTCCATCAGTTTGCCAACTTCCAGTAAATATCCCAAGCCGATCTGGGCCGTCAATCCTTTTACACTGCGGTATAGATAGGTCACTCCTAAAGCCCTCTGACTGAGTAGTTCCCCGCTGGTTCCCTGATTCCAATAGCAGAGCGAGATTGCCGGACTGCTCACTGATGGTTTGAAATGGAAATT
>JAZDEI010000281.1:0-6118 GCA_043808945.1 Fidelibacterota bacterium | reverse complement strand
GGAAGTCCAATTGCCTGGATGCCATCGCTGATACAGATGCATCGGTTCTTACCCAGATTTTTCCAGAGCAAATTAATGATTGCCGGATGGAGATGTATGCCGTCGGAAATTATCTGAGCGGTGATCGTTTCCGATTCAAAGATTGCCGCAACCGGACCAGGCTCACGATGATGCAATGCCGGCATGGCATTAAAAATGTGGGTTACATGCGAAATCCCGGCTGCCAATCCGTCTTTTGTTTCGCGGTAATTAGCGGCCGAATGGCCAAAAGAAGCAACAATACCAATCTTAGTCAATTGCTGGATGATTTCATGATTACCGGGCAGTTCCGGTGCAATGGTCATCATCCGTAATGTTTCGTTCGTCATTTCAAGAATTTGGTTGAGCATTTGAAAGGAGGGAGGGCAAAGCGCAGAAGATGCGATTCCGCCTCGTTTATGCGGATTAATGAACGGTCCTTCCAAATGAATACCGAGGATTCGGGCGCCACCCAGGTCTTTTCCGACATTTTGAGCGATAACGGCGAGATGGCGGTTGTCGATTTCCGGTTTTACAATGGTAGTTGCCAGAAAGCCGGTTATCCCGAATCTGGCAAGAGTACGCGAGATTACTGTTAACGCTTCAGCGGAATCCATGACGTCGGCTCCGCCAGCCCCCTGAATATGAATATCGATAAAACCGGGAGCCAGAACTCGTCCTACTGCATCGACGACAGGCGCGTCACAATCATTGATGGTTTGGCAAATTCGGGCAATTTGACCATCGACGATTAACAAATCGGTCAGATTATCTTCAGCAGGATTGTCATAAAAATGGCAATTTTTAATCAATAATTTCGATGACATCACGGAATCCAAATATATTAAATGTTACAATGCCAGTAATTTATCTATTCTTACAAAGGTGTAACCTTTTTTCTGAAGATAATCGATCAATTCTGCCAGCCGGTAATAGAATTTATCCGTTCTTTCCGGATCGGTCCCGATATGAATCAGTAACAGGAAACCGTTTAAACCTCGCGGATCTTTTTTCTCATAATCGACGATACTGTTGTAAATCATTTCTGTCGGGCGATAATTCTTCATCGACGGAATAGTATAATCAGCGTTGGATAGGGTTCCCGGTGTATAATTAATAAGGGTAATATCCATCTCTTTTGTCCAGGCAGAGATCGAATCGTTATACCATTCATAAGCCGGCATGAAAAAGCGGGCGTCGGCCTGCTCGATTCCGAATTTTTTCATTTCGGCATAGTTGGCCAACAGGTCGTCGACAAATTGTTGTTTAGTCACTAAAAGCGAATCACGCTTTTCCCAACTGCAGTAGAGAAGATGTTTATCAGAATGAGCGCCTAAATAATGACCATCATCGTGTAATCCGGAAATAATTATTTTGAAATTGGGACTACGATAAAAGTCGCCGGTGAAGAAGAAGGAGGCAGGAACGTTCTTCTCTTTCAGTACTTTTCTGATTAATAAACCACCATCACCGAAATCGCCACCAGTAAAAATCAACGAAAGTGTTTTTTGCGAGCAGTCCGCTCTGATAATTCCGCCATTTGAGTAAGCGAAACTTGAATCGGCCGGTAATAATTTCACATTCAGGTAAAGTAAACACGTTATTATTAAAAGGATTATCGACTTAGGTGTATTCGGTACATTATTTTTCATTATTTTCTCAATCATCTTAAAACGCCTACCAATTTATCATTTATTTCATATCGGAAGAACTATTTTTTACTTGAATCGTACAACTAAGGCAACTTTTACTAATTTAATTCAGTCAAAGAAATGTTCGTTTAAAATTAATTGAAATAAATCTTCCTCCTCACTCATAGGTCTGCTCTCCGCAGACCTTTTTTAATGAATTTACTTGCCTAAGTCATCAAACCAGCCTTATTTTAAATGCGATGAAGATCAATACGGATTCAGATGAAAGAAATTAAACCGTACATTCTCAGTAACCGGATACAACCGTATGAATGGGGAACGCGTGGCAGGCAGGCGTTCATTCCGAAGTTATTGGGAATGAAATACAACGATAATCTACCTTATGCCGAACTCTGGATGGGAACTCATCCCGCGGCGCCTTCACAGGTAAAGATTTCGGAACAATTACTGGGTTTGTATGAACTTATTAAAATGTATCCGGTTGAATTCCTCGGGAGATTGACTTATGAACATTTTGGGGCGAACTTACCATTTCTCTTTAAAGTTCTTTCAGCCGGCAAAGCCTTATCCATTCAGGCACATCCGGACAAGTCCCAGGCGATTCGTTTACATCTGAATGATCCCGGGCATTATCCCGACCAAAATCACAAACCCGAAATAGCAATTGCCATCGATCAACTGACTGCTCTGGTTGGACTTTTATCACCCGATCTGTTAACGGCACGTCTGCGTCAATACTCTGATATTCAGCGACTTGTGGATGTCACTTTAATAGATGGTAAAAGTGGCCATGTCGAAAATACAGGCGGTAAACTTCGTCTGTTTTACAGGGGATTATTTCAGAAAGTTCTGTCCGATCCGGATAATTATCAGGAAATCATAAATCAACTTGAGAAAAAGATTCTGACTCAAAAAGATCAAAAGTCCGAGATTGAACAGACATTTTTAGATTTGAAGCAAAATCATGAACCGACTGACATCGGATTAATCATGCCGTTTTTCATGAATTTGGTGCATTTAAGATCTGGAGAAGGATTATTTATTTCTGCCGGTATTCCGCATGCTTATATTTCCGGTAATATCATTGAATGTATGGCCAATTCAGATAATGTCGTACGGATTGGCCTGACAGAAAAATTCAAAGATATTCCGGCACTATTGGAAATCATGGATTATACGGCAAAACCTATCGAAATTATCGTGCCGGAACGGTTGGGCGGGACCAGAACCTATACGACTCCGGTTGAAGAGTTTAGCGTGAAAAACATCCGGATAAGCGCTAACTCTGTTAAAGTAATAAGTACAGATGATAAAATTCAGATCGGATTATTACTTAACGGTAAAATCGATCTGGCCTGGGATCAGGGTAATAGCATAACATTGGCGCAGGGCCAAAGCGTGGTAATACCAGCCGGTCTGGGAAAATACACGATCCGGGCAATAACCAATTCCGAATTGTTTATCGCCACTACAAATTAATCTTAAAATGTTTGCTCTGGAGGAGGGACTCCCTGCCTGCATGACGCAGTCGGGCAGGGAACCCCCATCCCGCCCGGGCGGGATAACAGCCACAGATTATTTCCAGTTTAATGTACCGGAGATGATTTTATCGATAATTGGACGTTTCTTCTGTTTTTTAATCCATCTTTCCCAAGAAGTTGCAAGACGTTTGGATTCGAAATCTTTTTGGAAGACTAATTTCCAGGGACGTCCTCGACGAGTCCAACCTTTATTTTGGCAATTATGATAAATCAGACGTTTATCAGGATTAGAAGTACTACCGATATAGAAGGTATTCAATTTCTCTGAGAAGAGAATATATAAGTAGTATTTTGAATTAGCATTTATGCTCTGGAGGAGGGACTCGAACCCCCAACCTTGTGGTTAACAGCCACCCGCTCCACCATTGAGCTACTCCAGAATCTTTGTCAAAAAAGCGTGCCTAATTTAAATCATTCGGCGGCTATAATCAAATAACTAAAATCATTCCAGGAATTTTTCTCTGAGCTTCTGCCAGGTCTCAGTCAAACCTTCACTCAGGACTTTTGTATGCCCGATGATAGGCATAAAATTTGTGTCGCCGGTCCAGCGGGGAACGATATGAATATGAAGATGATCTTTTAAACCGGCGCCGGCTACTGCTCCCAAATTCAGGCCGACATTAAAACCTTCGGCTTTGATTGTATCGCGGAGTATCCGAATGGACTTATCGACCAACTCAAATAATTCTAATCTGGTAGCATCATCCAGTTCTTCCAATTCACTGGTATGGCGATAAGGTGCGACCATCAAATGCCCATTGTTATAGGGATAATAATTCATAATTACGAAGGCCGCTTTTCCGCGAAAAAGGATCAAATGTTCTTGATCGTTGGTATCTTCAGGATACTGACAAAGGAAACAACCTTCAGGCTTAGAATTCGTAATGTATTCGATCCGCCAGGGAGCCCAAAGTTTATCAAACTCCATTGGAATTACTCTTCTTTTCCTTTTTTCGCGGCTTCAACGACCTTGTCCTGAGCTTCTTTCGGCATTTGCTCGTAATGAGAGAAACTCTGGCGGTGCATACCGCGCCCCTGGGTCATCGAACGCAGAGCGGTGCTGTAACGATAGAGTTCCGCCAATGGTAATTTAGCCGTGATTTTCTGAAATGTACCTTCGGAATCCACACCCTGGATTCTTCCGCGTCGGACGGAAATATCACCCATGACGTCGCCCATATATTCATCCGGGACGGTTACTTCGAGATTATAAATTGGTTCCAGCAGAATAGGATTGCCGTTTAAAAAACATTCCTTAAAAGCGCCTTTCCCAGCGATTTGGAAGGCGATATCCTTTGAATCGACCGGATGCATTTTGCCGTCATAAAAAACTGCTTTTACATCAGTGACGTGATAACCGGCCAGGATACCTTCTTCACAAGCCGAGTGTACGCCTTTTTCTACAGACGGTACGAAGACGCGATCGACGTTTTGACCGACGAGAGTATTGGTGAATTCGACGCCTGTGCCGGATGGTGTGGGTTCGGCGTACATCCAGACTTCTGCGAACTGACCGGCGCCGCCCGTCTGTTTTTTATGACGGTATTTTGAATCGCCTCGTTTTTTAATCGTTTCGCGGTAGGGAATGCGCGGCGGAAGCTGATTGACATCGACACCGAACTTTTGCTTTAATCGTTGCAGAATAATAACCAAATGCAATTCGCCCTGACCGGAGAGGATCGTCTGTTTTAATTCAGAATCAAAATGCCAGGACATGGTTGGATCTTCACTGGTCAACGATTGCAATCCCACGCTGATTTTTTCTTCATCGCCGCGGGTCTTGGGTTCGATTGCGATCTGGATGACTGGTTCAGCGAATGAAATCTTCGGGTAAGTGATTGGTGAACGCGGATCGCACAACGTATCAGTAGTTTTCGAGGATTTCAGTTTAACGACTGTTCCGATGTCGCCAGCATGCAGATGGGCGATTTCCTGTTTGTCTTTGCCGTTGATACAATAGATTTGGCCGATGCGTTCGGTCTTGCCGTTATTGGAATTCAGCAAGTCAACGCCGGTTTTCAATGTTCCGGATATAATTTTGAACATCGACAGTTCGCCGATATGCATTTCGCTAATGGTTTTAAAAATAAAGAGGGAAGTCGCTTCGCTGTCATTGATTTTGCGAGTAATCGGAGCGCCTTTGACTGTGCCATTGGCTACGATTTTAGCAAATGGATTGGGTGCATAGGCGGCGATGTGATCCATGATTTTGGTAATGCCGATATTATTTAATCCGGAGGCAACGAAAACGGGGAACAGATTTCTTTTAATGATGGCTCTTTTAAAGCCGATCAGGAATTCTTCTTCGGTCAATGCGCCTTCGCTGAGGTATTTTTCGAGCAGGATATCGTCTGTTTCAGCGACGGATTCAATCAATTCATTTTTCAAAGCGCTCAGTTGATCTTTAATTTCACCGGTCGGGTCAGATTCGGTATAAGTACCTTTCTGGTCTTTGTTATATTTAATAACTTTGAATGTCAGAACGTCGGCGATTGTATCGAAATCCGGACCGCTGTTGATCAGCAGTTGCATCTGAATGGCTTTTTTACCGAAAGAGGAATGCAATTCGCCTAAAGTTTTTGAAAAATCAGCATGTTCTTTATCGAGCATATTGATAATGAACCAAACCGGCAGTTCGTCTTCTTTGGCAAATTTGAATACCAGTTCGGTGCCGACTTCAACACCCGATTGACCGTGAACCATGATAAGCGCCAGGTCGGCTACCCGTGTGAGTGCTTTTGATTCACCAATGAAATCGAGGTAACCGGGAGCATCCAGCAGGTTGAATTTCAGTTTATTCCATTCACAATTCAGTAACGAAGATAAAATCGAAAATTTGCGTTCTATCTCATCATTATGATAATCGGAAATTGTTGTTCCTTCTTCAATTCGTCCTAAACGGGTTGT
>JAZDEI010000280.1:0-2168 GCA_043808945.1 Fidelibacterota bacterium | reverse complement strand
AGATAAAGTGACAAAGTCAGGCCGGAGGCGACTACACCAGTCACGATAAGATCGGCCTGGAAAGCTTTATAGGTTAACAAAGCAAAAAGGTCGATCATTCCAAATGAGAAGAGCGCATCACCCGGCCGTCGAATATAGACTTTTCCAAGCCCCGGGACTAAGGTCGAAAGCGTTCCTGCCAGTAAGGCGGATTTAGGACGATTATTTGCACGTTTATTTTCAAGTGTGATCAATTTCTGCCGCAGGCTGTCATCGGTTATTTCATGGAAAAAAGAGTCATTTCGAACCGACGGATCCAGTTTGACACTTGCCAGATAAAAGAAATAAAATTCATTATCGTTACGAGAACCGAGATCCAGAATATTTTGCCATTGCTCGAGCTTATAATAATTGTACAGTACCGCCAGACGAGCAGTCTCTTTGAAAATTCCAGAATCGGCATCGGCCAGTTCCCTAAACGATTCTGCGGCAAAATCGTAACGCTCGCGGAATTGATGACAGAGACCAATGGTGAAAACGACCGAGTCGTCCGTCGTTTTCTCAAGATAGCGGAAACGTTCCAATTCCATCGCCGCCCGCAAATAATCTTTTTGCTGAAATAAATTCAGTCCGAAATCTTTCAAACGGGCCGGCTCGAAATCAGAGGATTCCGTCTGAGCCGATATGGTCGCCCATATTAAAACAAGAAAAATGAGAACAGATGATAATGATTTTTTCAAAGCGAGTGCTTTCTATTTTAAACGGTAGTTCTGAGGAGGATCGACCATCTTTTCACCGTCAAAAGGATAATAATGGACTGCGAACGGATTGCAGCGCATCAGGCGATCACCTGCCAGCAAAATTCCTTTAATGGCACCAAACTCATTGATCGCTGTAAAAGCAAAACGGGAACAGGAAGGATGAAATACACAAGATGGTAAGTCCTGACTTGAGATCGCTTTTTGGTAAATTCTGATCCAGACAAAAGCAGACGATTTAAAAAGACTGACCGAACTGATCAATTCGGTTTTTTTGATTAATGGTCGGGGAGTCTCCCAGTAGTCCGGCCATTTTTGACTTTCCTGGGACAATGCCAATCCCCCGGAAAACAAGAAGCAAAGAATCAATTGTCTTAATTTTATCTTTTTGATCATCGGAACAGCGCAGAAAAAGAAAGCTGGAATTAAAAGAATTTCAATTCCAGCTTTCATATCTCTAAGAAGATTGAACTTATTTTCTGAGTCCTTCTTTTTGTTCGATCTCGGTCATTGTCTTACCGTTATAGGCTTCAAACGTTATCATAACCCGGCCGATACAACATAACTGCAGCCATTCATTGGTTCTGATCTTTCGTTGATTTATCTGTCCGCCAACTCGTGGACCCAAACAACACCCAATCAGCCCACCCGTTACGCCATTTGCCTGGAATCCAGGTACCGCCCGAACCGGTGAAAAAAAGAAACCAATAATTTCCAGAGTTGTAATCGGTTTTCCTTCGTTCATTTCCAATCCAACGCGCGGACCGAGGAAACAGCTGGCCAGACCTGGTACGATACCACCTTTTTCTGCTCCGAAAGCAAATGTCGCCATGAGGCAGATGCACGCGATAACCAATACTTTTTTCATCATTCAATTTCCTCCATGTTTCTGATATATTTTACTAAGACGCCAGATTATAATATAGCGCCTTCATAATTGCAAGAAATTTCTACTCTCGTCCGGAAATCACTTTTTATGTTTCAATCGAGGTGATTTTAAAATTGATAAAAGCTCAATTTTATTTGATCTTAAGAGAACTATTCCGCTTTACTGAATCCGAACCCGAATCCGATACCGAGTGTCAGGCGAAAACCATCTCCGAAGGTCATACTGGTGGTCGCCGCTATTTTCTCCGTCAGAAAATAATCAGCTCCAAGAATGACCGGGATATATATTCCCATAGTATTGGGATTTTTATGGAGACCGACACCAGCACCGGCTTTGACATACAGCGGCAATTCAATCGGTTTTAGCCGAACGCAGATGGCGTTCTGAACGAAAAATCCGTCATTGAGACCTACCTGTAAATCCATACCGAAACCGGGGATGAATTTTAAAAATTCCAAATCTCCGTAGGGTGGCAGTTCCAGCTCAGCAGCAACACCTAAACCATGTCCGATGCCAACATTTCCGCCGATCATCATGGCTTT
>JAZDEI010000279.1:0-9404 GCA_043808945.1 Fidelibacterota bacterium | reverse complement strand
TCTGAGTGATGTTTTCAATTTGCTTTTTAACGTCAATAATTATCCGTTAGGTACCACTTGATCGAATAGAGTAAATAAATGACCCCTGAGTGTTTCGGAATTATACATACATCTGGATTATTTTATCGGCGATCGATTATTTTATCGTCGCTGACAGGCGAATGGTGTGAAAATTGCCTAAATTTACCGCTGATGTCAAAATCGGTTAAGCAGTAAATATAATGGAGTAATGAATGGGAATGGATCGCATCATCGAAAAGAAAAAGTGGACCTGGAAAAAAATCAGTCTGATTGCTGTCGCCGTCATTTTCATAGCGTCGATAGTATACCTATTTCTGTTTCAGTTTAAAACTTCCGCATTGAATGTCGAAAGAGAGCGCCTGACGATCGCAACGATCAGCCGGGGGCCATTCCGGGAATTTATCCCGGTCGTCGGCAATGTCCTGCCTATCAATACTTTTTATCTGAGCGCGGTCGAGGGCGGCCGGGTCGAGGAAATTTATCTGGAAGCCGGGAGCATGGTCAAGAAAGGCGATAAAATTCTGAAACTCGGCAACACCAGTCTGTTATTGGACATTATGTGGCGTGAAGCCGAACTTTTTCAACAGAGTAATAACCTGCGGAATACCCAACTCTCGATGGAACAACAACGGCTGTCATTAAAAAGTCAGGTTGCCGACATCGAATTTCAACTTCAGCAGCAGAAACGGATTTTTGACCGCTCGGCTGAATTATATAAGAAAGAAATGTTATCCCGGCAGGAATACGAGGCCGCCCAGGATCAGTACGAATACCTAAAAAAACGGCGTGAACTGACGGCTGAAAGTCAGAAAAATGACATGGAATTTCGCAAGGCTCAGATCGAATCCCTGCGATCGTCACTCAAGCGTATGGAAGATAATTTGTCAATTGCCAAACAGAAATTAGATAACCTTACTGTCAAAGCGCCTATTTCCGGTCATCTGACTGCCCTGGATGCCGAGATCGGCCAAACTAAATCTCCCGGTGAAAGACTGGGGCAGATTGACGTTCTGGACGGTTTTAAAGTCAGAGCCAATATTGACGAACATTACCTGCCGCGTGTTGAAAATGGTAAAACCGGCGAATTCGACCTGTCGGGTGAGACCTTTCAATTAATTGTCAAAAAGGTTTTCCCGGAAGTAAAAGACGGGCGATTCGAAGTGGATCTGGAATTTACCGATCGTATTCCGGCCGGTATTACCCGCGGACAGACTTTGCATATCAGGCTGGACCTGGGCGGTATCTCCGAAGCGATTCTCCTGCCACGCGGGGGATTCTATCAGACGACCGGCGGTAACTGGATTTACATTCTGTCAAATGACGAAAAAACCGCTTTTAAACGAACTATCAAACTGGGCCGCCAGAATCCGCAATTTTATGAAATTCTGGAAGGCCTGCAACCGGGCGAGAGAGTGATTACTTCAGCATACGATAATTATAATAACATTGATAACCTCATTTTAAAATAAGGAGAATGGTGAAATGATTCGTACTAACAATCTGAAAAAAATCTACACCACCGAGGAAATTGAAACGACCGCTCTGAATGACATCAACATGGAGGTCAAAGAGGGTGAGTACCTGGCCATTATGGGACCTTCCGGGTGTGGAAAATCGACCCTGCTGAATATTCTGGGAATGATCGATGTTCCCTCCGGCGGTGAGTATTTCTTCCTGGGTGAAGATATCGCCGGATATTCCGAAAGGAAACGCGCCAATCTGCGTAAAAATAATATCGGGTTCGTCTTTCAGAGTTTCAACCTGATCGATGAACTGACCGTCGCGGAAAATGTCGAATTGCCGCTTCTTTATCTCGGTTTTTCAGGGGCCGAACGAAAAAAACGGGTCAATGAAGTCCTGGAACGGATGGAACTGATGGCTCGCCATAATCACTTCCCTCAACAACTATCCGGTGGACAACAACAAAGAGTCGCCGTTGCCCGCGCCATCGTCTCTCAGCCCAAATTGATCCTGGCTGATGAACCGACCGGTAACCTCGATTCCTCGCATGGCGACGAAGTCATGCACCTGATGGAAGAATTGCATAAACAGGGCACGGCCATCATCATGGTTACGCATTCACCGAAATATGCCGACTATGCTCAGCGCGTTCTGCATTTATTTGACGGGCATATCGTCTCTGAAAACGTTTCTCAGGAATTCCGCATCTAATTGATGTCAGAATACCAAAGAAAGAGTCAATAACGGGTGTCGCAATGTTTAAAAACTACCTGCTCGTCGCTTTCAGGAATATGCGCCGGTTCAAGGGCTATTCCTTTATTAATATTTTTGGTCTTTCGGTCGGTGTTGCCTGCTGTATTTTAATTCTGTTGTTTGTGCGGGATGAACTCGGCTATGACCGCTTTAATGTTAAAGCAGACCGGATTTATCGGATCGGCCTGAAAGCCGCTCTCAATAATAACCGCATGGATGGAGTCGTATCCTGTGCTCCGATGGCCGCGGCTTTGGTCAATGAAGTTCCGGAAGTGGAAGCCACGACCCGGGTATGGAATGCCGGTTTTCCGGTTTTCCGCTATAAGGAAAAAGTTTTTAGTGAAGAGCGCCAGTTCTATGCTGATTCGACCTTCTTTGACGTCTTCACGGTCAAGTTTCTGGCGGGCGATCCCAAAACGGCTCTGAATAAACCCAACCAGATCGTCCTGACCGAATCTATGGCGCGTAAATATTTCGGGGACGAAAATCCACTTGGCAAACTGATCAATTCCGACAATCGCCGGGATTATCTGGTCACCGGAGTAGTTAGAGATGTACCGGTCAATTCGCATTTTCATTATGACTTTTTGACTTCACTTATTTCCTATCCACAAGTGTTAGATGACATCTGGGTCAGTAACAATTTTTATACTTATATCGTCCTTAATGATCCCAAATCTGCTAAAACCGTCGAGGAGAAAATCAATCAAATTACCCGCCGAAATGCCGAACCTCTCATTCAATCCTCGCTGGGTATCTCCTGGGACGATTTTATGAAGAATGGAGGTGAATATCATTATTATCTGCAGAAGTTGACCGATATTCACCTGAAATCTCAGAAAGAATTTGAAATCGAAGCGAATGGAAATATCGGAATTGTTTATATTTTTTCACTGATTGCCATCGGAATTTTCGGCGTAGCCTGTATCAATTTCATAAATCTGTCAACCGCCCGATCGGCCACCCGTGCCAAGGAGGTTGCCATCCGGAAGACAATCGGCTCAAATCGGAGGCAATTAATCTGGCAGTTCCTGACCGAGACTATATTATTGAGTACTCTGGCGGTATTGATTGCCGTGGTGCTGGTGCAATTTTTCCTGCCGGTTTTTAATCATTTAGCCGGTAAATCAATCCATTTCACTTTGCTCAATAATATTCAGATGATTCCGTTTTTCCTGATCAGTATTTTGGTCTGCGGAATTCTGGCGGGAACTTATCCGGCGTTTTACATGGCTTCTTTCGATCCGGTGGCAGTTTTAAAAGGTGAGTCGGTCGGATTTAAGCGTAAATCCTTCCTGCGAAGTCTGCTGGTAGTCATCCAATTTGTCATTTCGGTGGTTTTAATTATCTGTGCCGTTGTGGTCTACCGGCAAATGCAGTTTATCCAGCATAAAAAACTTGGATTTAATCGGGAACAGGTAGTTATCGTCGAAAAAACCGATGATCTGGGCAATCGTCTGAGTGCCTTTAAAGCCGAACTGTTAGAAAATCCGAACATTTATTCCGCTTGTAACACCACCAACCTGATGGGCAATAATTTCGGGAATAATGTCTATCGTTTACCGGGTGCCGCCGGAGAAGAGAATCACCTGTTCTGGACTATGATCGTCGATGAGGATTTTGCACAGGTTTTCGGAATTGAGCTTTTCGCCGGACGTTTCTTTGAAAAAGACCGGCTGGCCGATAGCCTGGGAGTGATAATCAACGAATCCGCAGCCCGCGAAATCGGACTGACCGATCCGATCGGTAAAGAACTTACCTTTCCCGACCCCAACAGTCCGCATTTTACTGTGATCGGTGTAATCCGCGATTTTCATTTTCAATCCCTGCATCATCCGATCCGGCCAATGCTTCTGCACAAATTCAATTCGCGCGGACGTGGCCGGTACCTGCCTCTGCGCATTGCGAATCAAAATGTACCCGCTACCTTGAACTATATTGAAAACGCCTGGCGCAAATATGCACTGAATCAGGCTTTCGAGTACGAATTTTTCGATGATCATTTTGCAAGGGTTTACCTGAGTGAGCAAAAAACGGCCGATATTTTACTGACTTTTGCGATTATAGCAATTCTGATCGCCTGCCTGGGATTATTCGGTCTGGCGACTTTCACAACCGAGCAAAGGACTAAAGAGATCGGAATTCGCAAGACACTCGGCTTATCGGTGCCGGGAATTGTCGGGCTGCTGGTCGAAAAGTTGACCAAATGGGTGTTGATCGCCAATTTGATTGCCTGGCCACTAGCCTGGTTTGTCATGCATAAATGGCTCCAGAATTTCGTTTATCGTACTAACCTGCAAGTTTGGATTTTTCTGTTAGCCGGGGTGATTACCCTGATAATCGCCTTTTTAACAGTCAGTTACCAGTCGATCAAAGCCGCCGTTTCCAATCCAGTGAAATCCCTGCGCTATGAATAAGATTTTTATGGTTCGAAATTATAAATCCGAGTGAAATCTTACCAATCGATATATTCAGATTAACAATTAAAGTCGGAATGAGAAGGAGTAATCGTTGTTTAAAAATTATATAAAAATCGCCTTACGCAACATCCTCCGGCATAAGGGTTATTCCTTTATCAATATCTTCGGATTGGCAATCGGACTCTGCTGCTCGCTCCTGATCCTGCTCTGGGTGCAGGACGAGCTCAGTTATGACAAATTCCACAAGAATGCCGTCAACCTGTACCGGGTCGAACAGAATCAATTCTATGGCGGGCAGCCTTATCATGTCAATGTGACACCTTATCCGAGCGGACCGGTCTGGAAAGAGAAAATCCCGGAAATCTTAGATGCCACCCGCTATGCCTGGTGCGGCGGTCTTTCTTTTCGCCATGGCGACCGGACTTTTTTCGAGAATGATGTGCAAGGGGTCGATCCGGCTTTTTTCACGATGTTCGATTATCCCTTACGCGGCGGCAATCGCCAGACCGTGATGAACGATCCTTACTCCGTGGTCATTAATGAAGCCACGGCGACCAAATATTTCAGCGATGAAAATCCGGTTGGGCAGGTTCTGCTGGTGGATAATCAATACGAACTGACCGTCACCGCTGTTTTACAGAAAAACCGTTTGAGCAGCATTCTCGATCCCGTCATCTTAGTCAATATGGAATTACTTAAAGTACTTGGCCGCTTCGACGATAACTGGGGCAGTAATTATGTCGGAACGTATATCCTGCTCAATGATAACGCCGACCTTGACGAAGTCAATCGCAAAATCATGGAAGTGACCTACCAGAACCACGAACCTTCGGAAACGGTCTATATGGCGGCGCCGCTGACCGGGATTCATTTGCACGGCTATTTCGGTTATGATAAGGAGCCAATCGGTGTTGTCTATGTCTATGTCTTCTCAATCATCGCGGGATTTGTGCTGTTGATTGCCTGTGTCAATTTCATGAACCTGGCGACCGCCCGTTCCGCCATGCGCGCCCGCGAAATCGGCCTGCGCAAAGTCGTCGGTGCTTGTCGTAAAAATATTATCTTTCAGTTCATCGGCGAATCGATTTTGCTTGCCTTTGTGGCAACTCTTTTTGCTCTGCTTTTCGTCATCCTGCTGTTGCCCATGTTCAACCAGATTGCCGGCAAGGAGATCGATTGGCGTTCGCTATTTCAGATGAGATTTCTGCTGGGTACGTTGACAATTACCGTAATAGCCGGGATTGTGTCAGGCAGTTATCCGGCGCTCTTTCTGTCGGGATTCCAGCCGGTGAAGGTACTCAAGGGCAACCTGCAGCACGGCCGCAGTCAAATTCTTCGCAAGGTGCTGGTCGTTTTCCAGTTCACCATGTCGATTATCCTGATCATAAGCACCCTGATCATCTACAAGCAGCTTAAATTCATGCGTACCAAAGACCTTGGCTTCGACGAGGAACAGGTGATTGCCATCAGTCTGAGTGGAAATATCGGGAAGAGTTACGAATCCCTGCGCCAGGAATTGATCCGCATTCCGGAAGTGTTGGGCGTCTCCGCTTCCTCGCATCGTCCCACCAATATTGGCAGTAATTCGAGTGGTGTGGATTGGGACGGCAAGGATCCGGAAATGAAAATCGTCGTCGGATTGAGTTCGGTCGATTTCGATTATATAGAAACCATGAAAATCCAGATGCGGGAGGGACGCGCTTTTTCACGGGACTTCCCGTCCGATGCGCTCGGAGATCACGGCGGCGCTTTTGTCATCAATGAACGCTTAGCCAAACTAATGAACAAAGAATCCGTCATTAACCAACGCCTGAAGTTTCTCAGCGTGGATGGAAAGATTATTGGTGTGATGAAAGATTTTCATTTTCGCTCAGTGCACAACGAGATCGAACCGCTGGCGCTTTTTATCGATCCGGGATGGTTCAGTACGATGCTCGTGCGCCTGAAACCGGGTGATCCGGCAGCTTCGCTGGAAGCCGTTAAAACCGTCTGGAGCAACCTGCTGCCCAATTACCCGTTCGAGTACCGCTTCCTGGATGAAGATTTCGAATGGATGTATCGCAACGATGTGCGTATCAGTAAACTGATCAAATATTTTACATTCCTGGCCGTAATCATCGCCTGCCTGGGGCTCTTCGCGTTGGCTTCATTCACAGCCGAGCGCCGTACCAAGGAGATTGGAATTCGTAAAATCCTGGGTTCATCTGTCGGCGGTCTGGTTGCTTTAATATCGAACGAATTTACCAGATGGGTGCTGGTTGCTAACCTGATTGCCTGGCCGGTGGCCTGGTTCATCATGCAGAAATGGCTGCAAAATTTCTACTATCATACTAATCCACAAGTCTCGATTTTCATCCTGGCCGGAGTGCTGACGCTGATCACGGCTTTTATCACGGTCAGCTATCAGTCGATAAAAGTCGCGGTCTCCGATCCGGTGAAATCCTTGCGCTATGAATGATTTGAAAGGAACAACATGTTTACTAATTATCTCAAAACGGCCTGGCGGAATTTAACCCGCGATAAATTTTATGCATTTTTGAATATTCTGGGGCTTGCGGTCGGCATTATTTGCACGATTCTGATTACGCTGTTCGTGGATCATGAGCTTTCATACGACAAGCATCATTTGAATTACTGGCGCATTTACCGGCTCGAGTCGGATTTTTTTATCGCCGGGAAGAATGACAAATTTGCGGTGACGGCCCCGCCGCTCGGGCCGACTTTGAAAGATGAATATCCCGAAATTGCGGAATTTGTCCGCTTCTTTAATTCCGACCGGTCGTTAGTAAAAGCCAATGATCGCGAATTTTTCGAGGACCAACTTTTGTATACGGATTCGACAATTTTCGATGTATTTACTCATCCGTTTATTTACGGATCGCCGGAACATGCTTTGAGCGAACCGAATACTGTGGTACTGACTGAAAAATTAGCCCGTAAGTATTTTGGCGACCAGGATCCGGTCGGTAAAATCCTGACGATTACCGGCGATGCGGATTACCGGATTACCGGTGTCATTGCCGATCTGCCAGACAATTCGCATCTCAAATTTGATGGGTTATTGTCGCTGATGACTCTCGTGAAAGGAATGGGAGAAGCCCGGGCCAACAGCCGGGAAGCCCGTGTTTTCTGGAATATTGTATCATATGCCTATGTTCTTTTAAATGAGAATGCCGATATACAAAAGGTACTAGATGATTCTCCGGCGTTTTACAAGAAATATATGGCTTCGGTCGGCGATCAAATCAACGGCAGCTTTAACCTGATGGCTACACCGCTTACTAAAGTGCATTACCGCGTCGGACTCCAGGGCGATTTGCCGACAGGGAATATGGGAACCATCTATATTTTCATCGCCGTCGCCTTTTTCATTCTGCTGATCGCCTGTATCAATTATATGAATATGGCTACTGCCCGCGCCTCGCGGCGCCTGCGGGAAGTCGGATTAAGGAAAACAGTCGGCGCCAGCCGCACGACGCTGATTTACCAATTTCTGGGCGAATCGATACTGATTACCCTTATCGCGTTGGTAATCTCAATTTGCCTGTTGCCGGTTTTTCTGCCGCTATTCAACCAGATCTCCGGCCAGAACCTGCATTTCGGGGTGATCGCGAATTTCCGTTTGATATTATTGATAACGGGAATAGCATTGATTACCGGCCTGATCGCCGGCAGTTACCCGGCATTCTATCTCTCCGGTTTTCAGCCGGCCGAAGTCCTGAAATCACAATTAGTGCGGATGCGGGCCAGTGGAGTTCTGCGCAAGGTACTGGTCGTGATCCAGTTCGTGATCTCGGTAGTAATGATCGCCGGGACGATCTTGGTTTCGCGCCAATTGAATTATTTACGGAGTAAAGATCCCGGTTTCAACAAGGATAATCTCATGATTCTGCGGGCTCAGGATACGACCTTTCAAAAGTCTGTTGCGGTCTTTCGGGAAGAATTGCTACAAAATCCGGCGATTGAGAGCGTGGCTACCAACACAACGATTCCCGGCCAGGGATACGGGAAGGTCGTTTTCCGGGTTGAGAATAACGGTGAAATGCAGGAACAGGCCTTGAATTTTTATATGATCGATGACCATTATCTTGACCTGATGCAGATAAAACTTTTAGATGGCCGTAATTTCGATCGCAAGATGTCGACCGATCTGAACCAGGCCTTTATCATCAACGAAACTGCGGCCCGGCAATTGAACTGGGGCAATGAAGCCCTCGGTAAACGTATGCAGTGGGGCCTTGATTTAAAAGGCGGCGCGGCCCGCGACGGCCGGGTAATCGGCGTGATCAACGACTTCAATTACGTCTCTCTGCATAATTCGGTCGAGCCGTTAGTATTATTGCTGGGGCAGCAGGAATTGCCGGTAATTTTGATTCGCATAGAATCGGAAAACACGACACAAACAATGGCTTTTATTAGCGAAAAGTGGAACAAATATAATCAGAAATTTCCGTTCGAGCCGCGCTTCATGACGGACGAAATTAATGAAATGTATACCGATGAGATCAAACTTGGTCAGATTTTCCGGACTTTCGCGATAATCACGATTCTGATCTCATGCCTGGGTTTGTTCGGGATGTCGATGTTTGTAACCGAGCGCCGAACCAAAGAGATCGGCATTCGCAAAGTGATCGGGGCTTCGGCTCAGAATATCGTTTACCATTTATCGAAGGAATTTATCGGTTTGGTCTTAGTGGCGGATGCGCTTGCTATTCCACTCGCGTGGTTCGCCGCCAGTAAATGGCTCAG
>JAZDEI010000278.1:0-5511 GCA_043808945.1 Fidelibacterota bacterium | reverse complement strand
ACCAGGTTATAGAGGTGAAATTCATCCGACCGATTTTTCTCAGCAGCCAGTTCGGCGGCTTTCGTCTTCATGATTCTTACCCGCGGATCGGAAAGAGTATAAACCGCATGTCCGATACCATAGATCTTACCGGTGCGATCTCCCACTTCTCTTTTTAAGATTTTCAACAGGTATGCCGCAACTTCATCCCGGTCCTGCCAGTTGCTCACATTCTTCTTGATATCGTTCATCATCTCCAGGACTTTCAGATTCGCGCCGCCGTGGTAGGGACCTTTCAGCGAACCGATCGCCGCCGCAATTGCCGAATAAGTATCCGTTCCGGCCGAGCTGGTCACCCGCAAGGTGAAAGTGGAATTGTTACCGCCGCCGTGTTCGGCATGCGTGACCAGTGCCAGATCGAGCATATCCGCTTCAAGCTGGCTATAGCGCTCGCCTTTGAGCATATACAGGAAATTCTCGGCGATGCTTAAATGTTTGCGCGGATGGCGGATCGACAATGTTTTACGATGAAATGCATGGCGATAGGCGTTGTACGAGTAAGCCACAATAGTCGGAAATTTGGCGATTAAATCCAGCGACTGGCTCACGATGTTTTCCTCACTGCGATCCTCAGGCTTTGGGTCACTGGTATAAAGCACCAGCACCGCCCGGGCCAGCATATTCATCATATCCTTTCCGACTAAATTCAGCAGAATCTGATTAGCAAAATTTCCCGGTAAATCCCGTTTTTCCGCCAGGTATTCGGAAAAGTACCGGAGTTCGGAATTATTGGGCAGTTCTCCGGCCAACAGAAGATAACAGATCTCCTCAAAGCCGTGGCGGTTTTCAGTTTGAAAGCCCTGTACCAATTGATCCAGTTGAAAGCCCCGGTACAATAATTGCCCTTCTATCGGATAGGTTTCATCTCCTTCAGACCGATAGCCGATCACATCGCCGATACTAGTCAAACCGACCAGCACCCCGGTATGGTCGCGGTTACGCAAACCCCGTTTGACATTGTACTCATCAAATAATTTCGGATCGATCTGGCAGGCGTTTTTCATTTTCTGACAGATTGATTGCAACATTTCTTGTGACATTATGATTCCCTCCTGCTAATTATGTCACGGCCGTAGAGCGGATTTCAGCTTGCAGTAATTCAGCAAATTCTGCGGTCCCGACACAGCGCGCACCGGCGACATTGCCAAAAATATCCGCCGTCCCGATCCGGCGTTCAAACAAGTTACCAAGAGCATTATGCAACAGATTGCCAGCTTCCGGCCAACCAATATATTCCAGCATCATCACACCGGAAAGGAGCAGCGAGGACGGATTGGCCGAACCGGTGCCGGCAATATCGGGCGCCGTGCCATGGGTCGCTTCAAAGACCGCCCGCCCGGTCTCATAATTGATGTTTGCGCCCGGAACAAGGCCGACTCCGCCAACCATCGCCGCCGCCATATCCGAGATATAATCGCCATTCAGGTTCAATGTGGCAATGACCGCGTGCCGACCCGGATTAAGCAGAATATCCTGCAAAAAGGCATCCGTGATCAGGTCCTTGATCAGAATTTTGCCATCTGACTGGCGAACCGACTGCTCTTCGGCAGTAACTTTTTTGGCATCCACACAAAACCCGGCGAATTCCCGGCTGGCCAGTTCGTAGCCCCATTTCCGAAAGGCTCCTTCCGTAAATTTCATAATGTTGCCCTTGTGAACCAGCGTCACCGATGGCAATTTATGTTGAATCGCATAACTGATGGCCGCCCGGATGAGTCGCTCGGAACCGGGTTTCGAGACCAATTTGACACCAAAAGAATTCTCACCGGGATAACGGAGCAGAGGCACATCCAGTTTTTCCACCAGGAAATCCTCTAACCGATCGGCTTCCGGCGACCCGCGCATAAATTCGATGCCGGTATAAAGGTCTTCAATATTTTCCCGAAAAATAACCAGGTTGACAAGTTCCGGCCGCCTGACCGGCGCGGGAATCCCTTTGAACCAGCGTACCGGGCGAACACAGGCATAGAGGTCCAGCATCTGGCGTAGCGCTACATTCAAAGAGCGCTTCCCTTCACCGACCGGAGTACATAACGGGCCTTTCAGACCGACGACGGACTGATTTAAAGCCTGGAGCGTTGCGGCCGGCAACCATTCACCGGATTGCCGAAACGATTTATCGCCGGCCAGCACTTCCTGCCAGATTATCCGGCGGCGCGCCCCGTAAACCCTGGCAACGGCCGTATCTAGCAATCGCAAGGTCGGTGTGCAAATTTCGGCTCCGATCCCGTCGCCTTCGATGTAAGGAATGACCGGAGAATCCGGCACTTTTAGAGAACCATTGGCAAATATGATTTGTTCGTCAGACATACTTTTAATCCTTTCTAAAGTCGATCATGCGGATCGTTCAGGCGCAGAAAATTCAGCGCACTGCCAGTCCTGAACCATTCAATTTGTCGCGGACTGTAACTATGTTTCAATTCGATTATTTCACCTTTACCGGGGCTGTGCCGCACGGTCAAACTAAGCGGCTTGCCAGGCGCGAACTCTTCCAGGCCGCCGATGTCAAATTCATCATTTTCCCGAATGCGATCATAGTCTCCCGGCTGATTAAATGTTACCGCCAGAAGGCCTTGTTTTTTCAAATTGGTTTCGTGAATCCGCGCAAATGATCTGGCAATCACGGCGACGACTCCCAGATAGCGCGGTTCCATCGCGGCGTGTTCCCGGGAAGAACCTTCACCGTAATTTTCATCGGCAACTATCACTGATAATCTCCGGCGAGACTGATAACTGCGAGCCACGCCGGCAACGTTGGCGTACTCGCCGGTAATCTGATCGAGCGTCACGCCCAAGCCGGCAATGAAAGCGTTTTGCGCACCCAGCAGGAGATTATCGGAAATTTTTTCGAGATTGCCGCGGTATTTCAGCCATTCGCCCGCGGGTGAAATATGATCGGTCGTACACTTGCCTTTTACTTTTATCAACAATAACAAATTCCTGAAAGACTGGTAGCCTGGCGCCGGAAATGGTTCCAGCAAACGGAGCCGCTCCGATCCCGGATTGTTTTTGATTGGAATTTCAGGGCAGGCGACGGAATTCACCCGGCGGTTGCCACTCTTCATTATTTTAGACGGCAGTTCAGCGCCTTGCGGCGGAGTAAGCCGATGTTTTGTACCATCTTCAGCGATTAAATAATCCTGGAGCGGATTAAATCTTAAATCTCCGGCCAGCGCCAGCGCCATCACGATTTCCGGCGAGGCGAGAAAAGTATATGTATTCGGATTGCCGTCATTGCGTCCGGCGAAGTTTCGGTTAAAGCTGGTGATGATCGAATTTTTTAACGATGGTTCAGGATTGTCCCGTTCCCACTGTCCGATGCACGGCCCGCAGGCGTTCGCCAGAATTTTGGCCTTCAGTGCCCGGAATTCATCCAGGAAACCGGCCTTTTCACTGACCTCTTTAATCCACTGCGAACCCGGATTCACCAGCAAAACTGCTCTTGCCGTGATTTTATTGCGATTGGCCTGCCGGGCAATCGAAGCCGAGCGGGACAGGTCTTCATAGGAAGAATTTGTACAGGAACCGATCAAGCCAGCCTCCAATTTCGTTGGAAAACCGGCTTCGGTCAATCTTTTGGCAAATTGCGAGATGGGCACGGCCGTGTCCGGGGAAAACGGCCCGTTGACATGAGGTTCAAGGGTGTTCAGATCAATCCGGATCACGCGTTCAAAAAAACGTTCCGGGGCTCGATAGACTTCCGGATCGGCTTGCAGGTGCGGCCGGATTCTGCCCGCAATGGTTTGCACTTCTGCCCGCCCGGTAATCGATAAAAATTCCGCCATTTTTGAATCGTATGGGAAAACGGATGAAGTCGCCCCGCACTCCGCTCCCATATTGCAAATGGTGGCCTTGCCGGTGCAGGAAAGATCAGTCGCGCCTTCGCCAAAATATTCGATGATCATGCCGGTAGCGCCTTTGGTGCTCAGCGTACCGGCTAATTTCAGGATCACGTCCTTGGCGGAAGTCCAACCCTGAAGTCTGCCGGTCAGTTCAACGCCAATTATTCCGGGCATTTTCAATTCCCAGGGCAGGCCGGCCATAATATCTACTGCATCCGCGCCGCCAGACCCGATCCCGAGCATCCCCAGCCCGCCGGCATTAGGAGTGTGCGAATCGGCCCCAATCAGCATGCCGCCCGGAAAAGTGTAATTTTCCAGTAAAGTCTGATGAATTATTCCGGCCCCCGGCGGCCAGAATCCGATTCCAAACTTCATTGCGGCCGTTCGCAGAAAATCGTAGACCTCGCGATTGACCTTGCGGGCATTTCGCAGGTCATCTGCCGCACCCTCCCGGGCAACGACCAGATGATCGCAGTGAATTGTTGTTGGAACCACAACCTGCCGGCGGCCGGCATTTATAAACTGCAATAGCGCCATTTGGGCGGTTGCGTCCTGCATGGCGACGCGGTCAGGTGCGAGATTCATATATGATTCCCGGCGCCGGAAGGCCGTTGGTCGCTGATCGGAAAAGAGATGGCCGAATAGTATTTTCTCGGAAAAAGTCAGGGCCCGGCCAAGTTCATTTCGGGCAAGTTCGACCCGTTTCGGAAAATCCCGGTAAAAATTACAGATGTAATCAGAATCAAACAGAATTCAACTCCAGATTTTACAGTTGATTCCCCTGCCGTACACCCGGAACGGCAAAAGGACTATTTGCTAAGGTTTTTTCCCAATTAATTCGGCGATGCGGTCGCCCATTTCGTCCGTACATATCTTTTGGCAACCTTCCTGCCAGATGTCCGCCGTGCGATAACCGGCTTTTAAAACATCCGCGACAGCCTGCTCGATTGCGGCAGCCGCTTCGGCCATTCCAAACGAATAGGTCAGCATCATGGCTGCGCTCAGAATCTGGGCAATCGGATTGGCGATATTGCGCCCGGCAATGTCGGGAGCCGAACCGCCGCCCGGTTCGTACAGACCGAAACTGCCTTCCGCCAAACTTGCGCTCGGCAACATTCCCAGACTGCCGGCAACGGCCGCGGCTTCGTCGGACAAAATATCTCCGAACATGTTGCCGCACAGCATAACATCGAATTGCCCGGGATTTTTCACCAACTGCATAGCGGCGTTATCGACGTACATCGGTTCCCAGGCGACGTCTGGATATTCTTTGGCGACATCAGTCACGACTTCGCGCCAGAAGACCATTGTCGTCAGAACGTTGGCCTTGTCGATGCAGGTAACATGGCGGCTTCTCCGGCGCGCGGCTTTGAATGCGACATGCGCGATGCGTTCGATCTCGCGGCGGGAATAGATCATGGTGTCGAAGGCGGCCTCGTCGGCATTCATTCCCTTACGCCCTTTCGGCTGGCCGAAATAAATGCCGCCCGTCAGTTCGCGCACCACCAGAATATCGAATCCTTTGGCGGCAATGTCGGCTCTCAGGGGCGACGCAAAAACCAGCGCCGGATACATTTTCGCCGGACGCAGATTAGCGTATAATTCAAAGGCTTTGCGCAGACCGAGCAGG
>JAZDEI010000277.1:0-4698 GCA_043808945.1 Fidelibacterota bacterium | reverse complement strand
GCCGACGGAGATAACAAGCATCTACATTGGCGGTGGCACACCGACATTGGCGTTGGACAGTGTCGCCAGGGTGTTGAAGCATATTCGCGAGCGGTTCCGCCTGACAGGCGACATCTGCATCGAGACGAATCCCGCTGACGTGGTTGCTGAGACCGTGGTGCGGTTGCATGATATGGGTGTCGCACTTGTGTCGCTTGGCGTGGAATCATTCCAGCCTGCGAACCTCGCTATAATCGGACGCGACTATAAGCCTGTCGTTGCGGAGCGGGCGCTGGCATTACTCGCCGAGAACGATTTCGCCTCGATCAACGTGGATATCATGTTCGCGCTACCTGGTCAGACTATCGATGATATAATTGCAGATCTGGCTCTCGCCGCCCAACTTGGCGCAAACCAGATCACAACCTACCCACTCTTCACCTTTCCTTACACCTCTGTCGGTAAATACCTGCGCCTGACGGCAGTGCGTATGCCCAATCTGCGCATGCGCCAGGCGCATTACCGGGCCATCAGTAAATGGTGCGCAGAAAATGGCTTCGAGCGCGTTTCGGTGTGGGGCTTTAAGCACGGCACCGCCCCGCGATATTCCTCGGTCACCCGGGACGGTTACATTGGAATCGGCCCTGGGGCCGGTTCGCATCTACCCGATGGATTTGTGCTGAATACATTTGATCTCACAAGTTGGATTCAGGCAACCTGCGACGGTCGCATGGCGACCGCCCTGCGCATGCCATTCGCCGGTGAAATGTCCGGTTGGTGGTGGCTATACTGGCGTTTTTACGACACGAGTATTCCACTGGATAACCTCGATGTGGCGCTTGGAAGCGACGCCTCCAAAGCCCGCTGGTGGCTGAGAGTCATCGAACAAGCCGGGTTAGGGATTCGCAATGGCAGGCGCTTCGAACTCACTGAAGCAGGTGCATTTTGGCTTCATCTTGCACAAAATTATTTCGCACTGAATTATGTAAATGTGTTGTGGACGCAAGCACGCCGGGAACCATGGCCGCAGTCAGTAGCGATCTAAACCAATGCGCCGACTCAACACATCGTTGAAAAGCGTAATGAGTAACTGCAAACAATAAACTATAAACTTGCAACTCTTGGACATAAGATATTTGAAATAAATTATATGAGGAGGTCGCTTGAACACGAGAGATCCTAAATTGATTGCTATCCTGTTTAATGAATGCATCAATAACCAGGATTTGCAGGGTTTATCTGACTTGATGACGGAAGATCATCTATTCGTCGATCGCATCGGCAAGGGGAATCAATCCAAAGAGGCTATGACTGCCGGATGGCGGCAATTTTTCGAGACTTTTCCCGCTTACCGGAACACTTTCTTACGCATCGAATCGCACGATGAAAATGTCGTGATCCTTGGCCATGCTTACTGGTCGGAAAAAGAACCTTACGATCCGGTAATCTGGACGGCGGTGATCAAAGATGACAGGGTCAGCGAGTGGCGGATTTACGACGATACGCCGGCCAATCGTAAGACTTTCCATCTCAACCAGCGCCCGGCATCTAAATCAACCAGCATCCCTGCTATAATGATTGCCGCCTGCGGGATGAACTGCGGCATTTGCGCCGGTTTTTTACGATCTAAAAACCGTTGTCCCGGTTGCAATATCGACTTACCGAAAATACGTATATGCTGTAAAAATTGCCGCATCAAAAACTGCCCGGAAAAACAACCCGGCAATATCGCCTGCTACGATTGCCGGAAATTCCCCTGCCGGCGCTTAAGACAACTCGATACACGTTACCGCACCAAATACGGCATGAGTATGATCGACAACCTGTTGCAGATCAAGGCGCTCGGCATCGATAAATTCATGGAAATTGAAAACACCCGCTGGGTTTGTTCGGAGTGTGGCTATCCGGTCTGCGTCCATGACCGCAAATGCTACCACTGCGGAAAAGTAGCGGTGGTTTAGTCTAAGATATTCACCATGAATGCCAGCAATATTCTCTACAGTAACTTTTCCGCGTTTTCTGCGACCTCCGCGGTTAAATAAATTATTCGATTAAGAACTCGTTAATGGAGTTATTCAATCTCGGATTTGTCCTCGCCATTTCTTTGTGCCTTGACCTTGGTATAGTCAACCTCGCCATTATCAAATCTGCTGTCGATAAAGGCTTCCGCCCGGCTCTCAATATCGGGCTGGGTTCGACTCTCGGCGACCTGATCTATGCCTCTATGGCATTGTATGGGATCACTCTGCTGTTGAATTTCACCGCAGTGCGCTGGATACTCTGGATTTTCGGCACGCTGGTGCTGCTATTCTTCTGCTTTAAAACGCTGAGCCAATCGTTCACGAAACCGAATATTACCGAAGGTGGTCCAATGTTCACAGGTAACGAATCTTCCGGCCGCTATTTTCTGTACGGCACTGGGCTGGCGCTCTCTTCTCCAACGGCCATCATCTGGTTCATGACGGTCGGTGGCGGCCTGATTGCCGCGCAGTCAGTTCATAGTCGCAGCGCGATATTTTATTTCCTGAGCGGATTCGGGTTGGCTTCCGTAATCTGGAGTTTCGGCCTGGCATTCGTCAGTTACAAAGGCGGCCGCCTGATGGGTCGGAGATTCAAGCAAATTTTTTCACTCATTTCCGCGGCGATATTCTTAATTTTGGCTGCGCTGATTTTTATTGATGGTTATAAGACATTGTTATGATAAAATGGAGAAGAAGAAATGACTCACACAAATGATACCCAAGAGCATTGCTGCCCGCAGTTCGTTCCATCGCTGTGGGATGAAAAAACGCACGTCTGGCAGGATAAACTTTTCCTGAAGGACACGGTTTGCCAGTTCATGCACATGCCCCTGAACATCAAGAAAGTCATCACCCGGATGTGGCAGGCGGTTCAAAAAGCCGAAGCCGCACCCGCCGATGCCGATTTCCTGTTGCTGGCATACGATCCTTCGCCCTGGAAATCCGAACTGTACATGACCGTGACGAAGGAGATTCCCGAACTTAAGAACGTGCGACTATCCGGGACATTTCTGACAAAAGTATTCGACGGCCCGTACAATGCCGCCCCGCAGTGGATCAAGGAAATGGAGCGCTACGTCGCCTCTCAGGACAAGAAAGTCCGTAAATATTATTTCCATTACACCTATTGCCCGAACTGCGCCAAAGCCTACGGTCATAACTATACCATAGTTTTCGCTGAGATAGGATGATATCATGAAGGAAAATCACCCCAAAAGCAATCGGCCTTTCAGCCTTTATTTACTCGTTATTCTCATGATTTTCCAGTCTGTCGGCGCCATCGGCGGCGGTCTGGCATTAGTTATTCGACCGAGCGGAACGCTCATACAGATGCCGCTCAGCATGCTGGAACATTCACCCTTCCCGAATTTCCTGATCCCGGGATTATTTCTGTTAATTGTGCTCGGACTGCTTCCGGCCTGTGAATGTTATGCTCTGCTGAAAAAGCCGGCCTGCCAGTTCTGTACGCGACTCAATCCGGAAAAGGAAGTCCACTGGGCCTGGTCGCTGTCATTTTTCATCGGAATTGTCCTGATCCTGTGGATCGACCTGGAAGTGATGTTTTTACGCTCGGTCGCACTGTTGCATTTGATTTATGCTTTACTCGGCGTGGCGATCGTGGTTGTCACAGTCTGGCCGTCGACCCGGAGATATTTTAAATCTTGAGTCTGATTCCGCGAACCGTCACTCACATTTTAATAATTTTCGGCCTGCTGATTTCCAACCTGCCAGCTGTCACGTTGACCAACTCCAACCTGCCGATCTTCGTGATTAATACCAATGGCCGGACAATCGTTGATGAACCGCGCATCGCGGCGGTACTCGGGGTGATTTACGGTGGTGAAGGTCAGCGCAATTACCTCACCGACGGATACAATCATTACGACGGCCGGATCGAAATCGAGTTGCGAGGCAGCAGCTCGCTCTGGTATCCGAAGAATTCGTATCGCTTCGAGATTCAAAATGCACTCGGTGAAGACTCCAGCGTGTCACTCGTCGGCCTGCCGAAAGAAGCCGACTGGATCCTGTATGCGCCTTATGAAAATCCATCCCAAACTGAGCCATGGGACGATCTCACTATGTTACGCAACGCCCTGGCTTATGGAATTTCAAACGATATGGGACGTTACGCCAGCCGCGTGCGATTTTGTGAATTGATCGTCAACAACGATTACAAAGGCCTTTACCTCCTGCTCGAAAACATCAAGCGTGACAAAAACCGGGTTGACATTGCCAAAATGACTCCGACCGACACTTCCGGCGATGACCTGACCGGCGGTTATATTATTAAATCGGACCGGGTCGATAACACCAGCACCGATGGCTGGTACTCGCCCAATGGCATTTATTACGCCTATGTCTATCCCAAAGCTGAAGAGATTACCAGCCAGCAGAAAAAATATATCCGGCAGTACATCACGGGATTCGAAAGCGCCATGAACCATTCCAACCCAGCCGATCCGGTCACCGGCTACCCGGCTTATATCGACCTGGATTCCTTTATCGATCATTTTCTACTGAACGAATTTTGCCGCAATATCGATGCTTATCGCCTGAGTGCATTTTTTCACAAGGATAAAAACGGCAAACTGTGCGCCGGACCGATCTGGGACTTCAACCTCACCTTCGGCAAGGCCTGGTATACCGCATACAAAGACATTTATATTCACTGGGAAGTCGATCATGATACCTATATGCC
>JAZDEI010000276.1:0-2754 GCA_043808945.1 Fidelibacterota bacterium | reverse complement strand
CTTGTCGTGAGCTGTGAAATGGATACGGTGCGCCAACGTATCGCGGTTTTTCTTAATCAATAATCCGTATCCGATAATGAACTCCACGATTGACTTCGGCTTTGCCTGGAACTGGGAATACGACCGCGATTTGGCGCGCATTCTGGCGGAACAATGCCGCATGCGCGGGCTTGAGTTTTTATCAATAACGCCGGAAAATTTGGATGCCGTAATCTCGGAAATCGAACGCGGTGCAATCCGGTTTCGGACAATGTGGGACAGGGCCTCGGATAGCGACAGCCGTTTTTTAACATTAATTAATTGGGCCAGGGCCAATACCACAGTACGGATTAATCGGCATGAAATGGCCGCGCACGCCTGGAACAAGGCCACGATGCATCTTGAATTTATCAGTTCCGGTGTGTATACGCCCTATACGATTGTACTCGATCCTTATCATGTTCAACCGGTTTTGCGGGAAATCGATCTGGATATCTTAGGTCCGCGTTTCATTATCAAACCGGCTCATGGCGGCGGTGGAGTCGGCGTGATTTTGGATGCAACCGGCCTGGAGCGTGTCCTGGCGGCCCGCCGCGAGCATCCCGATGACTACTATCTTTTGCAAAAATATATCGAGCCGATTCAAATGGCCGACCGGCCGGCCTGGTTCCGCGTGATTTATGCCTGCGGCCGGCAACATTGGTGCTGGTGGGATGTGAAGACGCACATTTACACTTCGTTATCTGATATTGACAAAGCCAGCCTGCCCATGCCGTTATTTGAGGAGACACTCGTAAAAATTGCCGGTATATGCGGTCTGGATGTTTTTTCTTCGGAATTTGCCCTGACGAATGAGCAAAATGCCGTGGTCGTTGATTACATCAACGATCCGCTCGACTTGCGGTTGAAATCGGTTTCGGAGGACGGAGTTCCCGATTCAATTGTTCATTCGGTGGCCGAGTCGGTCGTGGCAACTGCCGAAAAGGCGTTGATCAAACTGCTCGCACTAAAAGTTTAAGTTGGTTTTCCGGGTACAAACCGCTAAATTCGGCCAACAATAAAGAAGGAGCCTTTAAAACCAAACAGTGAGTTGGGCAAGGCAAAAAAAGAAGCAAGAATTCCACCCAGAGCGGTGGTTTTTTTATTCCAGGAGTAAAATATGGAATTCAGAGTAAAAGCCCGCCTGGCGGACGAGCAGGGACTGAACCGCACGATCACCCGGCTGGCGCATGAAATTATCGAAAAGTGCAAAGGCACCGAGAATATCGGTATCGTCGGCGTGCGCACCCGCGGCGATTATCTGGCCAAACGTTTAGCCCGTAAAATCGAGGAGATCGAGCACGTCACCCTGCCGGTTGGCGTTCTCGACATTGTGATGTACCGCGACGATTTTCGCATGAAAAGTAAATTGCCGCGAGTCGAAGTAACCGACATTCCATTCAATGTGGATGGGAAAATCCTGATTCTGGTGGATGATGTGATTTATACCGGGCGGACAACCCGCGCCGCCCTGGATGCCCTGATGGATTTCGGTCGGCCGTCGACGATTCAATTGGCGGTACTGGTCGATCGCGGTCACCGGGAATTGCCGATCAAACCCGATTATGTCGGTAAAAACGTGCCGACTTCGATCGGCGAGGAAATCCGGGTGTTGATGAAGGAAATTGACGGCAAAGACGAAATCCTGTTAGTGGAGGAGCAGAAATGAATTTGAGCATCAAACATCTGCTGGGATTGGAGGGCGTGCCGCGTGACGACATCCGCGCTATTCTGGACGCCGCCTTTTCATTTCGGGAAGTGCTCGAACGCCCGATCAAGCGCGTGCCGACTTTGCAAGGTAAGACGGTCGTCAATCTCTTCTTCGAGAACTCGACCCGCACCCGTATTTCTTTTGAACTGGCCGAGAAAAGATTGTCGGCCGATTCAATTAATTTTTCGGCGAGCGGCAGTAGCCTGGCCAAAGGCGAAAGTCTGAAGGATACCGTCCGCAACCTGTTTGCCATGAAAATGGATGCGGTCGTGATGCGCCACGCCGTGCCGGGTTCGGTCAAGTTGTTGTCCCAGTTCGTCGATGCGGTCGTAATCAATGCCGGCGACGGAACGCATGAACATCCAACGCAGGCTCTGCTGGACATGATGTCATTACAGGAAAAATTCGGCTCTCTGGAAGGTTTGAACGTCGCAATTATCGGCGACATCCGGCACAGCCGGGTGGCGCTATCCAATATTTTTGGATTACAGACGATGGGCGCCAATGTCGCACTCTGCGGGCCGCCGACCTTTATACCGGTCGGGATCGAATCGCTGGGAGTTAAGGTCTTTTATGATCTCGACGAAGCTCTGGCCTTCTCGGACGCAATAAACGTATTACGCATTCAGCGCGAGCGCCAAGGAAACGGATTGATCCCGTCTCTGCGCGAGTACCGGGCGGTTTTCGGAATCACGCGTGAACGGTTGGACAATCTGCGCAAAACGATAACGATCATGCATCCCGGGCCGATCAATCGTGGGGTGGAAATCGATTCGGACATCGCCGACAGCGAACATTCGATCATTCTGCACCAGGTTTTAAACGGAGTTGCTGTGCGCATGGCGGTGCTCTTTTTGCTGGTTGGCGGCAAGTAAAAGTTGAATTGAGGAGAATAAATGCAAATTAAAGCCATAAAAGAAGAATTACTTTTACGGAATGCGATTGTCGTCGATCCGTTCAAGGATGATACTTACGAAACCGATATCCTGATCGAAAAAGGCAAGATCAAGAGCATCGGCCAGCCG
>JAZDEI010000275.1:0-9790 GCA_043808945.1 Fidelibacterota bacterium | reverse complement strand
TGACCGACTCCGGCGGAGTGCAGGAAGAGACAACTGCCCTGGGAATTCCGTGCCTGACATTGCGCGAGAACACGGAGCGCCCCGTGACGATTTGGGAAGGCACTAACGAATTGGTCGGTTCTGATCCGCGGAAGGTTTTAGAGCGAACTATTGCTATTCTCAACGGTGAACGCAAGGTCGGTAAAATCCCGAAATATTGGGATGGTCAGGCCGCCGAAAGGCTTGTCGAAGTGCTGCTCGGATAATTATCCGGATTTATTTACTATCATAAAACAAAAATGACACGGTGTTACCGTGTCATTTTTATATAAGCGATTACTGTTCTAATATCCAGTGTCAACCGTCGTGCCCACCGACACCCACATCCGCATCGGCGATGCCACTGCACGCACTTGTTAGGTGGCATTATGACTTGTGCTGCGTCTTTGCCAGGTATCCACCTGTCACGCCGGCGACTAGGTAGACCAGCATCGCTACAATGTCCACCCAACCAAATCCACCGCACGCCAGGAACACCAGCGTTAGCACCGCTGGCACCGTTCCCACAATCAGACCGCTAACCAAGTGTTTTTGTTCGCTCCCTTTCGCTATAGCCCAAGCACGCCACACCACCAGCAGGCCAACAATGACGATCAGCCCCACCTGCAATAGCCAGCAACCTGTATACATTGTGGTTATCTTCTGGCTGATTTGTTCACTGATGGCGGCTGAGCCTTGTTTCTGGGATCCCATTTCAAAGGCCAGCTGGAAGGCAAAGACAAACGCGGGAATCATATAGAGTGCAAAACCGATGAACCAAGCCAATAGCCCATTCAGCAAAGCCTTGCCTCGAGAGATATTCATTCTATTTTCTCCTTTCGTGTTTCTATTCTCTGTTGCAGAGTCAGTCTATGCGCCGCCAAACCTATTCTTTAGGTTTAATCACCCAGACCTGGACATCTTTGGCTGAGACCGTGAATTTCAATGGCAGTATCTTACCGACGGCGGTAGCGGTCTGCGATAGGCTGTATGTCAATTCATTGAGTGCATAACTTCCGTCCTTGTTGACATTCAGATTCACGGCAACATTCTCGGTTTTGTCACTGTGACTGAAAATAAATAGGATCAGGCCTTCCGGATTTTCCATGAGGCGGACTTCGACCGGGAATTCGCTGTTGCCGTCATGCGAAGTCGTGAACGGCCTTTGAATACCCGCCCAATTAACTAAGTTGACGATGAAACGGTTATCGAATTTATTCCAGACGGGATGATTAGCGAGTGCCAGGAAAGTGCCCATCAGCAGAGTTTCGCCGCTACCGAATTGATTGGCGACCAGAGCCGCTGAACCGTCCTCCAGAGTAGCCAGAATTTTAGCGGAACTGTTGGGTGCGAGTTGCAGCGATTCGGCAAAGTAAGCGCCTTTGAGCAGATCGTTGACCTTGAGTCCCTGCAGGGCCGGGTGATTGGTGTTGATAATTTTAACGTCGAAGGATTCGCCCATTCTTACTTTCGATTCGGTGGCACCGAAGACTTCGGCTAAACCCATCCCGGGAATCTGAGGTGCCGCGAAACCGCGTTCGTCGTTCCAGGCCAGGCGGGCTTCCGATAGAACTTTACCGCCATTGGCCACGAAGGCTTTCAAACCATCGGCGGCTTTCTGAGTGAACATCAGCGGGTAAGGTACGATGATCAGTTTGAACTGGCTCAGGTCGCGGCTTTCCAGATCGCGCCGGTGAATGAAATCGACCGGGATATTGTTCTCGGCGAAAGTTCTATAATAGCTGATCAAGGAATTGCGGTGCATATCGCCGACGCCGCCATGCTGTTCGCCGCCGACCATCTGGGCCAGCGGATTATAGACGATCGCGACTTCGGCCGGATAAGGTTTCGAACTCAGGAACAGATCCTTATTGTCAGTAATAATCCTGGCAGTTTCACCGGCTTTCTGGGCGCGTTCGGTTACGGAACCATCCAGGTTGACCAAACCATAGCCACCGGATTCATAACCGGACGACATCGGATAATAGGCATAAATGTTAATAGCTTTCGCGCCGCGCGAAATCACTGTCCACATCCAGGTTTTGTGATCGGAAGGCGTGATCGGATTGCCGACATTCAGTCCGATGGTGCCTTTGCCGGCCTGCATTTCGCCGACGTAAAAGCCGCCGTTTTGCCAGTTGGCCGAACGCGTGAAATCGACCGCGACCATGAATTTCCAGTATTCCCAGTGAGTCTTAGGATTGTTGTGTTTGGGATAAAGCGATGTCCCGTAATAATCGATCTGCTGAGCCATGTAAAAATCGTCGGTAGCGCCATAACCATTATAGGGTGAATAAAATATGGATGGCACGGCGGCATGTGAAGTGATCACATGAGATTTATCGACGAACCGGATGGCGTCGTAGCGCATTTTCAGATCGCCGGCTAATTTATCGTAGATGAAATTCTTCCAGTCGATAAAGTCGGTATAGCTCAGGATCGTGCCGAAACGCGGCGGCTGGACTTCATCCCACTTTTCAAAGTTGCGGTACCAGGCTGTATTCAGGGCTTCCAATGAACCATATTTGGCCTGAAGCCACTGCCGGAAAACTTGCAAGGTGCTGGGGCAAAAACAGAACTGCGCATCCGGAACGTAGTCGATGTAAGCCCAGTTGACGATCAACGGTTCGCTCCACAGATCCCAGCCGTAGAAGTTCGGATACTCGTTGGCGACTTTGGCGCTTTCATGCAGGAAATTTTCAACAGCCTGACGAACACCGGCGTGATCGGTGCAATAACCGGGCGCGGCCTGCGAATGAACCTTAGCGCCGTTCTGGGCTTCGTATTCGCTGTCAGTAAATTTCTTGCCAACCCAGTCCGGGGCTGAATCAAGATACAATTGAATGAAGACTTTCAAGCCGACTTCATCGGCCAGGCGGCAGAGCAGGCGTAGGTTTTCGAAATGGTATTCACCGCGCCGTGGTTCGCAATGGGCCCATTCGACCCAGGTCCGCACGGTATTGAAACCGAGATCTTTGATCTGCTGTAAATCCTGACGCCACTCGTTTTCCGAATTTTCCGTAATCTCCGAAAGCATCGGAGCACGGGCTTTCCCGCCGCTGTACCAGGTGGAAACCGGAATGAAATCCGGTGCGAATTGAGTTTTCGCAGTGGGATAATTAATCGTGTGCCAGTCGCTTTTTTTACTACAGCCGCTTAAAAGTAAGGCCGCCGTCAGAAAACTGATCAGGTATTTGGATCGCATGGTATCTCCGGTTTTTAGTTTAACGTTCATAGTTCACGGTTTTAAGGTTTTAATTCTTGCTTCAGACTCCGGCAATCCGTTTTTTATATTCGGCCAGAGCTTCGGAAAGCCGTTCGCGGGCGGTCGTGTCGCCCGGAACATTGTGCGACGGATGAATATAGAGCTTGACACCACGGTCGGCCAGGATTTCAGCCACGGTCGTAACTGTCATCCAAACGGCCGTGACGAAAGCCATCGTCGAGATCGGGCCGATTTTATCGAAATGATTTTTCAGCGGCACACAGGCGTCCTGGATGGGTACGCAGGTGTCGACGATAATATCGGCCAGATCGAAAATGGTTTTACCACTCGAATGACGGGTCTGCTTGCCTTTGGCTTCGCTGGCGGAGCCGAATACGATCAGTTTCATAGCGTGCTTTTTGGCTTCCAGGGCAACGTCGATATTGACGGCGTTGATGCCGGTATGCGAGAAAATCCACATGCAATCCTGCGGATTGAAATTGTAGCCTTTCATGATTTCCTGTCCGTAGCCTTCGACTCTTTCTAAGAAGACGAAATCATGCACGTTCATACCGCCGACGATATTGGTAAAGAAGGTCAGAGGCAGTTCGATCATCGGGTGAAAACCGACGAATCCGCCGATCCGCGGATACATTTCTTCAATCGGGAGCGTCGCATGACCACAACCGAAGGTGTGTACCCAGTGGCCGGAACCAATCGTGTCCGCCATGGCTTCGGCGGCTTTGCGGATATTATCCATCTGCGTGTTTTCTATTTTGTCCATGACTTCATGGGCATTTGTTAACCATTCTTTTGCTAATGACATAACGAGTCTCCTTGAAAAAATTAAACTTTGATTGTTTTGGCAGTCCGACGCACCAGTGTGGAAAAGAGCACCAGCATCAACAAGGCACTGCCTATGACTACCACGAGATAATATTTAATGCCGAAATTACTCGAGATAATTCCAACTAAATAATTTAAAAGAGTATTCCCAAACAACGCGATTACCAGTATGATACTGAAAGCCGTGCCGGCAAATTCGCTGAAAAGTGTTCCGGCGTAACCGTACAACACCGGGAATCCGGCCGAGAACCCAACTCCCATTAAAAACAGTCCGCAGGCGGCTGAAAACATGGTCGTTCCTTTGAAAAGGATTAGAGCGGCGATGATGATGATAACGATACTGGCAAATACCGCGTAATAATCCTTGATCTTTTTAAGGACAAAGCCGAGAATCAGGCGCGTTATGGTTATACTTACCATCATGAGTGAAAGGGCGAAGAGAGCTTTGTCGATTGACAGACCGGGCGCCCCTTGCGAAACCGGTTTGGTCAGATAGGTGGTCGACCAGTTATTGACCATTCCTTCCATTCCGCTCTCGAAAAAAAGCACAAAGCCGATCAGTAGAAGAATTGGATTTTTAAACAATCTGAGGCTTTGTTTTAAGGGAAAGCCCTGCTTGATTTTCGGTTCGGGAAATTTAATCGAGAGGAAGAAGATCACCGGAATAAGAATGAAGAGGCCGATCACCGTGATGACTGATTCCGTCGAGAAATATTTTGACATCAGGCCAACGATGTTGGGCATGCCCAGGGCACCGATTCCGTAAAAAACACCCAGGAAACTCAGGCGTGAACCTTTTTCCTCGGCACTGATTTCGGAAACGAGGGCATTTGTGCCGCCGTTAATGACGCCACCGCCGAAGCCGATCAGGAAAAATGCAAATTGAATTGCCGATAAATTGCGAGCAAAAGGGATTATTTCAATTCCCAGTAATACTAAGAGCGTGCACAACGCCAGCAGGATTTTATAGCCGAAACGATCCACGATCGGTCCGAAAACCAGTGAACCAAATAATATTCCGATTGGTAAAAGCGCCGCCAGCGAACCGACCTGGGTCTGATCCAGCGCGAATTTGGTAGTCAGAAAAGTGTTGATTGTTCCGAGGGAAATCATTACCATTCCGAAGATCAGCATTCCAAGGCAGGCTGACCAGAAGACTAAATTGCGATTGTACATATTACCTCAATGATAATTATTGCTTAGGTGGGATTGATCTGAAAATTTCCGAAATACGAGCAAGGCCTGTTTTACGTTTAATGGGAATAGGTTTTATAACATTGCCAGACGGGCAGCACCGAACAAACCGGCGTCACTGCCCAGAGACGAAGCTGCGATCCGCACCTGTTTCATACTAATCGGCTGAGCCCATTTTTCGGCTTCTGCCCGGATTTTGTCAATAAACTGGGCCGCCGGACCAAATACGCCTCCTCCGAAAATAATCATTTCCGGGTTAAAAAGACTGACCAGATTGGCGGTAGCCATCCCCCACAACTTAATTGCCTGATCGAAAACTTTTTGAGCGAGTGGATCGTTGGCCGAAAAAGCCTCGAATACATCATAGGAATTAATATTTTCCGGAATGGGATTGCGAAGTAAACCGTAATAGTTTGGAGTATCATTGATATAATCTCTGGCGACGCGTGCCAGGCCTTCGCCGGAGGCATGATATTCGAAACATCCGAAACGGGAATATTCCGATCGAAATAGGGGAGTCAGAGTCATCCATCCGATCGCACCGGCAATATCGCTATGGCCGCGCAGAATTTTTCCATCAACCATAATACCGGCACCGATGCCGGTACCGACTGCCATAAAAATTGCGTTTTGACAACCGCGAGCTGAACCTAACCAGGTTTCTCCGAGAATGTAAGCTGCCCGGTCGCTGTCAATCTTTACCGGGATTTCCGGAATTATTTTTTGTAGTTCCTCCTGAAGAGGATAGTCCTTCCAACCGGTTATGTTCGGTGCCCAGACATGACCGGTTTGTGAATAATAGATACCTGGAACCGAGACTCCGATAGCACTGACGACTTGATTGTTTTTTTGGGCCAAAGAATGAAGCTTCTGGATTTGCTTTTGCAGGATTTCACTGACCAGAATGCCGCTTTTTCGGACTATTTCGACTTTTTCACGAATTAATATGGCTCCCTCACTTGAAATAAGTGCTGCCGAGGATTTAGTTCCCCCCAGATCAATTGCGATAACCGTCATAAATCCTCCTCTTTTTTTAAGCTTGAAAAAAAATATTCACGAAAGTCTTGCAATTTAAAATCCTTCTTATTATGTTATCGATAACATACGGGAATATACAAAATAAAAATTGAGAATTCAAATGTCAAAATAACAGAAACCAAATTTTTTTTCAGTGCAAAACACAAACAACTACTATGGATAATTTAGAAAAAATAGGCGCCAGGAAAATAAAAAAAACGACCTTACATGATATTGCCTTTAAAACCGGTGTTTCTGCAATGACTGTTTCAAGAGTTGTCAGCGGAAAGGGTATCGTAGCTGAATCTACCCGAAAAAAAATTCAGGATGCCGTCGAACAACTCGATTACAAACCCAATTTAATTGCCCGGATTTTATCAAGTCAACGCACCATGACAATCGGGATTCTCATTCCTAAAGTTCAACAGGTATTTTTGGATAACTACATTGCTCAGGTATTAAGTGGAGTAATGACAGTTGTCAAGCAGCAGAACTATCGCCTGATGATATACCCGATCGAAGAATATGAGAAATCAAGTAATATATACCTTGATATTGTTCGTAGTAAGCTACTTGATGGGCTTATTATGTTAAAACCAAGGATAAATGATCCCAATCTGGAGGCTTTATTCGATTCCGGTTTTCCAACCATTTTAATCAATCATCGTACTGATGACCCGAGGGTGAATTTTATCGATACAAAAAATATCGAAGGGGCTGCCATTGCAGTAAAGTATCTGTATGAGAAAGGATGTCAGCGGATTGCCTTTATTTCGGGTACTATAGAAGAAAGTAACGGGCTTGACCGGTTAGAAGGTTATCAAAATACAATGATCCAATTAGGATTGACTCTGAATCCTAATTGGATCATCGAAGCCGGCTTTGATGCGGGTAAGGCTTACCATGCGGTCGATGACCTGGTTAAAGGAGAAACAAGACCGGATGCCATCTTTTGTGCGGATGATTATATGGCGATTGCTGTTATTAAGCGTCTGATCGAACTTGAAATTGAGGTTCCGGATGATATTGCCGTCGTCGGGTTTAATAACATCGATTTAGCCAAGTATATCAGACCGGCATTGACGACGATCAGACAACCTTTATTGAGGATAGGAAAATTAGCGGCGGAGAGTCTGATTACTCTTATAGAACAAAGTTGCCAACCACCAATTCAGACTTTACTTGATTTCGAGCTTATAGTCCGGGAATCGGCTTAGTATTAAAATGAGAAACTGTCTTTTAAATGGCGATAAAAAATGTTAACGATAACACAGAGAAAACCTATCACCATCCTTGCAGAAAGTATTAGCGTTTCAAAGACTATAAATGGGTTTTTTTCAATTTTTTTTAATGAGATAAATAAAGGAGGTCAAGAATGCAGAGAGTTAAACGAGTATTTTCATTTCTACTTATCAGTACTTTTTCAACTTTGCTGTTTGCTTCCGGAGGTAAGATTAGCGGTCGGATTATTGACGCTACTACTGGTGAGCCATTACCGGGCGCTAATGTAATCATCGAGAGCAAGTGGGAGTCCGATAAGATTGTTGAGATTACGAATAAACAGGGAGCTTCAGCTGACGCCGAAGGGTATTATTTCATTTTGAATGTAGATCCGGGCAGTTACAACATCAAAGCCACGATGATCGGCTATGCGCCTTTAGTTCAAACGCAGGTACGAGCGAATATGGATCGCACGATTACCGTCGATTTCAGTCTTAATTCCAGCGCCATTGAAATGAACGCGATAGAAGTCGTCGCTCAACGTGAAATAATACGTCCCGATGTATCCGGAACTCAGGAGATAATAACGACCGAAAGGCTTTCTGAGTCTCCTGTTATGCGCGTAGATGAATTTGTCGACAATATTAAAGGAGTCGAACTCGTTTCTGGCAGCGATGGGAATGGATTGAGCATTCGCGGCGGCGGCATCCGTGAGACGGATGTACGTGTCGATGGAATTTCAACCAGAGATCCGCGTTCGGATAATGCTTACCTATCGTTGAACTCCACTTCGGTGGCCGAATTGCAGGTATTGACCGGCGGTTTCGAAGCCAAATACGGTAGTTTTCGTTCTGGCCTCGTGAATGTGGTAACCAAGGAAGGCTCTCGGGATAAATATAGCATTTCATTAAAGGTGGATTATACCCCAAGAAACAGTTACAAGTTTTTTGGAACCAATCCCTGGAGCAATGATTCCTGGGTATATAAAGTCTTTTCCGATACCACCTTTGGATATACGGATGCAAACGGTGATTTTCACAGCTTTTGCATGGACGGTGTCACAGGTGTTCCGGATTCTTTACTGCCGGAGGGTTTTCCGACCGAATTAAAAACATTTCGAGGTTGGAATAGCACCAAAGAAGGGAAAAAAAATTATCCATCAATCGGGCTAAAAAGTATAACGAAATTAACAGCCGATCAAAAGCGGCGGCTTTGGCTCATCCAGCATCCGCAGTATCAATTTGCTAAAAAACCGGATGTTTATGCCGAAGGAACAATAACCGGACCCGTACCAGGCAAGTGGATTCCCTTGCTGGGGGATATTTTAGAGAAATCGACGTTCCTTCTGGGCGGCAAATATGAAGAGACTCAGTTCGCATTTCCGATCGGACCGCGTGACAGTTATCTGGATATCAATACCCAATTGAAAATTACGACCCAGTTGACTCCGAAGATGAAAATCACTTTAAACGGTCTGTATGCAAAGGTCGAGACCAATACCTCAAATTCTCCATCTTATATGGGCGGAGCGTTGATCGATAACTCGAGCCGGTTCGGTTTCCTTTCCAGCACTCAGCAGTCTACCTACCTGCAAGCAAAAATTTTAGGCAGTGGGGATGGCTATTTAAATATGTATAATAAAAGCAGGTTACTCTATTATGATCAACGCTGGTTGATGGGTGGATTGAAGTTCAGTCATGCCATTTCCTCACGGGCCTTTCAGACGCTGGAGTTACAATTTGCCTATCAGGATAACGAAATTCACTCCTTTGCGGCCGATACGATTAAGGATGACTCCTGGAGGAGGATCGATTCCCGTATCTGGGTTTGTAATTATCCGACGATCGGAACTCCGAACAGCTCGACAAATTTCTGTAAGGATTTATCAGATCTGTTTACAATCTATGGCGGACTTCAACAGGCGGATTCCTCCTATTCCTGGACTTTTGATGTCAATTATAACCTGACAGCCCAGGTCGGTCATAATCATCAGTTCGAAACTGGTATTAACTTCAGATATGGTTTTTTGCATATAAATTCCGGCACCTGGCAACAAGCGGAAAAAATGTGGACGCCCGATACCTGGCAGTACATGACAGTAACGCCGATCGAGCTGGGAGTTTATCTGCAGGATAAGTTGGAATTTCAGGGCATGATTGCCAATGTCGGTGTACGTGGTGATTATTTCACACCGCATAAAGACGCTTATACTGTTGATCTTCCGATGGATGAAGATTATGCCAATTTTTATAACCTGGTTTATCAGTATTTGCCGGGCGCCTGGGGCTC
>JAZDEI010000274.1:0-4527 GCA_043808945.1 Fidelibacterota bacterium | reverse complement strand
GTGCGCTTCACCGCGCCGCTGTATGCTGTCCTGGAAGGTCTGTTCCTGGGTGGCATTTCAGCCCTTTTTGAAAAAAGTTATTCTGGCATCGTTTTCCAGAACGTCGCCTTGACTTTCGGAACTTTATTTTGTATGCTGATCGCTTACAAATCCCGCCTGATCAAGCCCACCGAAAACTTCAAACTCGGCATTGTCGCGGCTACCGGTGGCATCCTGGTTTTCTATTTGGTCACGATAATCCTAAGGGTTTTTCAAGTCAATATTGGCTACATGTATGCCAGTAGTCCGTTGAGCATCGGTATCAGTTTGTTTGTGGTAGTGATCGCGGCGCTGAATCTGGTTCTTGATTTCGATTTCATCGAATCCGGTGCGGCGCAGGGCGCTCCGAAATATATGGAATGGTATGGGGCTTTCGGTCTCTTGGTCACACTCGTCTGGCTATATCTCGAAATTCTGCGCTTGCTGGCGAAATTGGCGAACCGCCGATAATTTCGGTCGTCCGCGTCAGAGAGTGTGTTTAGCGAACGGTTTTATTATTGCCGGCTTCAGCCGTCTGGCTGACCGGTCGGTGATTACTGCGTATACCGACAATCAGCGATATCAACATCAGTAATATTATGACGATCAATCCTACTATTTTCTTTTTCAACTGCATTAATTCATAATTCCGAAAATAACCGGCCTAAGTTTAATCAACTGGTTGCGGTTGAATTGTGTTGACTGACAATTTCGGAAAACCGGTTGACTTTTATCACATCTGTTGCAAATCCGCGAAATCCCTGCTATTTTTCAGCCATGAAAATTTTAGTCATTCACGGACCCAATCTGCCCTTCCTGGGCAAGCTTTCCGCCGTGACCGGAACGCGCCTGACATTGGACAAAGTCAATACGGCTTTACGACGCATGGCGCGGGAGGCGGGCGTCGAATTGAAAATCCTGCAACTTTACTCCGAAGAAAATATGCTGAAAGCCGTAGCCCGCAATCGCGGCGACATCTCCGGACTATTGATCAGCCCGGGAGCCCTGGCGCTCAACTGTCAGGCTTTACAGGAATTGCTGGCAATTTTCAAAATGCCGGTCGCTGAAGTTCATTTGGCTGAAATGCCCTTGTCCGGAGAAAGTTTTGCCCGATCCGCTTTACGTGAAATCGCCTCGAAACGCATTTTGGCGCCCGGCTTGTCGGCCTATCAACAAGGGCTCAATTATCTGATTGGGACAATAATTCCGAACTCGTAACACTAAATATTTACGGGAGGGTTTTATGAAAAGATTTCTCCGATTGAATGGATTGCTCGCGCTTCCTGTTTTGCTGGCGGCTTATACCGGCGAGATCGTCAAGACTTTCGATTTACCTTCGACTTGCCCTACCGGCCTGGAGTACGACGGGCAAAATCTCTGGTTGGCCGATCGAAAAACCGATCAACTGTATTGTATAGATAAAACCAACGGTAAGGTCGTGCATCAATTGCCGTCGCCCGGTTACTGGCCGATGGGTTTGGCCTGGGATGGTAAAGCTTTGTGGGTCTCTGACAATAAGGATGGCAAGATTTACCAGGTCGATCCGAAAAGCGGCCTGATTCTGAAAACGGTCGATGCGCCCGGCAGCAGTCCGCGCGATCTGGCCTGGGATGGCAAATATCTGTGGTGTGCCGATGACGGCTCGGATGAGATCATTCAGTTCAGCCCGGAAGACGGCACTACGATTAAAACCTTTAAAGCACCATCCGGTGAAGTGCGCGGATTGGCTTTTGATGGTCAATACCTCTGGGTTTCCGACCGCGCTAAAGACGAGATTTGTCTGGTCGATCCAAATAGCGGCTGCGTCATTTTCATCACTGCGGCGCCCGGACCGTATACCAAAGGCCTGGCTTTCGACGGGCAATCGCTCTGGGCGGTCGATTACCAGAATGACAAACTCTACCAATTGAAAGTGCGCGATGACGAAAAATTTATTCGTAAAAACGAACGCAAGGCCAAAGTTCTTTTTACACACCAGACGCGTAATTTCGGGCCGGGCAAAATCCGCGATCTCGACGTCTACATCGCCATGCCGCAAAATCGCGACACACAGGCGCTGAATGCTGCCTTACAATTTTCACCCAAATATTCCGAGACCGTGACCGATCGCTGGGGACAGCCGGCGACGCATTTCAACATGAAAAATATCGAGCCCGGCAAAGTAGTCAATTTCGAGATGACGGCCGACCTGACGGTTTATGAGGTCCAATACTTCATATATCCTGAAAAAGTCGGCGGGTTGGAAAAGATTCCGGCAGACATCAAACAAAAATATCTTGAGAATAACGAAAAGTACCAGTTCGATCATCCCGTCATCCTGGACGCTGTGCAGGCCGCCGTCGGTAAAGAGCAGAATCCGTACTGGATCGCCCGCAAGATATTCAATTACCTGATCGCCAAAATGTATTACGAGCGGGTGGGCGGCTGGAATACGGCGCCGACCGTTCTGGCACGCGGCAACGGTTCTTGCTCGGAATACACTTTCGTCTTCATCGCCATGTGCCGGGCTGCCGGACTCCCGGCGCGCTATGTCGGCTCGGTGGTGGTGCGCGGCGACGATGTCTGCTGGGATGATGTTTTTCATCGCTGGGTCGAAGTCTATCTGCCGAATTACGGCTGGATTCCGGTCGATCCGAGCGGCGGCGACAATGAATCGCCCCGCGACCAGGCCAATTATTTCGGGCATCTCGCCAACCGCTTTTTAATCACGACCGAAAGCGGCGGCGCTTCGGAAATCCTGGGCTGGTATTACAACTCCAACGAATTCTATACCACCGATCCGCAAACTAAAGTCTATATCGAGACTATCGCCGAGTGGAAGCCGTGAGACAGAAATTGTAGATTGCAGATTGAATATTGGAGATTGCAAATTGCTCCGCAGGAGCCTCTTCGAGGCAAAATTCAAATTTTTTATTCTGGAACCGACCAGTGGTCCCGCTCAGCAATTGAATGACTATTGGATGACCATGAATGACCGGTTAGTAAAATGAATCTGTCTCGTAAAATAATCCGCATACTTTTTCCTTTACTGAGTCTGACAGCGTTTCTTTTTTCCCAGGAAGTTAAGATCGTTTTCGACCACCTGAATATCCGGAATGGACTTTCCGATGGCCGAATCGATTGCATTTTACAGGACAGTTACGGCTTTCTATGGTTCGGGACGCAGGATGGGCTCAACCGCTATGACGGCTATAATTTCACGGTTTTCGATCATGACATCTATGATTCCACGTCGATTTCCTCCAATTGGATTCGGTGTCTGTACGAAGACAAATCCCATAATCTCTGGATCGGCACCGAGGGCGGTGGTTTAAACCGATTCAATCCCGGAGACGAAAGTTTTTCCTGGTGGATCGCCAAATCCGGAAACCCACAAAGCCTGAGTGACAATTTCGTACGCACCATTATTGAGGATAGTTATGGAATCCTCTGGATCGGCACGCGGAGCGGGATGGTTCAATTTGATTGGCGGGCCGACGTTTTTATTCCGTTTCATTATGAACCCTCCAATCCGAACAGCCCGGTTTTCACGGAAAATGTCACCAAAATAATCGAAGACCGCGATCGAAATCTCTGGATCGGCACTCCGGACAATGTTTACCGCTATAACCGGAAAGACCAGACCGTCGAACATATTTCCTTCGATGCCGAATCGGAAAGAATCTCGGCTCTTTTTGAAGACAGCGCCGGAAATGTTTGGATCGGCAGTCGCTATAACGGACTAAGAAAATATGACCGCAGTACCCACCGGTTCACCCGTTACCAGACCGACGCTACCGATCCAACCAGTCTCGGCAGCAATGAAGTCAAAGACATTTTTGAAGACCGCGATAAAAACATCTGGATTGCGACGGTTCAGGGCGGGCTTAATCTCTTCGATCCCGCGACAAACGGTTTCCGGCGTTACTGGAACGATCCCGGCGATCCCTCCAGTTTAAGCAGTAACAGCGCGCGGACAATTTACCAGGACCAAACGGGCGTTATCTGGATCGGCATGGATGGCAGTGGCATTGACAGCTTTGTTAAAAACCGCCAGAAGTTCCGCCTTTACGGCAATCGGGTCTCAAATCCGAGCGGTCTCAGTAACAATACCATTCTCGCAATTTTCGAAGATAACGATGGCACGCTCTGGGTCGGTACGGAGGGCGGCGGGCTGAATAAATTTTCCCGGCGCGATCGCGAATTCATTCAATATAAGACCGTCAAAAACCAGCCAAACAGTATCAGCAGTGATCACGTCACCTGCATTTTTAACAGTAACCTGAACGATCTCTGGATCGGCACCAAAGAAGGGCTTAACCTGTTCGACCGCCAGCGTGGTACATTTCAACGTTTTTATAACAGAACAACTCCCGTAACCGGAAATAATTTCATTAATATCATCAGAGAGTTGCCCGACGGCCGGCTTTTATTGGGTACGAACGGCGGTCTTTGTTATTTTTTCAAACAAAGCGGTGAATTCCGGCAACTCGATTATAACGACAATAATCCGCTGAACAATGAGGCGGT
>JAZDEI010000273.1:0-2796 GCA_043808945.1 Fidelibacterota bacterium | reverse complement strand
TACTCGTATTTGCCTTATTGATTCCCGTGACATTGTTTGTCATGAATTGCGGCGCTGAAAAACCGAAAGCCAAAATGGCTGACATCCCGGAATGGTACCTGAATCCGCCACAAACGGAAGATGCTATCTACCAGGCCGGCGATGCTCTCAAAATGAGCATGGCTCTCGCCAAAGATGCGTCTGACGCCCGCGCCCGCGATGCCATTGCCCGGACGATCGAAGTCAAGGTCACCAACATGATGAAGGATTTTATGCAACAGAGCGGCCTCGGACAGGATGCCGAAGCTCTGGAGTTCACCTCCTCCGTCAGCAAACAAGTTGCCAATACAGTCCTGAAGGGCTGCCGGATCATCAAACGCGAGATGAAAACCGAAGGCTCCAGCTACCACGGTTATTCGCTAGCTGAGTACAACCTAAATTCACTCGTCCAGGAAACCCTCAACGAAGCCCGTAAACAGAAATCGCTTTATAATGAAGCCAAAGCCAATATGGGTTTCGAAGAACTGGAAAAAGAAATCGACAAACTGAAAAGCGTCGGCGAATAATTTCATTGCCCGGCCCGTCCCGATCCTGATCGGGACGGGCTTGGTGTTTTTGCATTATGAAAGCCGGTTTATCTTTAATATCCCTGATAATGGGCTGGATAGTATTATCCCCGGCTCAAGGATCTATCCCGACCTGGTTCGAGAAGCTTCCCAAAGCGCCGCCGGGCGTTCGGCTGGCAGTCGGCTGTTCCGGAAAGTTTATCAACGAGAAACGCGCCAAAGCCGCCGCCATCGAATCGGCCCAGAAAAACATGGCCAAACAGATCAGTATCCGGCTTATCTTCGACTTGGAAGAACTGGCCGACGGACGCCTGCGCCTGCTGAATCCGTCTTTCAAGCAATATTACGAGGAAACGGATCTGCGGACTGTAAAAAATAATTACTCTGTCGTCGATTCGTTGATTACTGTCGAAGGTTATTACGTTCTACTGGCATACCCGAAATCCGACAACCTGCGATTAGATCCAACCCGTGAAAATGATTGGGGCCCCAGACCGGACTGGATTAATAATCTGCCAACGGAACGCGGTTACGTTTACGGCGTCGGCATGGCCGCTAAATACAGCAATTGGCTGAGAGCCTGGTACGATGCCGATGAATTTGCCCGTTTCGATGTCGGAAAGAACATTCAGATTTCGACCGAATCTATCCACACCTCCAAACGGGATAATCGCACAACGGTAGAATCAGTTATCCTGAAACAATCTTACGATTTGACTCTCAAAGGCGCCACAATCGTCGCCCGCTGGTTTGATGCTCAGGCCGGCGCATATTACTCGCTCTGCCGCGCTCCCCGGCAGTAGGTATATTTTTAGACAAGATTAACAATATTTTTTTACTATGTCATCCATCCTCGTGCCAACGCTCCTGCGTTGACACGGATTTGAGTCTCTGATTTGTCTCAACGCCGGAGCATTGAGACAAGAATGATACTCCTTCGCCTCCTCAGCGAACTTCGTGGTTAGAATATTTTCTCCTTACGTCGCCAGCAGTTGCCTGATCTGTGATTCGACGATCTTGCGGGAATATTTGGCTTTCACCAGGTTGGTCTGGGCCACCAGCACCGAGAGTTGGGCATTGGTCTGCTCCAGCATGGTGGCCATGCCGAGTTCATATTGCCGGGTGACGAGTTCATAGTTCTTGCGGGCGGATTCCAGAGTCTTTTCCTGGAGAATGACTACCTTGTTATAATTATCGAGACTGGAGTAATAGGTCAGCAGGGTGGAAAGCAATTCCTGTTCCTTGGCCTCCAGTCCGATTTCGGTACTTTTCAGGTTGAGCTTACTTTTCTGGACCGTTTGTTTCTTACTGAATCCGTCGAACAGTCCAATGTTCAGCGAGAGTCCCCATGAGCCGACGCCGTCGGTGGTGACTCCGCTCGTCCAGTCTTTCGAGTAACTATAACCGGCGCTGACTGTTGGCAGATAAGCCTCTTTGGCAATTTGCAAACCGATTTGTTCGCTTTTCAGCGATTTTAACATAGACTGATATTCAAGGCTGTTGTTCAGCAGCAGGTTTTTAGCTTCGGTCAAATCCGGAATGTTAATCTGATCAACGTCGATATCCTCAACCTCAAAATCCTGTTCCGGTGAGGTTCCCATCAGAATCGACATTGATCGTTTTTCATTAATCAGGGAAAGTTCTTCACTGATCAGGCTGTTTTCGATTTCGCCTTTCTGAACTTCGGCCTTCAGAACATCGGATTCGGTTTTGGTGCCGAGCTTGTACATCGTTTGAATCATTTGCAGGTTTTCGGCGGCGGCGGTTAGATTTTCACGGTAGACATTCAGCAGTCCCTGGGCGGTCAGGATGTTGTAATAAGCCGTTTCGACGCTGGTGCGGATTTCAGATTCAAGTTCTTCCTGATCGAGCCGGGCGATTTCGGTCTTGTTCTTCGCTAATTTTATTTCGGAGTACAATCCGGGTGAATACAGACTCTGACTGATACTTGCACCGGCGCCTAATTTTGAACTGCCATTGCCGCCGCTTTCGCTGGCGGAGGCATTGGCCGACGGATATAAATTCGCATATTTCGACCTGGCATCCAGGGTAGATTGCTGTACGCCGATTTGGCCCTGTTGCAATGTTTTATTATTCTTTTCGGCCGCCTGAATACATTGTCCGAGAGTGAGTTTCTCGGCGGCAGATAAAGAAATGGTCATCAGCAGAAGCAGACCGATTATATAAACACGTTTCATAGTAAAAATCCTTTCTATTCGTAACGCAGGGCGTCGATCGGGTTAAGATTGGC
>JAZDEI010000272.1:0-5167 GCA_043808945.1 Fidelibacterota bacterium | reverse complement strand
TTCCTGCATGTCACGATCAGCGGCGGCGTAGTAGCCATCGACAGTAAACATATCCTGACAAAAGACGATCTGGTGAAAGCTGTGGATGAAAAACTCTACGAGGCTAAGGAGAGCGGTCGAAACCGAGTTAAATTCTGATTGCCTTCCGGATATTTTCTACGGGGAAGATTATTTGATTTGACTTTGACTTTAAGGTAGTTGCTGTTTTTATTCTATCGGACGACTTTCGGTTTGCCACTTTTTCAGGCCGCCTTCCAGGTTGAAGACCTTTTTAAATCCCTTCTCCCGCATCAGTTTCATCGCCTGTGCGCTCCGCCCACCCATGAGGCAGTAAACCAGATAGGTTGCGGATTTATCCAATTCACCGATTTTGTCCGTAAAATCAGGCGACATAAAATCGATGTTCAACGCACCTGCCAGATGCCCCGTATCAAATTCCTTCACTGTGCGCACATCCAGCAGTACGAAATGCGGGTCGTCCGCTTTACGCCGAATCAGAGCCTCGGCCTGTTCCGGAGAGATATTAGTGAAAGGCTGAATAGAGGCACAGCTTGGCAACCAGCTGACTATTACCATCAGAAATGGGATTATCGCAGCTCGCCCAATTTTATTTTTGACTTGTCTCAGCATAATTCGCTCCCGATCCATCTGCCACTTTATTTTAGTGAGGCCGTTTTCAATTTCATAATGATTATTTCGGTGTCTCGATTCACCGGAAAAATTTGAAATAAACAATCCAAATTTTTCAATTTTCCTCACTCTCCCTTATGATGCTTGATAACCCTTCCCTGTACCATGAAAATAATATCTTCACAGAGATTGGTTGACAGGTCGGCCGCCCGTTCCAGCTTGCGGCTGATGTCCATCAAACGCAGCGCGATTGGTACCGTCGCCGGTTGTTCGCCCATCGATTGGGTCAGATCGGCTACGATCTTATCGCGCAAATCGTCGACTACATCATCGCGCCCGCAAATCCCGCGGGCGGATTCAGCATCTTCATTAATAAATGCATCGATGCTGTCCTTGAGCATCCCGAGTGACTCCTGCGCCAGACGGTTCATGGCCGGAATCGGTCGGAAAGCCGGACGTTCAATCAGATAAAGGGCATCTTTACAGATATGGACGGCGCCATCGCCGAGTCTTTCCAGATCGTTACTCATTTTCAGGATCATAATGATTGTGCGCAGATCGCGGGCCCGCGGCTGATACTGAGCGATAGCATTGATGCAGGCTTCGTCCATCCGCAGATCGAAATCATTGGCTTTCGGTTCTTCTATTTCGATGATCGCCTGCAGGGTTTTACCGTCCCTGGCAGTCATGGCGCGGACGCTTTTATCGATCATGCTTTCGACCAGCGCCGCATATTCGATGATGGACTGCTTTAATTCCTGGATCCGTTTTGTCAACATATTTTTCCTCTGCTTGTTTATTTATTAACCGAACTTGCCGGTTATATATTCTTCGGTGCGTTTATCTTCCGGCACGGTAAATATCTTTTCGGTCGTACCGAACTCGATCAATTCACCGAGATACATGAACGCGGTGTAGTCGGAAATCCGGGCCGCCTGTTGCATATTGTGGGTCACAATCACGATCGTATAATGCTCTTTCAATTGCTCGATCAATTCCTCGATGCGTTTGGTCGAGATCGGATCGAGGCTGGCGCACGGTTCATCGAACAGGATGACTTCCGGCGCGACTGCCAGACAGCGCGCGATGCACAATCTTTGTTGCTGGCCGCCGGATAATTTCAGGGCGCTTTCGTGCAACCGATCTTTGACCTCCTCCCAGAGCGCGGATTCCTCCAGCGAACGCCGCACGGTATTTTCAATAAATTCCGCGTCGTTAATGCCATTCACCTTCAGTCCGAAACTCAGGTTGTCGCGAATGCTTTTCGGAAAGGGATTCGGTTTCTGGAAGACCATTCCGACTTTACGGCGCAGGGCCACGACATCGACGCCCGGCTCGTAAATATTTTCACTATCGAGCAGAATCCGGCCTTCCACCCGGGTATTGGGAATCAGGTCATTCATCCGATTCAGCAGGCGAATGAAAGTCGATTTACCGCATCCGGACGGCCCGATTATGGCCGTCACACGGTTCTTGAAAATCGACATGCTGACATCTTTCAGGGTCTGTTTCGAACCATAATAGAAATTGACATTTTCCGCGCGGATGCGGACTTTCTCAAACGAACTCATATTTCCTCTGTTTTTGGCGCAGATAAATTGCCAATCCCGAAACCATTAAAACCAGGAATAAAAGCAACAACGCACAACCATAGGCGATCATGGTCTGGCGTTCCGGGAAAGTGCCTTCGGTCATCAGGGCATAGATATGGTAGGGTAACGCCATGACTTCATCCATGACCGAATGCGGAAAGCCGCGGGTGTAAAAGGTCGCCGCCGTAAACATGATCGGCGCGGTCTCCCCGGCCGCGCGACCGACGCTGAGAATTACTCCGGTTAAAATGCCGGGCGTCGCCGACGGCAGGACGATTTTACGGATGGTTTGCCACTGCGTGGCGCCCAGCGCCAGCGAGGCTTCGCGCAATGATTGCGGCACGGCGATCAGGGCTTCCTGCGCCGCGGAAATTATGCCCGGCAGGATCATGATGCCGAGCGTCAGACTGCCGGACAGGATCGAAACCCCGAAGCCGCAGAACTTGACGAACACCGTCAATCCAAACAGACCGAAAACGACTGATGGCACACCCGCCAGGTTGTTGATGCTCATCCGCAGAAGGTTGACGATTGAACTTTTTGGACTGTACTCGGTCAGGTAAATGGCACAGGCCAATCCCATCGGCAGAGCGAACAGGATCGCACCGACCGTCAGGTAAAATGTTCCGACTAAGGCCGGGGCTATTCCACCCTGGGTCATGGCATGACGGGGAACGCGCGTCAGGAATTCCCAGCTGATAACTTTAATACCGTTGACTGTTATGAAATAAATGATCGCACCGAGCGTTAGAACTGCCAGGATGATCGACAGGTACAGAAACCCAAAACCGAGAAACTGGATACGCGTATTTTTTTTCATCGGCCGAGTCCCAGTTTAAGACGATATTTGCGGCTGATCAATTCGGCAACGACGTTGAAGACCATCGTAAACAGAAAAAGCACCAGGCCGATCGCGAATAAGGCATGGTAATGGGGACTGCCGACCGCCGCTTCGCCCATTTCAGCCGCAATCGTGGCCGTCATGGGGCGCACCGGGTTTAAAAAACTCTTCGGGATAACCGCCGCGCCGCCGGCCACCATCAGGACCGTCATCGTTTCGCCGACAACCCGGCTCATACCGAGAATGATGGCGGTCGAGATACCGGAACCGGCCGCCGGAATTACCACCCGTGTCAGAGTTTGCCAGCGATTGGCACCCAAGGCATAGGAGGCTTCCCGGAAACTTTTCGGCACGTAATTCAAAGCATCTTCCGCCAGGCTGCAAACGGTCGGCACCGCCATAATGCCGAGGATCAGACTGGCCGTCAGAGCACATAGCCCAACCGGAATATCCAGCAGGTTCTGCAGGAATGGCGCAATTATCACCATTCCGAAAAATCCATAGACGATCGACGGAATCCCGGCCAGGATTTCAATGATCGGCTTCAGGATCGAGCGCAACCGGAATCCGGCAATTTCATGCAGAAACAGAGCGCTTCCGATGCCAACCGGAATGCAAAACAGCATCGCTCCAACCGTTATCCATAACGTTCCCAGGATCAGCGGCAGAATACCGAACTCGGCCGGATCGGCCGTCGGGTACCATGACTGGCCACCGATGAATTGGAAAATATTAACGATCCGAAAGACTGGCAAGCCCTGCTGAAACAGGATCAGGATTATTCCCAGCAGGAAAATGAGCGAGCCGGACGCCAGCACGCCGAATAGCGACTGGATCATTTTTTCCCGGGATACTTTCATCATTATCTCTCAATAAAGCGGCATGACAGACCATAGTCTGTCATGTGCGCTTCCACATATATTATTTTTTTGACCGTACTATTTCAACCCTACATATCCGGCGGTTTCAACCAACTCCTGCCCTTCCTTGCTCAGGATAAAGTCAATAAAATTCTTCAGTTCACCTTTGGGTTTGCCGTTGGTGTACATGAAGAGCGGACGGGAAAGCGGATAGGTCTTGGTCAGAATATTCTTCTTAGTGCAGGTGATGTTTTCAACTGTGACAGCCTTGATCTTGCTTGAAAGATAACCAAGACCGACATAGCCGATTGCCGCCGGCGTATTCCCGACCGTGGTTGCAATGGCTTTATTGGAAGCATTCATCAGGGCATCCTTGCGAACTTTTTCGCCATTTAGCGCCAGGCTGGCGAATGCTTCGAATGTGCCGCTGGCCGAATCGCGGGAGAGCACCACAATCTTGCGGACTTCGCCGCCGACATCTTTCCAGTTTGAAATTTTTCCGGTGTAGATTTTCCGGATTTGATCGATAGTCAGGTTGTCAATCTTGTTAGTGGAATGCAGAATAACCGCAATTCCGTCCATCGCCACGACATGCGCGACCGGATTGATGCCTTTGGCGACGGCAGTCTTGATCTCATCGTCTTTCATCGCGCGGGAAGCATCGGCTATATCGCTGGTTCCATCAATTAAAGAAGCTATGCCGACTCCGGAACCACCGCCCTGCACGGAAAGTGTCACGTTTGGGTTGGCATTCATGAATTCTTCGGCGGCCAATTGCGCGATCGGCAGAACAGTCGTCGAACCTCCTACCCGCAATTTCGTCGTCCCACCGGCTAAAGCCAGGGTTATGCTTGTCAGACTTAATACTATTATATTTGATAACTTTTTCATCGTTTATTCCTTTCAACTTAGAATTTAAATTGAATATCGGTTTGTAACAACTGCTCGGGCTTAATCGTGCCGCGCAGGTTTTCGATACTGTAATAATCCAGCCCCAGGACAACGTTCCTGGTCAGGCCGTATTGCACGATAAATTCACTGCCTTTGACATCGGTTTTGCCGCCATAAGTATCGGAATCCGGCAGGAAATCCAGCCAGGCGTCCTTTTCCAATTTCCGATAGATACATTTCACTTGCCATTGGCCTTTGTCCTTGATTTTCTCGGCGCCGAAGGCGACACCGAAAGCCATTCCCGAATTGGCAGTATCCGATTCGGCTTCGATATTCTTGTTCATTTCAAAGCA
>JAZDEI010000271.1:0-8634 GCA_043808945.1 Fidelibacterota bacterium | reverse complement strand
AAATATAAATAACTCTCGCCTTTTATTTGAATCCCGATTGGCACAGTCTAATAATCAGAAATTTCTATGATTTATGTGGGGAATAGCGTGGGGAATCACAATTTATTGAAAAGAAAAAGGACTTAAGATATCTTCCTAAGTCCTTGTTTTTCCTTTTGTAGCGGGGGCTGGATTCGAACCAACGACCTTTGGGTTATGAGCCCAACGAGCTACCAGCTGCTCCACCCCGCGATCAATTTTAAAAACCGGGCTTAATTTGCATAAAATTTAGTGAAATCACAAGATGCAAAATCGAGTATTAACAAAAATGTTGCTCCGTCTTGTAACTGACGAGTAAACACATTATTAAAAAATCGTACTTTACTTCCATTATTTCGTCACTTAAATTCAACCAGCGATGAGAGAGTAACCAAATAGGAACCTAAGGTATGAAAAAGCAGACCGCAGGCAATCATTTTTCGTGGTTGGCACTCTATGTATTTATACTGTTTATCCTGATCATCTTGTTCTCCGGATACTTTTATTATCAAAATCAAAAAAATAGGATTTATAGCGAAAAATGGAGTGAATTAGAGTTCCTTGCCCGGGAAAAAACTGCTCAAATCAGCGAATGGCGACAATCCTATTACGCACAGGCGAAAACAATTTTAAACGATAATAGATTCGCTAAATCGGTGAGTGATTTCATTCAAAACCGGATGGAGTCAGTCCAATTAAGATCGATAATAAAAGTCTATTATAAAAACGTGAATATTTCAACTGTCCGGCTATTTTTTCCAGATGGATCTCCCCTTTTTCCACCAGGATCAACTCCGCGAAAATTAGTCTCTACAGAACTATTGGTTCAGGCTGCCAACCAGCAAAAAATTATATGCGATGATATAGAACTCAATTTTCAAAATAAACCTGCTCTTTGTACCTATATTCCTATCCTTATAAAAACCGGGAATAAGTCGGAAGCACTGGCCGTAATGCAAATGATTATAGATCCAGCCCGTATTCTGTTCCCCATTTTACAGAACGAATTAATTAAAAGCCATTCCGTAGAAGTATCTCTCGTTCGAAAAAATGGCGAAAATGTCCAATACCTAACAAAGTTACGTTATCGGGAAAATGCGCCTCTAAATTATTCGCGAGCAATTGATGATAAGTCATTGTTGTCAGCAATGGCAGTGCGTGAAATAGAAGGAAACGTCGAGGGCAAAGACTATCGGGATGTCCCCGTTCTGGGATTTATTCGCCATATCCCGGATTCACCCTGGTATCTGATTGCTAAGATCGATCGCGATGAGGTCCTGCGACCACTCCAGCAATTACAACGCATGATATTTCTTGTCATCATCTTATCGATTTTTATTGCCGGGATTACCATACTTTATTTCATAGAGGTTAAACGGAGGCAGACGGAAACCCGGAAGTATCAGATTGAGCTCGAGCACCAGGTATTGGTCAAGCACTATGATTATCTCTCAAAATACGCTAATGATGCCATCTTTTTACTAAACGATAAATTTGAGATTCTCGAGATGAATGATCGGGTGATCGATTACTATGGTTATACCCGGGAAGAATTGGTAAACAGGCCGATCATTCAGCTCCGTCCGGTAGAATTACGGTTGAAACTAGATGAGATTTTGGAAAAAATAGAGGGCAAGGAAGGCGTTGTCTACGAGACGAATCACCAGCATAAAGACGGTACCATCTTCCCGATCGAAGCCAGCCTGCGAAAAATCGAAATTGACGAACAGATTTACTATCAGAGCATAGTTCGGGATATTACAAAGCGCCGATTAGTCGAAGATGCATTGAAGGAGAGTGAGGAACTTTTCCGCCACACTTTCGAGCAGGTTGCGGTGGGTATGTCGATTCTTTCACCCGACGGAGCCTGGCTGCAGGTCAATCAACGTCTTTGTGATATTTTGGGTTATACCCGCGACGAGTTGATGAAACTCAGTTACACCGAGATCACGCACCCCGAACATAAGGATCAGGATGAGGAGCGTATCCGCCAAATGGTGACCGGCCTGCGGAGTTCCGAGTCGTGGGAAAAACGCTATATCCGCAAGGATGGTACCTTAATCTGGGCCCGAATAACGACTTCTCTGATCAGAACCGCAGATGGCCGACCAAACTACTTTATCACAATCACTGAGGATATCACCGGACCAAAACGAATTGAGGAAGATCTGCGAGAAAGCGAATCTCGTTATCGTTTCTTATTTGAGCATAATCCGGCACCGATGTTAATCTATGAACGCGGCACGCTGAAAATGCTGGCGGTTAATGAGGCCTTTCAGAAACATTATGGCTACAGCATGGATGAGGCTCTCGCTATGCTTTTAACCGACCTTTACCCCGAAGAAGAAAAAAAACCGATCACCGAGATAACTTCGCAATTGCACGGCTATCATAACGTGGGCGAATGGCATCACCGTAAAAGAGACGGTTCTTATACGACTATTTTAGCCTGCTCGCATGACCTCGATTACAAAGGACACACCGCCCGGGTTGCAGTGATGACTGATATTACCGATCGCAAATACGCGGAACAGATCATTAAAAATATAAACCTGGAACTCGAACAACGTGTCATCCAGCGTACGGCACAGCTGGAAGCCGCCAATAAAGAGCTTGAAGCCTTTTCCTATTCAGTCTCGCATGACCTGCGGGCCCCGCTCAGGGCAATTGACGGATTTACCCAAATCCTGCTGGAAGAATATGTCGGCAAACTCGATCCTGAAGGTCAGCGGCTCTTTAACGTCATCAGCTATAATGCCCGGAAAATGGGACAACTGATCTCTGATCTACTCGAATTTTCGCGGGCCGGTCGTAAGGAGCTCTTACTCACTTCCGTCAATTTGAATCAAATCTTTAAAGAAGTATTCACCGAGTTAACCCAAAACGAATCCGGGCGGAGCATTAAACTGAATTTGAAGCGCTTACCGGAAGTCAAAGGTGACGCCGGTTTATTAAAAATCATGATAACAAATTTGCTGTCGAACGCGATAAAATTTACCCGCAAACGGGATAGTGCCAGGATTACGGTCAGCTGCCAGCCGGAAGCCGATCGTTACATTTTTAGTGTGAAAGACAATGGCGTCGGATTTGATATGCGCTATGTCAACAAACTGTTCGGTGTCTTCCAGCGTCTGCATACCGAGCAGGAATTCGTAGGTACGGGGGTCGGGCTGGCGCTGGTTCAGAGGATAGTGCACCGGCATAATGGCCAAACCTGGGCGGAAGCCACCGTCGATCGGGGCGCAACCTTTTATTTTTCTTTACCAGTTACGGATTGATCCGGCCAAACCGATGTTTGCTATTCCATCGAACTGGCAGTTTCACAAAACAAGAGCATCGGCTGGTCGGATTCCGACAGCCCGGATCTGTTCCGGCATTAAGCCCGGAATTGGTCAACGACGATGTCTTGTTATGTTTTGGGTTTTGCCAATTAATTAACTAATTTTGCACTATCTGGAGGAAGAAATGAATGGTAATATTATCGAAATCCTGCTGGTTGAAGATGATCCTCAGGATGTTGAATTAACCTTGCGGGCATTAAAGAAACACAAATTGACCAACCGGGTTTTTGTTGTAAATGACGGTGCCGAAGCGCTCGATTTTATTTTTGGTACCGGCCAATATAATGACCGTGATCTGAAGAATCGACCGAAAGTCATTTTGCTGGACCTGAAATTACCCAAAGTCAGCGGCCTGGAGGTACTAAAAAAGATCAAAAGCGACGAACGTACCAAAGTCATCCCGGTTGTCATCCTCACTTCCTCCAAGGAAGAAAAAGACATCATCGAGGGATATCGTCTGGGAGTCAATAGTTACATCGTCAAACCGGTTGAGTTCGAGGAATTTATCAAGTGTATTTCAGACCTGGGGCTATACTGGTTGATTATTAATCAGCCGCCGACCGATTAATACTGAAACCGTTCAGTCGGCATTATTTGAGAGCAATATGAAATCACAGATTCGCATTCTGATCCTGGAAGATGAGCAATTCGACATCGAATTAATCGAAAGGCAACTGAAGGAAGAGGGGCTTAATTTCAAATCGGTTACCGTTGGCAACCGGTCGGACTTTATCTATAAACTGGAAGAATTCAAACCGGAAGTCATCCTGGCTGATTACAAACTGCCTCAATTTTCCGGAATGGATGCACTTGAAGTCGTCAAACAGGTTTGCCCGGAAGTGCCGTTTATTATTGTTACCGGTTCGATCAGTGAAGATGTGGCGGTCGAATGTCTGAAAGCCGGTGCCTGGGATTACGTCATTAAGGAAAGAATTCTCAGGCTGGGAGCGGCCGTGAAAAACGCCCTGAATCTGAAAAAGGGAAAAGATTTACTGGCCGCGGCCCAAAAGGATTTGATCGCCCGCGAAGAGCTGCATCGTTCCATCTTCGAGACTGCTGCCGACGTGATCGCGATAGTCGACCAGAATGCTGTGATTTTAGACGTTAACTCGTCGGTCAAGTCTTTGATCGGGATGAGTCCGGCGCAGGTAATCGGCCACTCGGCCTTCGAATTCCTTCAACCCGAGAGTTTACCGAAAGCCACCCAAATTTTAAAAAATATCATTCAGAACGGCACCTCATATAACAAGGAATTCAAACTGTATAAGAAAGACGGGCAGCCGGTTGATCTGATTATCAACGCGGTCGGGATTAAAAAAGAAAACGACCAATTCCGGCAGATCGTTGCGATCATCCATGATATGACCTCTCCTCGGCAGATTGAACAGCAGATTCAGAAAGATGAAAAACTAAAATCCATCAGCGTGTTAGCCAGCGGAATTGCGCATGACTTTAACAATATTTTAACCGTGATTCTGGGTAATGCTTCTCTCGTAAAAATGCTTATTAAAAAAGACGAGAAACTTCAAAAGTATATTAAAAATATTGAGTCGGCCGGTATCCGGGCCCGCAATCTGACTCAACAATTATTAACTTTTGCCAAGGGTGGAGTCCCGGATTTAAAAACCGGCTCAATTGCAGATTTAATCAGCGAGTCCTCTGCTTTTATGCTGACCGGCTCGAATGTACGGAGTGAAATATCAGTTGCCAGCGATCTCTGGCCGGTCGAGATGGATGAAGGTCAGATTAATCAGGTTTTAAATAATCTGGTGTTGAATGCCATTCAGGCCATGCCGGATGGCGGCTTATTAAAATTACTTGCGTCCAACATCAGCATCGCAGAAGACGATTTCATCATGCTCCGTCCCGGCGAATATATCAAAATTTCCATCATAGATCAGGGAGCCGGCATTTTACCGGAGAACATCAATAAAATCTTCGATCCGTTTTTTACCACAAAAAAGGGCGGCAGCGGGCTTGGCCTGGCAAATGCCTATACGATTGTCAGAAATCATCGTGGATTAATTACGGTTCATTCGCAGGTTGGCGTTGGCACTCAGTTTGATCTATATCTGCCAGCCACAAAATTAAAGTGAGATTTTACTTTCGATTCTTTGTTATTTAACCGAAGATGGGAGAGCAAATGTTTGTTCTAGAACGCCTATTGTTACTTGAAGACAATAAAGACGATGCCGAATTGATTATCCGGGAAATCTCTTTGGGTGGTTTTAAACCGGATGTTAAAATTGTCAAAACCAGGGCTGATTTCGTAGCCAATCTGAAAAATTTCAAGCCGGATTTGATTCTGGCGGACTATAAACTTCCCGGGTATTCCGGTTTGGAAGCCCTTGAATACGTTAAAACCCGGTACCCCGAAATCCCGTTTATTTTCGTGACCGGTTCCCTAAATGAAGAAACCGCGGTTGAATGTATGAAAAACGGCGCCTGGGATTACGTATTAAAGGCAAATCTGATCCGGTTGCTTCCGGCTATCGAGAATGCCCTTAAACTGAAATCCGAGCAGTTGAAAACCCTGGCTTCGGCTAATTTAATCGCCAAAGAGGAAAAGAGATTTCGGCAAATCGTTGAACAGCTCAACGAAACTATCCTGATTGTCAATCCGCAAGGTATAATATATTTTTCCAGTCCGGCGATACGGTTTGCAGGTTATCGGCAAGACGAAATAATTAACCATAAAATTTTTGATTTTTGCGTCCCGGAAGATATATCATTCCTGAAAAAAGAATTTAAAATAGTTCTGACCAGTGAAAAAATAACTTCCCGGCAGTGCCGGATTTATACTAAAAACAGGCAAGTCATCTGGATCAAAATCGTTACCAAGAAAATCGTCAATGATGATGGAAAGATTAACATTTTAGTAACCATTAACGACATCACCCGGCAAAAAAAGACTTTCGAATCTCTCAACGATAGTGAAAAAATGTTTCGAAAGATGACCGAAAACATCTCTGACGGTCTGATAATTATAGAACACGGACGAATAAAATATTTTAACGAGCGGGTCTCCCAGATTTTCGGCGATCTTTCACCTGATATTACCAATCTGGATATGCTCGATTTCGCCGAGCCGGAAGAAAAGGAACGTCTTAAGAAAATCTTCGATGATGAGGAAAAAACCGGATATGGTATCCGCGAACTTGAATTCTGGATACGCCGCAAAGACGGTATCCGCCGTTATATCCATAATCGTTATTCATACACCCGTGAGAATGGACAGATCATCACGCGTTATATTATTACCACCGATCTGACCGAGAAAAAAATATCTGAAGAAACCATCCGGATTTACTATAATCAGCTCCAATCTCTGATCCAGGCCATCCCTGACATCGTATATTTTAAAGATGATACCGGCAAATATCTTCTGTTTAATAATGCCTTTGAAAAATTGACCGGATTGCCGGCCAAAAAGATCCTCTTTAAGACCGATCTGGACTTGCTTTCTCCTGATCTGGCTGAGAGATGTTGCGGGAGCGATCAGGCTGTTATGCAGAGCGGCCGGGTACAACGCGTTGAAGAAAGCAGTTTGACACCTGATGGCAGAATGATCATCTTTGAAACAATTAAAGTACCGCTATTAGACAATAAAAATAAAATCAACGGCATAGTTGGAATCAGCCGCGATATTTCCGAGCGTAAACAGACTGAAAGAGACCTGCGTGAATCCGAGGAATTGTATCGGACATTGGTAAGAACTTTGCCCGATGCCGTGACGATGACAGATCTCGAGGGTAACATTATCTTTATTTCCCGGCAAACCCTCGAACTGTACGAATACAAACACGAGGAGGAGTTACTTGGCAAAAACGCGTTCGATTTGATTGCGCCCGAAGATCACAACAAGGCGATTGAGTATATCAAAAAAACACTTGCGGAAGGGACTGTCCAGAATGTCGAATATTCCTTTTTAAAAAAAGACGGGACTCATTTTAGCGGTGAATTAAATGCGGCTGTAATCAAAAACGATTCAGGTGATCCAAAAGCTTTTATTGTCACCGTCCGGAATATCAGTGACCGTAAAAGGGCCGAACAGGCTTTGCGCGAAAATGAGGAGAAATATCGCTCTCTGGCTGAGTCGAGTAAGGATCCTATCTATCTGGTTGATGAACAATGCCGTTTCCTTTTTGCTAACAGTACCTATCTGACAAGACTCAAACTGCCGGTCGAACAGGTGGTGGGCAAGTCATATCGTCATTTTCATCCTTCCAAAGAAGCACAAGATTTCTCTAAAAAGATTAAAAAGGTTTTTAAAACCAGACAATGGCTGACTTATGAACATCGGAGTCATCTCGATAATCGCTATTTTCTCAGAACTTTAAGTCCGGTCGTTAGCTCAATCGGGAACAAAACAATTGCAGTTACGATCGTTTCTAAGGATATCACCGAGCGCAAGCAGATGGAATTGGCCTTGAAAGATCGCGAGGAGTGTTTCCGGATTGCCGCTCAAAATGCCAGTGATTTGATTTGGGAATGGAGCCTTGAGAGTGGAAAATTAGAGTGGTTTGGCGAAATCGACGCTCTGTTAGGTTACGAACCCGGTGAATTTCCCCGAACTATTGAAGCCTGGGAAGGAATCATTCATCCGGACGACCACGATCGCGTGATTACAAACATCGATCGATCTCTGAAAATGCATATGCCTTATGTCGAGGAGTATCGCATTATTCGTAAAGATGGAAAGATCCAGTATTGGATCGACAAGGGTGAAGCTCTATGGGACGAAAATGACACCGTCTATAAAATGTTGGGAGTTTGCTCGGATATTACTTATCGCCGACTAATGGAAAATAAATTGCGCGAGAGCGAAGAACGCTATCGCAATTTGACCGAGAATTCGCCGGTCGGCATCTTGGCGACTGATAAAGACGGTCACATTGTTTATGAAAATCCAACCATGCGAAAAATCCTGGGTGTTCCCCAGCGCGACACTTCCCGAGCGATGGGAACTAAATTAAGCGAGATGCCTAACGTGATCGCTGCCGGGATAGACGGAAAAATCAGGGATGTTTTAGCGGGAAAATCTATTAATAATATCATCTTCCCTTTCACTTCACTTTATAACAAACATACTATCCTGACGATCGATGGCTTACCGATTAAAGATACAAACGGTCAATTAGCCGGCGGACTGTTCATTCTCCAGGATATTACTGACCGTCGGCAGGCGGAGGAAGCTTTATCGGAAAGTGAATATAAGTACCGCACACTGTTTACATCATCGCGGGATGGTATTGTGATGACTGATCTCAAGGGT
>JAZDEI010000270.1:0-2254 GCA_043808945.1 Fidelibacterota bacterium | reverse complement strand
CGTTGATAAAAACAGCATCGCCCTGGCGCTCGAATCGCTGAAACAGGCGACGTCGCTCCGCCCGGATATCCGCACCCTGACATTACCCTATATTAATAACCTGGAAGATGGTATCGAATATCTGAAACGTTCGGCCGCCCGGCAAAAATTGCAGACTGAGATCACCCGAACTTTCAATCCGCCACCTAACGCTCCCGAACCTGAGCTCGGTATGACATCTGCGCAAATACAAAAACTACTGGGCGAACCGACTTCCCGCACCCGCCTCAATACGAGTGGCGGGCAGTTTTACGAAATGTGGATTTATTCCTATAAAAATGGCAGCGACCGGCAGATTTATTTTGATAACGATAAAATGATAAGAATTGAAACCGTACCGGCGGCCGGTACGGCGACGGAAACGGAAGAATAAATGTTGATTATTTATACCGATGGCGCCTGCTCGGGCAATCCCGGCCCCGGCGGCTGGGCAACCCTGATTTTCAACCAGGAAAAATTGCTGAAAGTCCTGGCCGGTTATCAGGCGGACACCACCAATAACCGCATGGAGATCATCGCCGCACTCAGCGGCCTGAAGCAATTGAAACCTGGCGATAACGCCACCCTTTTTACCGACAGCCAGTACCTGCGCAATGGTATTACGACCTGGTTAGCTAACTGGAAAAGGAAGAACTGGAAAACCGCTGACAAAAAACCGGTGAAAAACCAGGAACTCTGGCGCGAACTCGATGCCCTGAATCACTCCGGAATTATCTGGCAATACGTCCCGGGACATGATAACAATCTGTATAATGAAATCTGCGACCGACTGGCACGCAAAATGATAATCACAAAAGGTAAAGCCGTCGATCTGAACGCCGAATTCGAAAAACATTACTGGCAATTGCAGAAGAAGAAAAATTCACTGCCGCAAGTTACACCTAAAACGTAGAAGGGAGTTGTAAATGAAAAACGCCACTTTCCTTTTATTGATCCTGATTTCACTATGTGTCGTTCAATCCTGCGAAGATGCTGTCAAACCCGGTATTCCAGTCGGCGGTGATTTCGTATATCCACTGTCCATTGGTAATACCTGGACTTATAATCTGTCGGTCACCTATTCCGATATTCATCCCGATTCGATCAAATGGCGCCTGAATAATTATTCGATGGGTTTTCAGGATGTTGTTACCGGAGACACCACGATCAATTCTATCAACGTCTATGAGATAAGAGAATGGGGCCCCGACATCTCCGATTCCTATACTTATTTAGGTAATGATACCAGTGGAATGTACGAATATGCCTATCGGATTTATGAAAGCAGTGACCTGGCGAAATCCAATCCCCAAAAACAATTTCGCTTCAGGGATATTTTTTTTAATGATGGAATCGACTTCATCAGGCAGTTGGAAAAAAGCGTCCTAAACTCGTCACCGATGGACGATAGTCTTTATGTCCTGGATGATCCGAATCTGGTTTATCTTTACCCGATGCAAGTCTCCAGACAATGGATTTATACCTACGATCCGTACCGGATTAAAAAGGTCATCATTGGCAAAGTCACCGTCGAAACGGATGCCGGTCGCTACGACTGTTTCAAGGTTCAACGAGAATATACCTCTTCTATCGGCTTTAATTATACGGAATATGTCGGATCGGTCGGATTGGTCAAGATTGTAATCGAGATTGAAAATTTAGCCATTACTACAGTTGAAAATCCGGACGGAATCGGCCGTGCCGATTTAAAATATGTTGTCAGCTTAACCGATGTAAATATTCAATAGAGCAGAAAATTTGACCACTTTCAGGGTAATAACAACCAGGCGCTTTTTCGAATCGTAATAATTTAAATTTCAGGAATTCTCCGATGAAAAACGTGCATCTTGTGGAACACTCACTAATCAAACATTCTTTGACATATCTGCGTGATAAAAACACCGGCATTGTGAATTTCCGGCAGCATGCGGCCATCATCTCCCAGATTATGATCATGGAGGCCACCCGGGATTTGCCGGTAAATGAGAAACCGATCGAGACTCCATTGACGGCTACAATGGGTTATAGTATTCAGGAATCGTTGGTGTTCGTGCCAGTTCTGCGGGCCGGAATATCGATGTTGTTTCCGGTAAAGGATTTCTTACCGTGGGCGCCGGTCGGTTTTATCGGGCTGGAGCGGGATGAATTGACCGCCGTAGCCCATGAATATTATCAGAAATTTCCGCAGAGTCTGAAAGAAAAACGGGTGATCGTACTCGATCCAATGCTGGCGACC
>JAZDEI010000269.1:0-6151 GCA_043808945.1 Fidelibacterota bacterium | reverse complement strand
TTCCTCGTCGATCGTTTCTGCCAGGTGAGTGTGAATTTGCAAATTGTATTCGTCGGCTATCTTTACCGCGGTGCGCATCAGTTCGGCCGTCACTGAAAACGGCGAACACGGCGCGAGTGCGATCCGTGTCATTGCGCCCGGTGAATCATCGTGGAATAATTTCACGACGCGGCGAATGTCAGATACGATGTCGTCTTCCTTCTGAATAACGCAATCAGGCGGCAGGCCACCATCCGAACGGCCGAGCGACATCGAGCCGCGCGTCGGCTGAAAACGAATTCCGAGTTCGCGCGCAGCGAAAATAGCTTGATCCAGCAAATCCGCGCCGGCGTTTTCCGGGTAGAGATACAGATGATCGGTTGTGGTCGTACACCCGGTCTTGAGCAGTTCGGCAATCGCCACCTGCGTGCTGATCCGAATCGCTTCCGTGGTCAATCCCGACCAGATTTCATAGTTCGTCATCAACCATTCGAAGAGCGGCGCGTTCTCGGTCGAAAAAATATTGCGCGTCAGGGTCTGGAAAAAATGGTGATGCGTATTGACCAATCCCGGCAACACTGCCATCCGGCTGGCATCGATAATGACATCCGCCGTTCCGGGAAAGGAAGTCGGGCCAATTGAACGGATTCGCTCTTTTTCGATATAAATATGACCGCCGGAAAATGTATTAATTTCACCGTCAACAGAACGATCACCCGTCATGGTCGCACAGATCAGCGGATTCCGGATCAAGATTGTATCATTCATGTAAGCCTCATATTCAAGCAGTCAGAATGTAACGAAAAATTTTAAAGCGGCCAAGAGCTCGTCCATATTGTATCCTTGATATTCAATGCTTAAATTTGACCGCTTTTTAACGATGGCGGTGTAGCTCAGTGGTTAGAGCAGTGGCTTCATAAGCCATGTGTCACTAGTTCAAATCTAGTCACCGCTACAAGGAAGGTTAAGGTAAAGGTTAAGGTTGAGATTAAAGATATTGACTAATTTTGCAGGTTAGCCTAAGGCATTTTTTATCGTGGATTTTTTCTGGTGTAGCTCAGTGGTTAGTCCCGATCCGTCGGGATCATAAGCCATGTGTCACTAGTTCAAATCTAGTCACCGCTACTTTCTTCAGTTCCGAGTTACGAGTTGGCGAGTTACGAGTTCGTAGTCACCGGTTTTGGTTTACAGTTAAAGTTATCCGCCATATTTCCTATCCACAAATATGAATAGCGATTGTATGACTATTGAATGACCATCGAGTGACAACTGCATGACTTTATCCAGTCTACCGGAAAATTCCCCCTTGAACAAGTTTATTGCCGTTAAATAAAATATTCAATAGATTCGAGCGTTTTATGAGATTTATTGAGAATTGACAGATAAAACGGTTTGTCGGGGATAATCGTTCAACTTTAAAAACAAATCAATCATAACTTGGGGGCATCATGTCTGAGAAATATATTTTAGCGCACGATATGGGTACCAGCTCTGACAAAGCCATGCTGGTGACCGTTTTTGGCGATATTATCGATTCAACTAAGAAGGAGTACCCGCTCTATGTTCCCCAGCCGGGCTTCGCCGAACAAGAGCCTTATGACTGGTGGAATGCGGTCACTGAAACTTCTTTAGACGTGATTAAAAAAACCGGGGTAAATCCGCAAGACATAGTGGGTGTAACTTTTTCTTCACAGATGCAAGGCCTTGTGCTGGTTGATCGGGAAGGCAAACCGCTCCGACGGGCGATTTCCTGGGTAGACAGCCGTGCCGGCGACATCATGCGTGATCGCATCTGGACATGGCCGCGGATCATGGGCTACAATATCTTCCGTCTTATAAAATTTTTACTGATAACAGGCGGCGCTCCGGGTCTGGCTGGCAAAGACATTATTGGAAAAATCCTCTGGTTGGAAAAACATGAACCGGAAGTCTGCGCAGCGACTTACAAATATCTCGATCCTAAAGACTTCGTCATTTTCCTGATGACTGGCAACTATGTCAAATCGGTCGACCTGGCAGTCGTCTGGTGGCTAATGGACACCCGCCAGCGCCGCAATTGCTGGAATAAACGCCTGTGTAAAATGGTCGGCATTGAGATCGATAAATTGCCGGAAGTCAGGGAGAGTGCGGCCATTGCCGGTACAATTACTGAAGAAGCTGCCCGGGCTACCGGTCTCCTGCCTGGCACACCGGTTATCACCGGCGCCGGTGATATTTCGGCTTCGGCGCTCGGTTCCGGAGCTATAACAGACGGCAAATTGCATGTACGGATCGGCACCAGCGGCGGCGTCGCCGGTCATTTCACCAAGCGCAAGATCGACCTGGCGCATTACGCCGGTTGCATCGGTAGCGCTTATCCGCAGAAATATTATCTCGGAATCGGCACGCAGGACACGATGGGTATTTGCTTGGAATGGGTCAAGAACAAGGTCATCTATCACGGTGAGAAATTAAGGCAGGAATACAATGTTGATAAAATCTACCAGGTTCTCGACATTTTAGTTCAAAAAATCAAACCCGGTTCCGACGGCCTGATCTTCACGCCCTGGCTTTATGGCGAGCGCTGTCCGCTGAACGACGATACCTTGCGTGGCGGTCTCTACAATATCGGTCTGAACCAAACCCGCGATCATATCATCCGGGCAGTTTTTGAAGGCATTGCCATGAACGCCCGCTGGGCTATGGAAACAATGGAAAAACTCTATAAACGGGTCGATGAGTTGAATTTTGTGGGCGGCGGCGCGACCAGTGAAGTCTGGTGTCAGATCATGGCCGATATCATGAATCGACCGATTCACCAGGTTAAAGATCCACAACAGGCGGCTGGCAAGGGCGTTGCCCTGCTCGCCAGTTGGTCACTGGGCTATATCGAAACGTTCGACGATATTGCGAAATATATTAAAATCAGAAAAACCTTCTACCCCAATCCGGAAAACCGGCAGCTGTACGACCGGCAGTTCAAAGCTTTCAAAATGCTGTACAAACAGAATAAGAAGTGGTACGCCATGATGAACAGCAAAAACAAGTGACCTGAATTTGACGACGGAAGATTTTTCGGAATTCTGCGCCGATTCTGCGACCTGGCAGGCGCGCCAGATCAAGGTCAACGATAATGTCAGTCTCAGGTTAATCACCTTTCAGCAGTCCGCGCCAACCAATAATCCGGTCGTGGTTTTCGTACCGGGCTGGATTTCGCTCATCTCCACCTGGACAAGTGTTCTGCGCGACATGAGCCGCGACTTCACGATTCATTACGTCGAAACCCGCGAGAAAAAATCATCGGTCGTTACCGGCCGGGTAAAGTATCGGGTCGAGGACTGTGCCCGCGATCTGGCAGCAATTATTGAACAACTCGATTTAACCGACGACAATTACCTTTTATGCGGCAGTTCGCTGGGCGCGACTGCTATCGTTGATGCTTGCCGCTTTTTAAAGCGGCGACCGTTATGCCTGGCTCTTATTGGAATCAACGCTGAATTCTACATTCCACGCGGCTGGCAAAACTTCGTAAAATGCTTCCCCCCAACGCTTTACTTAGCGTTCAAGCCGGTCATTAAATGGTATCTGCGCAATTTCCGACTGGATGTCGAAAAGGATCAGGTACAGTATAAAAAGTATTGCGCCAATGTCGATAACGCCGATCCATTCAAACTGAAGAAAGCCGCTCTGGCCCTGGCAAAATATAAGATTTGGGAGCGATTAGCGGAGGTTCAGGTACCGGTACTCCTTTTCGGTGCCTCACATGATAGCCTGCACAACCTCGAAAACATCCGGCGTATTAACGCCCTTCTGCCAGGCAGTCACTATCTCGACCTGGAAACAAATTTCCGCACGCACAGCCCGGAAATGGTCGCGGCTCTGCGGGAATTTATCGATCGCGGATAGTTCGTTTCTCTAATTTAAAGACCATCCTGCCGAAGTTAGCCTCACTGTCGATCATGACCGGCAAGCGCAGGGAATCGGCGCTGAGATAGATCGTCATCTTGTTCTGGTTCTTGAAAAGTTTGCCCTCTTTGGCGTACGGTTCCAGCACGAAACATTGAAAATCGCCCGCCGGTACTTTCACAGATTCGACCTTCCTGACGATAACATTGAACAGGCGGAATTTATCATTGTCGAAATTATTTAATTTAATGATCCGGCCCGGTACTAAATGTTCGCTCCGTACACAATAGATGACCGATAGCGCGTCATGAACTTTTCCGGTAATTGCCAGTGTGTCGCGCGAAGTGTAAGCCCTTTTTTCGGCATAATCAAAGTCAGCCCGATAATCTTTCTTATATTTTCCTTCCCGTAAATGCTTTTCAAACCGGCGCGAAAAAAGCCCGTTCAGATCGATCCAGGATTCCACGCGATCACTGATCCGGTAAATTTTATCGAAAACCTGCCCGGTTTCTGTCACAGACTCAACGTGATAAACCGGAAAGACGCCTATTGATTCGACCGCCTTAACCGTCATCGTCGAATAACCAACTTTTACGAAATTAAACCAGGCGGAATACGTCAGTTCTTCACCAATCGGGAAGCGATTGTTCAACCGTTCCTGACCGGTTACAACCAGCGCCAGGCATGCGATGATAAAAACAATTTTCAGATAGCGGGCGACTGGCGGTTTCATTCTTTTTCGGGTGCTTTGGGGTCGAGTTGTCTGCGCATGGCCTTTATCCGACGATTTATTTCCCGGCGTTTGAGGGCCGCGCGCAAGGCGATTTTGTTTTTATCGAATTCATCATGGTCATAACATTCAAGAAATAATATCCACAGACAGCCGGAATGTTCCTTGACCAGACGGCAGTTGCATAAATTCAGTTTAGCAATATCGTACGCTTTCAGTTTCCGGCTAAGAAATAGTTTATGCTCAAGACGGTTCAGATCGGTGATCGTAATATCGGTCGGGTCACTGTTTTTTACCAGAAAATTGCCGGGCGTGAGATCGTGATGTACCATGTGCGCGTCGTGCATTTTGCGAATTAGTTCAGCGATTGCCGTTACGATGGCCGTCTTTTCATCGACAGTTGTCGCCGGATTTCTCAACCAGCGGCGCGCCAAAGTGTAATCCGTGACTATTTCGGTCAGCAGAAAATTGCGACGTATGATTCCGAACCGGCGCCGGGTGTATGCGGTGATCGGTGGCGGTACTTTGACTCCGCACCTTTTCAAACTTTGTGAAGCATCCCAGGATTTTTTAGCGCGTGAGCGCATAAACGGACTCAACCAGAGTGAAATGCGGTTACGCCAGCTGAACCATTTGATAACAACCGGTTTTTCGACACCTTCGATTTCCACATCGACTTCCGCCAGAATATTGACCTTGTCTTTATAAATATGCCGGGCGTTAGCCTTGATCCATTCACGGTCGCATAGCCGTTCGATCTGTTCCGGCGCAAGCTGTCGGCCATGTAAGGCGTTGTAGAACATTTTAGAACCAAACGTCGAACTTACGCCGCACTTTATATTTGCGATAAAGATTCAGCGGTTTCTTCTTCAATTTGACTATATCCGGATCGGCCAGAAAATCATCAACAGCGGTCAAAACTCGTTGGCTGTTTGCGGTATCGTAATACGGATGAATCTGCGCCAGTGTCCGACGCCGGTTTTCGGTGTATTCCCGCGGATCGCGCAGTGAACGATCGATTGCGGCACGCAAATCCTCAACCGATGCAAGATTTATGGCCTTTTCGGGTCGGACTCGCGCGCCGATTGTCACGACCGGTTTGTCCAGTAACATAAACTCATAAACGATCGAGGATGTATCGGAGATCAGTACATCGGCGACCTGCAACAACGGCGTATTGTCGTGACCAGAATAAATTTTGAATTTATCCGGCGGCAATTTCTGGAATCGTAGCCTATCTTCAACGGCCATCAGATCATGAAACTTGATTATCCATTGCTCGTCAGTACGCGGCATATCATGCAGGGCTTTGATGATTTCATCTGAGGATTTGAATTTCGGACTGAAGGTCGGCGCATATAGAATGATTTTACGATTCAGGTCGAGATTCAGGCGGCGACAGAGTTCAGTATGGTCGAAGGGTCTCAGCAGTAAATCAATCTTCGGCCAACCGGTTTCTTTTACCCGAAAATAGCCATAGCGTTTGGCTAATTTCTGAAATCTGGCGGTAATCAGCGGGCCACAGGTGCAGTACAGGTCGAAGAAGCCGGTGATTTT
>JAZDEI010000268.1:0-14143 GCA_043808945.1 Fidelibacterota bacterium | reverse complement strand
ATGAATCCGCGTTCAATAGCGACCGGAACCGTCATCATGCCCATTCCCGATCCGCCGGAGGTCACGGTTTCCGGGCCGTCCGGATAGCGTTCCCGGGCCAGCCCCGAAACCGGATGAGCATATTCCCAGAAATAGCGAAAGGTCATTTCCTGAACCATATCCAGCAAGCCCTCGTCGTCCAATGCAGCCGTCGTAGCGAATGCCTGTCCCGACAGCTCGGATTCATTATAGCTCTCGTCATAGGCGCTGACCTTATAATAAAAACTTCGTCCGACCAAACCATGATAATCCGAATAGACCGGCAGACTTTCCGTAACTGCGCCGACCTTTTTATAGGAACCGCCCGGAGAAGCCCGGTAAATATTGTAGCCGGCGACGTCTTCATCGCTGACCAGATCCCATTTTATCGTGCAATGTTTTTCATAACCCTTAACGGTAACATTGGTCGGAACCGCCGGTGGCGTAATATCGACGCTCTGCCCCAAAACCATCCGGATTTCATCCAGATATAAGAGATGCGGATTGCCATCGGCCGAATCCTGACCGTAGAAAATCGTCTTAATTTTGGTTAAATCAGCCGTGCCGGGATTATCCTTAAATGGCTGCAACGGAATCCGGACATTATACCACACGCTATTCGGGATGTCGCCGATATGATCGGACAGACTGACTCTCCCGGTTTTCTGACTGGTTAAATCCTCCAGGTAGAGCAAGGGTAATTCGGCCGAGGCGATGACCGCATCCGTATAAACCCAGAAAGACAGCGTGTCTTTTCCACTGATGTCATGTCCCAGCCAGCCGATCTCGGCTACGGCAATGCCCCAGTCGCCGCTATTGGACGTCCAGCCCAGCACCAGACTGTTTTGCCCCTGGAAATAATGTTCCGTGCTGACGGGAAACTTTTCACCAACCCGTGAGAGCACACTGGGTGAAGTGACATAGCCCCAGCTGGGATCGTACGAATTGTTCGACGGACTGTCATCGAAAAATATAAAGTCGTCAGCCCAAAGTGAAACCGATAATAAACAGGCAAATGTTATCATAAAACGACCGAGCTGTTTCATAATCGCTCCTTTCCTCTAATGTTCATAGATCAATTAAAACATCCTGTCTTCGGATAAAAGGTTTTTTATCTTGTCGAATCCGGGCAATTGTGCGAAACGCCTGGTAATTTTGCCGTCGTTCAGGTAATTATTCAGACTGATCAGGATCATAGCCTGGTCGAGCGCCAGATAAGACCGGCCGACATTGCCGGTAACCGGATCGAGGGAATCGTAGAAACCGTATTCTCCATAAACCGGATACTTCGCCAGCATGGTTTTCAGGTTCTGAAACACAGCCGCCGGATCATAGGCTACCGCTAAAATCGAGGCGTGCGGACTGACCACGGAAGGCGCATATCCGCCGCTTTTTACGCCGATCTCAGGCACGCCGAATTCACCATAACCGCCCGCTGGAATTGACGACGGCGACATTCCCCAAACCGGATAATGCTTCTTGTTCGAGGCGTAATCGACGTGGATCTGAATCGCCCGCCGGTTATTTTCCCCGATTCCAAGGGGCGCTAATTCCCGTTCATTCACAAAAAGGCCGGGCATCAGGAATTCGAACAGCGCGCCGCCCCAGGATGGCACAATCTGCTGACCATCGTATTCATAATAACTGTGAAAATAGCGAATATCGAAAACCGTTTTCCAGCCTCCCTGCGGCACCTGTTGCTGATCGTAATCCTTCGGCAGAGTGCGTTCCTGGTAATACCAATCCGCCGGGCGGACTTTGCCATGCAGAATGCCCAGATACAGGCAAATCCGGCTTTCCGAGCAGAGCAATCCGTAATGATAAGGCGTAAATTCCTGCTTCCCGGCATCGTATCCCAGGTAAAAGTGATGCAATGAATCGTCGTAAAGCCATTTAAGATCGGCTGACTCTATCAGCTCGTTGCAAACTCCGGCCAAATCCGGAAAAGTTTCGCCGACTGTCGCTAAGGAACTGAACAGCCAGGCAATGTCCACCGACGAGATGTATTTCTGCGATTCTGTCAGTGTTTTTAAATCGTACCAGTTGTAGAAAAAGCCATTGTAACGCGGCAAGCGCTGCAAAACCGCGATTATCTGTTTGAGATCTTTCGCGGCCGCGGCCGAATCGATAAAACCAAAATCCATAGCCGAGATAATCGCCACCATCTGCAAACCGATATTGGTGATCGAAGTGTAATCGGCAATTTCCACCGGCTTAATCTGAATTTTGTCGACGATTAACCCGCTGTTTTTAGCGACGGAGTTTTGGAAATACTGCCAGGTGTCGAAAGCTACTGTTTTGAAAAATTGGTCCCGATCCGATGTATCGGGAATGTCAGTCCGAATCTCCGGGAAACCCTTTAAATCGTCCGCAGTGAATTTGTCTTTTTCAGCTCCGAACGCAGATACTGCCAACAGCAATACCAATTCCAGAATTGCTTTTACCCGACAAATCCTGTTCACCGCGTATCTCTCTATTTTACAGGGTAACTTCCACCCGGCAGGTTTTTTGACGACACAATGGAACGAGATTGCCGCTGATTTCCTTACCGTCAACCACCAGGCGTTTTACACATCCGGCTTTTCCGGATTCATTTTTTACCTGAATATCGTATTGCGTTCCCCGAAACATTCTTTTAACCTGATAAGACGGCCATTCCGACGGAATGTGCGGATCGATTATCAATCCGTCGCGACTGGCCCGAATCCCCAGGATCCATTCCAGCGCACATTTTTGCAGCCAGGCCGCCGATCCGGTATACCAGGTCCAGCCGCCCCGGCCGTAATGCGCTGAATCCGGGCCGTCGATATTGCCGGGTGTTACATAGGGTTCGGCCATATATCGATCGGGATTCATACCATTTTCAATCGGATTAATGCCTTTGAAAGTTCGATAGGCCAATTCATCCCAGTTCAATTGCGCGAACGCCCGGATCGCCCAGGTTGCGGCGTGCGTATAGACACCGCCGTTTTCCCGGATTCCGGCGGCATACCTGGACAAATACCCGATATATTCGTCCGGCTCGTGGTAACCGGGATAAAGCAACAGCGGCCCGTTCTGCTTCATCAAATGTTCAACGACAGCCGTCATAGCCTTCTGCTGGTATTCAGGCGGCGCGCAGTCGGCAATTACGCTCCAGGTCTGGACATTCAGGTAAATCTTCCCCTCCGAATTGGTATGACTGCCGATCAACTCGCCGTTGTCTTTGGTTCCCTGGATGAACCAGTCGCCGTCCCAGCCGAATTCCAGCAATTTTCCGCGCAAACGAGCCGCTTCGGAGCGGTACTGTTCGGCTTTTTGTTCGTCGCCCAATTTCTTCAGCCAATCTTCGAAACGGACTAAAATATAATTCAGAAAATGAATGATCCACACCGATTCGCCCTTCAGGTCGATTCCGGCGGCACTGAGCCCATCGTTCCAATCGCCACAGCCGATCAGCGGAATGCCTCTGTCACTCATGCGCTTCAGGGCAAAATCGATCGCCCGGGTACAATGCTCGAGTACAGAAGCGCCGCCCGGATCATCGTAAAACCTGACCGAATGTTTCAGGAAATCGGGATCGTCGGTCTCTTCAAGATAACTGAGCGTCACAAACGGCAACCACAGAAAATCGTCGGAAAAGTTCGAGTCCAGTCCGGCTTCGGTAATCGGGTGCCACCAGTGCAAAACGTGTCCGTCCTTGAATTGATGTTCGGCGTGCAGGCAAATCTGGCTGGCTGTCAGTTGCGGGTCGATATCCAGGAATATCTGGCTGTCCTGCAGTTGATCCCGGTAACCGTAAGCCCCGCTTTGCTGGTAATAAGCCGTACGCGCCCACAACCGGCCGGAAATTGCCTGGTATCTGAGCCATTTATTGGTCAGCAAATTCAGCGATTCATCCGGCGTTTCAACTTCGCTCCGGCTTAGCATATCCGCCCAGAAAGCGCGAACTTCCTGCAAGGCTTTATCCACGGAAGCAGAATCGTTCAATGCCGCGCAGAACCGGTCCAGTTCTTCCAGGTTTTCGGCCAGACCACACAAATAATGCATTCTGGCACTTTGATTGGCTTCAATGACCGAACGCACCAACGTCCCGGCCACGGCATCATAAGAAGTGCCCTGGTGATTCTGCATGGATGATTCACCGAGAACGGCCGGATTCTGCAACGTTCCGAATTGACCGACAAATGTATCCTTATCGAATTCAAAATCTGTAATCGGTCGGCTGGCCGTCAGGAAACCGATATACGGATAACTTTTATTCCAGTGTCCGCGTCCCGGAACACTAATATCCCAGAGACGTTTGGTCGCCAGCGCGGCATTGCGCTCGCGATCCATTTGCGTCTCGATAAATGTCTTGTGAAACTCGCGATGATGATCGGCGCTGGAACCGAGGCACCATTCGAAATAAGTTGCCAATTCGATCCGGCGCGTTCGGCCGGAAATATTTTCAATGCCAATGTCCCAGACTTCCAGCGATTTGTCCAACGGAACAAAGATGGTCAGGATCGTTCGGATGCCATTATATTCCGTCGTAAAACGGGTATACCCGAATCCGTGCGCACATTGAAAAGCATCCGGTTTGGTGCGGGACGGGAGCCAGGTTAGATTCCAGACTTCGCCGCTGTCTGCATCTTTCAGATAAATATATTTTCCCCAATCGTCCCTGACTAAGTCCTGGTGCCAGCGGTTCAGGCGATTGAATTCCGAATGATCCAGCCAGCTGAATCCGCCGCCGGCCTGTGAGATTGTCAGACCGTAACGACCATTGGAAATGACATTGATCCAGGGTTTCGGCGTCCGGGGTGTCTTGATGATATATTCGTTGCCATTTTCCGAAAAATAGCCGTATTTCGTCTCAAACTTGCGTAAATCATTACGCCGATTCTTTATCGTTAAAATTCTATCTCCATTTCAAATTGCTGGACTCCGGCTAAGCGGCCGTAATCCGCATAAGCGTAATTCACATTTAAAAACGAGTTTAACATTTTACACCGCAGGCCGACTCCGGCAGTCAATCCCTGCTCGGCATTTTGCTGGAAAAGCGCCTGATAGCCGGTTCGCAGGAAAAGGATCTTACTCAGATTCCATTCCACTCCCAGATTCACCTGCTCATTATTGTCGTTGGGATGAATCGCATCGATTTCAGCGACCATGTCGCCGATAGGAAATTCGGGAAGGTTGACGGCCAGACCGATCCGGAACGTCAGCGGTAAATCCCACTCGTCGGTTTCGTAATAAGCCGGGATGGTTTCGCTGTCGCCGGTTTCGCTGATACTCTGATCATAATAAACCCGCAAATCCCGCCCCAGAAATTGCATTTCGCCGCCGAAGTTGGATACCGAGGCGCCAATCACCAGGCGGTTGTTATCGGTACGATAAAGGCTGCCGAAATCGAAAGCAAGGCTGGTGGCGTCGCAGTGCCAGATGCTTTCGCGAATATATTTCGCATTGAACCCGACATTGAAAAAGTTGGTCAGTTTCTTCGCGTATGAGATGCCGATGGCCAGGTCGCCAGCTGAAAATTGTTCGCCGGTTCCTTCAGGTAATTCCACGGTGCGCACATCCATCATGTCCATCGAAAGCGAGTTGAAGGAAAAGCCGAAGGTTCCGATGGCTCCCATCGGTAACACAACACCTGTATAAGCAATCTTCGTTTCGAGAAACCAGTCGGTATAGGACGCCAGAGCTTTTCGTTTTTGGAAATCGGCAATTGCGGCGGGATTCCAGTAAAGAGCAGAGACATCGTTGACGGAAGCTACTACCGCGCCGCCCATCCCGATACTGCGGGCTCCGAGGCCAATCTTGAGAAATTGTCCCATAGTCGTGCCGACTTTAGTGATTTTGCCAAAACAGGGTAAAGCCAGGGCGCCGACCAGTCCCATTACCACTATATAACGTTTTAAATATTGTGTCTTAGTCATCGCCGCCATTCCTATTTAATAACCGCAAATTTGCCGGTATATTGTCCGGATTCGCCGGCCTCAACGTGATAGAAATAAATTCCGGCAGCCAGGTCTAACCCGTCTTTGGTCGTCAGATTCCAGGGCTCGCTGCCGTCATCGGCCGCATTGTCATGGTGCAGCGTTTTGACGTGGTCGCCGCTCATCGTATATATCCGTATGGTACAGTGGCTCGGTAAATGAATGAAATAAATCAGCCGCTCTCCACGGCCGGAGGCCAGGGTCTGTTTCGGTTCCCAGGGTGCGGCAGCGACATAGGGATTGGGCACCACCGCGACTTTGTTGATATTTTTCTTTGCAATGGCTTCATCATCGACGGCGGCAAAGGTTTTAAAGGAAAATTTGTCACCGCTCCGGAAAGGCAGATCGATCGCGATGATTGCCGTATCGCCAATGCCGGGCAGGATCGGGTCGGCGTCTTCAGGCGCAACGAAGTTGATCTTCCAGGTTTCGCGGGTTAAGCGTCCCTCCTGAAAATGCAATTGAATATAGTCGCCGGCCGACAGCAGGCTGTCTTTTTGATCGGCCGGTTCCCAGAGATAAGCCCGCACTTTCTTATTGGCAATCACGTCCCAGACCCGGAAATTGGTTTCGTGCTTAAAAACCGACTTTAAAAACGAACTGTCGGTCACCCCGAACTGAATTTCATAGCGCGTCGGAAAATTGGCGATCCGCTCTTCCAGTTTATCATCCCAGTAGCTGTTCAATGTGGCGTAATACACCAGATTCGATTTAGAACCATCTTTCCAAACTGAGAAAGTATCATTATAGGCCACGGCGTCGTTTGCCACCCGGAGCCGCATACCGTTGAACATGGGATTGGTGTCCTCTCCGCTCAGGGCGGTTGATTCCTCGAATACCGCGACCGTATCGTAATCGGTTGTCAATTCATACAGGGAATAAGTGATCGTATCCGGATGAGTCGCATCGTCGAAGGCCAGTAAATATTCGCTGACGGTTACTAAGCCGGGATCAAGAAAATCCAGTGATATATCGCCACTGCCCCAGCCCTGCAATTTCACGATGCCGTCAGCCGTCTGTGGCGCAACGTACCCCGCGGCCGGGGAATTGGGCACCACGACTGCCGTATTTTTATCGGTCGTAACCGTGCCGTAGGTGTCTTTAAAAATCGTCTTGGTACATTCCGACGGCAAAATATATTTTTCAGCCCAGCCCTGATCGTAGGAAACCACGGCGTAATAGTAGGTTTTGCCGTTCTGGACATCGGTATCCACGTAGGAATGTTTTAAACCATTGTCGGAACCGAGATAATATTTAACGCCGTCCACGTCTATATCGAAAAAGTCCTTGACGCTGTCTACGAGATCGAAATGAGCCAGCGGATCGTAAAAGGTCGCCTCGCCGTAGCCGTTGGTAATGATATAATTATCGTTAAAGGCCTCGTCGCTGGCCCGGTAAATCCGGTAGCCCTCAAAATCATAGCCGTTCGTCGCCGGATCGGCAAAATTGTCGTATGATTTCTCGGCGGCGTCATCCCAGTAAAGGGTGACTTTACCGTCGCCGGGAACGGCGGTCAGTGTCGGTTTGGCGGGCGGTGTGGCAAAATTATAATTGGCATTATAAATATCCTGAACCACTTCCTTGTTGCGTTTCAGGTCGTCTAAGGTTTCGCCGAAAACCAGCGCCAGGGAAAAACGCTCGGAATGTCCCGGCGGCATAATGAAAGGCCCCGATCCGAACAAAAATGCGATGTTGCCGTTTTGACTGCCGGTATCGAAATGATAATTGGAGATGCGATCCCAGACGGTTTCATCGTACTGGAATTCAACCCCCTGCCCGATATAAAATGAATCAAAGGCCGTCAAACCGATCTGATCCGATTCATCCTTGTCGGTTTCGTCGAAATTGGGTTCGCCGGCAGTCGGCTGGCCGTCTCCTTCTCCGTTATCACCGGTTCCGGCGACGCCGTCCTCGCCGAGATCGTCCAGGTCCGAATCCCAGTCACCGTCATTGTCGATGCCATCGGAGCGATCTTCGTCGATCAGGTAATTATCAAAACCGACTCCGCTGACCCAGTCACGATATTTCAAGCCGGTATGGACACTTTCGTTTTCATCGATAATGCCATCCAGATCGTCATCAATGCCATTAAAGGGAGTCTCGCTAACGGTCTGATTCCTGACAAAACGATGTTCGCCGTTGCCCTCGGTCACATACAACGTATCGCTGACAAAGTGGTAAAAAGTCCCCTCACCGCCGGTCTCGAAGGATACTACCTTGCGACCCCAGTTATTGTCAGGTTCAAGATTGTCGTAGTCGATTACAATTATGCCGCCGGCGAGTACCCGGGGCTGAAAATCACTGGAGATAAAAGTCGAGCCGGTGCCTTCGCCGCCGTCGCCGTCATTGTCGATCCCGTCATAAGGATTACCCGGACTCTCGAGAAAGGCATAACCGCAATAACCGGTCTTCCAGTTGTTGTCACCCAATCCGTTGGCGTCCCAGGTGTAAGCCAGATCGTAATTCAGGTCATAAAAAGCGTTATCGTCATTCGAATCGTTCTGACCGCCAACGCCGGCATCGATATACATTCCGAAAACGGCCTTGTTGTAGTGAGTCGTGCTGACGTTCGTAATATCATAATGCCAGAAGATAATGTCCTCGGCCAATACATTCGACCATTGAAAACCGCGTACTGCCATACGCATTCCCAGGCCGCCGCGCGAACTGTCGTTTTCATCGCAATTGAAAAGCCCGTCAAAATCCCGCCCGTGATCCTGGTAATCATCGACCACGAAATAACTCTCCTGGTCGGCGTTGGTGCGTTGCCCGAAGTAGCCATTCCAGACATTATGCCAGGCGGCCGGCTGGTCGGGCCAGTATTCCGGCCAGGTGTTGGGATTGTCGCTCATCGCGATATAATCCTGACCGGTATTGGTAAAACCCGGCAGAGGCTGCCATGCAAATTCAATCCCGGTCGAGCCCGATTCGTAGTGCTCGCGATAGCCGCCCTCGACGATATGAATCGTATCGCCATTTGTTAGGTTCACTTCGGCGGCCACGATCGGATAAATCCCATCCATGTACGAATGTTGACTGCCTCTGGGCCAGACTCCGGAAGGTTCTTTTCCCCACCAGGCAACTTCTCCAAAATTCCAGAAGAGTGTCTCCACCAGGTTGCCGTTATGGAGGCCCTGTTTCCGGTATTTCCGGTCACCATGTAACTGATCGATGTTGTCCTGCGCAAACAGCAATGAAGTGCAAGCCGAAAGAATTAATATAATCGCCCGAATGTTTTTCATAAGCTCACCTTCAATCCAAAAGTAACTTGTCGCGGCGCCGTGTAATAATCCGGCCGAGTCAGGAAATCTTCCAGGGTGTGAATCGGCTGTTCGGGAACGTAGGTCGGGATGAGGGAATTCGCCGGATCGCCGGTATCCGTGTAGACATTGACGGCATTCAAACGATCGAATAGGTTTTTTATCTGCGCAAAGAAAACCAACTGCGCCCCTTTTAGAGGAATTATATACTCGGCATTCAGGTCAACATTGAATGTGTAGGGCTTGCGCTCGGAGTTCTCGAAAGAGGTGCGCTGATTCTGATATTCGGGCGTGTAAGGTAAACCGCTGCCGAATCCAGCGATGAGCCCGGTGCTCCACCTCTTGTCCGCCAGGTTCAGGGATAGATTCAAGGTATGGGTCTGGTCCCAGTCTAACGGCACCGTCTGAATTTCACTGGCACGCGGTGGATCGGATTGCTGGTCGTAGAATACGGCCTTGGGATCCGAAGCATCGCCTTCGGCGACCTGGTAAGTATAATCCAACGCCGCCGATAAGATTCCGATCTGGCTTTGAGTAAGTGAGATGGCGATCCCGCGCACATTCCCGTAATCCTGGTTCACATAACGCGCATAACTATCGCCGATGATATATAATTCCTTGATCTCCGTACCTACCAGATCGCGAATATCCTTGTAATAGCCGGTCAATTCCACAACTAAGCCCGGGCTGACCATCTGCTGCAGGCCGATTTGATAAATCGTCGTCTTCATCGGTTCCAGACCGGTATTACCCATAATGGTATTCAGGCCGCCGCCCTCGACTTCAAATTCCGAGTTGTAATACAGGTATTCATAATTCGGAATCTGGAAAAAATTACCGTAAGAGATATGAATTGCGCCCTGGTCGGTGATCGGAAAAGACATCCCCAGGCGCGGACTCAATTGCTGTTTGGCGGCCGCTTTTGTATAGGGCTCGGCCGTCTCGTGGTAACTACCGTCCGGATCGCGTAAATCCTTTGGCACGAGGCCGTCGGGTTCGAAATAGTCCCAGCGCAGGCCAATCGTCAGATTAATCCGCTGAAATTCAATTTTATCCTCGAGCCAGCCGGCGATTTCCTGCGGTTTATGGCGATATTCATTATTGTTCACGCTCTCGGCCGGATAGATTTGCGGTTTCCATTCGGTCGTCCGATCCAAAAACAAACTATATTCATGCAGCCATAGATTGCTGCGATTATACTCCCAGCCGGCTTTGATCTCATTCCTTTGATTTATCTGTGAAATTAAATTCCATTTGATGGTGTTCGTCCGGGTGGTACGGTAAAAATGATTCATGTCCATACCGCCGGTATAAAAACCGTAACCCAAACGGCGTAATAATTGCGAACTGACATAATTTTCGTCGTAAGGATCCTTATAAACATAGGATTCATAGTTATTATAGAGGTAATTGTATTTTAAAGTATAAAAAAGATTCTGCCTGACCACATGGGTCAGCCCGAGGGAATACTGATAGCGGTCCCGATATTTGGTCACGATTCCGTCGGGATTGTATTTAAAATAATGATCGCAATCTTTATCGTAATTATTATCGTAATCTTTCCACCTACGATCGGAATAGCTGCCCTGAAAGTCCAGGGTTAAGCGACTGGTTAATTGGGTCGATATTTTGCCTGTAAAACTCTCTTTTTCATTCGGTCTCATGGCCTGGGCTTTGCCGTTTCCGCTTCGTTCGATAGTCCAATTGTCCGAATCGGTGTCATCCGTGTTCGACGAATCCGACGGTAAAAATTCCTGATTGCCATAAATATAACCATCCGAAACCGCCCGGCGTCCCGATAAATAAAAAGAGGTTTTCGGGATTAATGGCATTGGCCCGGCGAGACTTAATTCCAGGCTATTAATAGCAAAAGGATTTACGTCGTCGATATTGTAAAATGGCGTCGTATGATTGCTGATAAAATCGCCGCAATAGAGTTCGGCGTTGACATGATAATTTTCATCGCCGGTTTTGGTAATAACATTGACGACCCCGGACATCGCCTGCCCATACTCGGCGCTGAAGGTTCCGCTGATTACTTTGACTTCCTGAATCGAACTGTTTTCGATTTCCACCGCCAGGCTCCGGTCGTACGGGTCTGATACGGAAATGCCATCGACCATATAAGTCACTTCACCGGCGCGACCACCTCTAAAATGACCATCCACGACACCGGCCTGTAAATTTATAAGTTCCTGAAAATCCGTCACCGGCATTTTGGCAATTTCATCGGAACTGACCACCGACATTGTCGAGGTTCGGTCGCGTTGTATTTCCGGTCTGCGCCCTAATACGATCAATTCTTCAGCGCTTTCAAGAACAGTCTGCGACAACTTAAAATCCTGAACGGTCGTAAAATCGGCATGAACCGGCACGTCGTTCAACTGAATAGCCTGATAACCGATCATGGAGACTTTTAACGAATATTCACCAGGTGGAATGTTCAAAATGACGTAATAACCGTTCAGGTCGGTCGCAGCACCCATGCCGGTTCCAACGAGGATGACATTGACGCCTGTCAGCGGCTCGCCGCGCTTTCCGTCGATTATCGAGCCGGTGATTTTACCGGCCGTGCCTGCCATTAGTAAAAACGGTAAAAAAACAAATAAATTTAATACAGATAGGATTTTAAACATGCGTTTCATCATGTTCCCCATTCCACTCGGTTATAAACGGCAGCTCCCCGAAACCGGGGAGCTGCCGCAAAGCAATTTACTTGGATAGTACCATTTTGGCAACCTTGAAGTTGTTGCCGTAACTAATCTTATACAGATATAAGCCGGTCGGTGCCGATAGACCGGTTTCGGTCAAACCGTTCCATTCATAATGATGATAACCGGAAGGTAATTCATTGTTTACCAGAGTACGGATTTTCTGACCCAGAATATTGTAAATATCTAAGCGAACCTGTCCGCTTGCCGGGGTCGAGAAAGAAATCGTAGTACTCGGGTTGAACGGATTAGGATAGTTCGGATAAAGCTCGAAACGATCCGCAACCGCGACCTTTTCGTTATCAATGGCTTCGGAGGTTGAGAGGATTACTCCGCGATACATGAAATATTTCTCGAAAGACGGATCTGCCCACTGGCTTCCCCACCAATTCGGTGCATAATCGGAAATATGTTCATTATAGGCGTCCGTACTGCTGTAATCCAAATCCCAGACGCAGGCACTTAACATTACCGTATCACCAGCCTGGTAACCGAAGTCAGCCGTATGAACTACAACCTCAAGGCTATAGCCGGCATCGACGCCATTGGTCTCCGTTTGCGTCACCGTTCCGGTCGGTTCATACGAAGCCCCTTCCGCTCCACCGGTCGGAACCGTCGCACTCGTCTGGAAAGTGATTCCGGAGCCCTGTGTTCCACTGAAGTACATGGCCTTGATCTCCATCCGCTCGCTTGCCGATGGAATAGACCCGTAATTCGTCATCCACAGGAATAGTCCGTCCGCTTCCCAGCCGGTCGACCAGTTGCAGACTGAAGCGTCATCGGAGGTTAATCCGATATACAGGTCAGTGCCATTGTGCATGAACTTCAGAGTGGCATTGCTGCGGTCGGTGTAACTGTTGAGCGTATCGCCCCATTGGGAATAATAGCCGCCGGTTCCCAGTTCGGAATCCACTCCAATATCCACGCTTTGGGCATTGGCCCAGAAGGCTTCATTCAACTGACCGTCAAGCGTAATTGTGCTGGTGGTCGCATAGGCCGTTCTCATCGGCGGGTCGGACAATTGTAAAGTCCGAAACGCGCTGCCCCATTCGCTGCCCCACCATTGCTTGTAATAGACACCCGTGGCCTTGTACGGATCATCGGTACCACAATAATTGTCGGGATCGAAAATATTGAACATTACCTCAACTTCAGCATACGGATCGGTATAACCGAGCTGATCCAGATGAATCACCATCTCGGCCGTATAACCCGCATCTACCTGAGTAGTGTCATTGACTATCGTGCCGGTTTTTTTCACGGCCGTCGCAGAACCGGAACCCGGATAAGCACCGGGCATTTCAAAAGCGATCGCCGGATCGGTGCCACTCAGATTGAAATACAATTTGTATTCCACTGCAGCACCGCTGGCAGTTTTAATCTTCATGAAAAGACCGTCACCTTCCCAACTCGTGCCGAATTTGCAGACCGATTTGTCGTCGGAATCCAGGGCAATGTACAGATCGAGACCGTCATGCATTACCTTGACATAGGTTGTCGTCGTATCCGCATACGTTCCGGTAACCTGTACTCCTCCGGTCGGTGTATATTCTACGTCGCCGGTGATGCCTTTCGTGTTGAATACCAGATAATCATAGCGGCGCGCCCAATCGGTTTCATCCAGTGCGCCATCAATCGTAAGTGATTTCTCTGTGGACACCACCCGAAGAATACTTGGATCGACATGCGCAACCGTTAATGGTCTATTTTGTACTGAAATGGTAACCGTATCGGGGTCGGAATTCGACTCTCCATCGTTAACAACAAGCACGATATCATATTGTACCAAATTGTCCACGAGCGGCGCGACGAAAGTTGGATTCACGATATTTGCATCTGATAATGTAATTCCTGTCGGCGCAGTCCAGGTATAGGTCAAATCGGAAGCCTCAGGATCATTTGAAGCCGAGCCATCCAGCTGAACCGTAGCACCTTCAAACACCACCTGATCGGACCCGGCATTGGCAATCGGCGGATTATTTGAACTGGTTTCACTGCTTAAAATAACGCCGCGATACATGAAATATTTCTCGAAGGACGGATCGGCCCATTGGCTTCCCCACCAATTCGGTGCATAATCGGAAATATGTTCATTATAGGCGTCCGTACTGCTGTAATCCAAATCCCAGACGCAGGCACTTAACATTACCGTATCACCAGCCTGGTAACCGAAGTCAGCCGTATGAACTAC
>JAZDEI010000267.1:0-2260 GCA_043808945.1 Fidelibacterota bacterium | reverse complement strand
GAGATCGGCTATGTCATTACCGATATCGAGAAAGATTATGATCCAAAAGTTCTCGACGAAATGAAGAAAATTCCGAATACCATAAAATTCAGAATATTGTACTGAGATTGAACCTGTAAGTAGAGAGAATCAGATGTATCCATTTAAAGAAATCGAACAAAAATGGCAAAAATACTGGGAAGAGAACAAGACTTTCAAGGCTGAAGACATTTCCGATAAACCCAAATACTACGTTCTGGACATGTTTCCCTATCCGTCCGGCGCAGGGCTGCACGTCGGGCATCCGGAAGGTTACATTGCATCTGACATAGTAGCTCGTTATAAACGCAAGAAAGGATTTAACGTTTTACATCCGATGGGTTGGGATGCATTTGGTCTGCCAGCCGAGAACTATGCTCTGCAGACCGGCACGCACCCGAAAATAACGACCGGAAAAAATATTGAAACGTTCCGGCGCCAGATCAAATCGTTCGGTTTCTCGTACGACTGGGATCGTGAAGTCAATACGACCGATCCTGAATATTATAAGTGGACACAATGGATTTTTCAGCAAATCTATAAAATGGGTTTGGCCTATCAGGCTGAGATCGCTGTCAATTGGTGTCCGGAATTGAAGACAGTTTTAGCCAATGAAGAGGTTATTGACGGTAAATCCGAACGCGGCGGTCATCCCGTTATCCGCCAACCGATGCGCCAGTGGATGTTAAAAATTACAGCCTACGCCGACCGGTTACTGGAAGATTTGGATTTAGTCGATTTTCCGGACAGCATCAAAGAAATGCAGCGTAACTGGATCGGCCGCTCGGAAGGCGCCGACGTCGATTTCAAAATTGATGGCTCAAGCGATACTTTAAGAGTTTTCACGACGAGACCAGATACTCTTTTCGGAGCAACTTATATGGTGGTTGCGCCCGAACATCCGATCCTGAAAACTATGATTCCAACTGAATTTCAAAGCGTAGTTGAAGCTTACCAGAAACAATCTGCATCAAAAAGCGACCTGGATCGCACTGAACTTGCCAAAGACAAGACCGGCGTCTTTACCGGCATTTATGCCATCAATCCGGTCAACGGTCAGAAGATTCCGGTCTGGACTTCCGATTATGTTCTGATGTCTTACGGAACCGGAGCGATCATGGCGGTGCCAGGTCACGATCAGCGCGACTGGGAATTCGCTAAGAAATTCGGCCTGGAAATCATCGAGGTCATTTCCGGCGGCGACATCACCAAAGAAGCTTATGTTGGCGATGGTGTACTGGTCAATTCGCAATTCTTAGATGGTTTGCATGTCGCTGATTCTCAGCGCAAAATCATTGATTGGTTAATTGAAAAGGGCATCGGTAAATCCAGGGTTCAGTACAAACTGCGCGACTGGGTTTTTTCGCGTCAACGCTACTGGGGCGAACCTTTTCCGCTGTACTTTGACGATAATAATAATATTCACCTGATTGACGAATCGAAACTGCCGCTGGTTTTGCCGCCTTTGGAAAGATACGAGCCGAGCGGAACGGGCGAATCTCCCTTAGCCAATCTGCCGGAGTGGATCGATTTCATCGATCCCGAGAGCGGCCGGCATTGCCGCTACGAAACCAATACCATGCCGCAATGGGCGGGTTCCTGCTGGTATTATCTGCGTTATATCGATCCTTTCAATGACAAAACCTTCTGCGATAAGGAAAAAGAGAAATACTGGATGGCGGTCGATCTGTATATCGGCGGGGCAGAGCATGCCGTTTTGCATTTATTATATGCCCGTTTCTGGCATAAAGTCTTATTCGATCTCGGGTATGTTTCAACGCCCGAACCTTTCATGAAATTAGTCAACCAGGGCATGATCCTGGGCGAAGACGGCGAGAAGATGAGCAAATCACGCGGAAATGTCATCAACCCGGATGAAGTCATCGGCAATTTCGGCGCGGACACTTTCCGCATGTATGAAATGTTCATGGGGCCGCTGACGCGCGTCAAACCCTGGAGCACTTCGAGCATTGACGGCGTATTCCGGTTTCTTAACCGGGTCTGGAATATATTTATGACCGAAGAAGGGAAGATCAATCCCGATCTCTATCTGGACGTTACACCGGACTCGTCAACTTTGTCTTTACTGCATAAAACCATTTTCAAAGTCACGGATGACATCGAAAATCTGCGCTTCAATACCGCCATTTCCCAGATGATGATCTTCGTCAATGAGATCATCAAACTGCCGGTCAAACCGCTGTCCGCGATGAAAACCTTTGTGCATTTACTGAATCCGTTT
>JAZDEI010000266.1:0-2257 GCA_043808945.1 Fidelibacterota bacterium | reverse complement strand
GAGATCGGCTATGTCATTACCGATATCGAGAAAGATTATGATCCAAAAGTTCTCGACGAAATGAAGAAAATTCCGAATACCATAAAATTCAGAATATTGTACTGAGATTGAACCTGTAAGTAGAGAGAATCAGATGTATCCGTTTAAAGAAATCGAACAAAAATGGCAAAAATATTGGGAAGAGAACAAGATTTTCAAGGCTGAAGACATTTCCGATAAACCCAAATACTACGTTCTGGACATGTTTCCTTATCCGTCCGGCGCCGGTCTGCATGTCGGGCATCCGGAAGGATATATTGCCTCAGATATTGTCGCCCGTTATAAAAGAAAAAAAGGATTTAACGTTCTGCATCCGATGGGCTGGGATGCTTTTGGTCTGCCAGCCGAGAATTACGCTCTGCAAACCGGCACGCACCCGAAGATCACGACCGGAAAGAATATTGAAACGTTCCGACGCCAAATCAAATCGTTCGGTTTCTCGTACGACTGGGATCGTGAAGTCAATACAACCGATCCGGAATACTACAAATGGACCCAATGGATCTTTCAGCAAATCTATAAAATGGGTTTGGCCTATCAGGCTGAGATTGCCGTCAACTGGTGCCAGGAATTGAAAACCGTTCTCGCCAACGAGGAAGTCATCGATGGTAAATCCGAACGCGGCGGACATCCCGTCATCCGTCAACCGATGCGGCAGTGGATGCTCAAGATTACGGCATACGCCGACCGGTTACTGGAAGACCTTGATTTAGTCGATTTCCCGGACAGTATCAAGGAAATGCAGCGCAACTGGATTGGCCGCTCGGAAGGCGCCGACGTGGATTTTAAAATCGACGGCTCAAGCGATACTTTAAGAGTTTTCACGACGAGACCGGATACGTTATTTGGGGCAACTTATATGGTCGTGGCACCCGAACATCCGATCCTGAAAACTATGATTCCAACTGAATTTCAAAGCGCAGTTGAAGCTTACCAGAAACAATCTGCATCAAAAAGCGACCTGGATCGCACTGAACTTGCCAAAGAAAAGACCGGTGTCTTTACCGGCATTTATGCCATCAATCCGGTCAATAGCCAAAAGATTCCGGTCTGGACTTCCGATTATGTTCTGATGTCTTACGGAACCGGAGCGATCATGGCGGTGCCCGGTCACGATCAGCGCGACTGGGAATTCGCTAAGAAATTCGGCCTGGAAATCATCGAGGTCATTTCCGGCGGCGACATCACCAAAGAAGCTTATGTTGGCGATGGTGTACTTGTCAATTCTCAATTCCTTGATGGTTTGCATGTCGCTGATTCTCAGCGCAAAATCATTGATTGGTTAACCGAAAAGGGCATCGGTCAATCCAAAGTTCAGTATAAACTGCGCGACTGGGTTTTTTCGCGCCAACGCTACTGGGGCGAACCATTTCCGCTGTACTTTGACGATAATAATAATATTCACCTGATCGACGAATCGAAACTGCCTTTGGTATTGCCGCCACTCGAAAAATATGAACCGAGCGGAACCGGTGAATCACCCTTAGCCAATCTGCCGGAGTGGATTGATTTCATCGATCCGGTCACCGGAAGACATTGCCGCTACGAAACCAACACTATGCCGCAATGGGCGGGTTCCTGCTGGTATTACCTGCGTTATATCGATCCGTTCAATGCGAAAACATTTTGTGATAAGGATAAAGAGAAATACTGGATGGCGGTCGATCTTTATATCGGCGGGGCAGAGCATGCCGTTTTGCATTTGTTGTATGCCCGTTTCTGGCATAAAGTCTTATTCGATCTCGGATACGTCTCAACGCCCGAACCATTTATGAAATTAGTCAACCAGGGCATGATCCTGGGTGAAGATGGCGAGAAAATGAGTAAATCGCGCGGCAATGTCATCAATCCGGATGAAGTCATCGGCAATTTTGGTGCGGACACATTCAGGATGTATGAAATGTTCATGGGACCGCTGACGCGCGGCAAACACTGGAGCGCATCAAGCATCGACGGCGTCTTCCGCTTTCTGAACCGGGTCTGGAATATTTTCATGACCGAAGAAGGGAAGATCAATCCCGATATTCAGGACGTTACGCCGGACTCGTCAACCTTGTCTTTACTGCATAAAACCGTCTTCAAAGTCACGGATGACATCGAAAATCTGCGCTTCAATACCGCCATTTCCCAGATGATGATCTTCGTCAATGAGATCATCAAACTGCCGGTCAAACCGCTGTCCGCGATGAAAACCTTTGTGCATTTACTGAATCCGTTT
>JAZDEI010000265.1:0-6334 GCA_043808945.1 Fidelibacterota bacterium | reverse complement strand
GAAATAGTATTCGTGTCGATTAGTGTCCATCCAGCCTGCTCCCCAGCCTGCCCCACTTCGTGGGTGGCTGGCAGGCGGAGGGCTGGCAGGTCGTGGTGAGTTCGGCCAGATGGCGGTTGCTTTTATGGGCGTTTCGGATGTAACTTCAGCATGTTTTGAAGATGATGAAAGCATATCTCGGAAACGTACGGAAGGAAGGCCAATAACCTTATAAACTTTAAATAATCAGATGGAGAATTACCATGGCTAAAACAATGAAGACGATGGACGGTAATACCGCCGCAACCCATGTTGCTTATGCCCTGAGCGAAGTGGCCGCGATCTACCCGATCACGCCCTCATCCGTGATGGGTGAGCTGGCTGATGAATGGTCGGCCCAGGGGCGTAAAAATATTTTCGGTCAGCCGCTGAGAGTGGTTGAGATGCAAAGCGAAGCCGGGGCGGCCGGCGCAGTCCACGGCAGTCTCTCGGCCGGGGCGCTGACCACGACTTTCACCGCTTCGCAGGGTTTATTACTGATGATCCCGAACATGTTCAAGATTGCCGGCGAACTGATGCCAGCCGTATTTCATGTATCAGCCCGCGCCGTTGCCGGACAGGCGCTTTCGATCTATGGCGATCATTCGGATGTCATGGCAACCCGCACGACCGGTTTCGGCCTGCTGGCTTCCGGTTCGGTGCAGGAAGTCATGGACCTGTCCTTAGTCACGCACTTAGCCTCGCTGAAATCCAGCATCCCGTTCGTCAGCTTCTTCGACGGTTTCCGCACCAGCCATGAAGTCCAGAAGATCGAAGCCATTGACTATGAACTGATCAATTCGTTGGTCAATATGGCCGAAATCGAAAAATTTCGCGCCCGCTGTCTGAATCCGGAACATCCGCAGTTGCGCGGCACGGCCCAGAACCCGGACATTTTCTTCCAGGTCGCCGAATTAGCCAACAGTTATTATGATACCGTTCCCGAAATCGTGGAAGAGATGATGCAGAAAGTCGGTAAAGTTGTCGGCCGTAAATATAATCTGTTCGATTATGTTGGCGATCCGAATGCCGAGCGCGTCATTGTTATCATGGGATCCGGCGCCGAAACCACCCAGGGCGTCGCTGAATACCTGAATGCCAAAGGCGAAAAAGTTGGCGTGCTGAAAGTCCGCCTGTACCGCCCGTTCTCGGCTAAGCATTTCATGGCCGCTCTGCCGAAGAGCGCCAAACGCATCGCCGTACTGGATCGCACGAAAGAGTCCGGCGCTTTCGGCGAGCCGCTTTACACCGATGTCTGCGCCGTTCTGCAGCAGATGAAAGATAACCGCTTAGTCGTCGGCGGACGTTATGGCCTCGGGCAGAAGGAATTCAACCCGGCCATGGCAAAAGCCGTCTTCGATAACCTGAAACTGCCGGAACCGAAGAATGGCTTTACGGTCGGCATCGAAGACAATGTGACCTTCCGCTCCCTGCCGGTAGTGGATGACATCGACACCGTTCCGGCCGGAACCGTCCAGGCCATTTTCTGGGGCTTCGGTTCGGATGGCACGGTCGGCGCCAATAAGGACGCCATCAAGATCATTGGCGATAATACCGATCAATACGCGCAGGGATATTTTGCTTATGATTCTAAAAAATCCGGCGGTCTGACCGTCAGTTATCTGCGTTTCGGACCAAAAAATATTCGTGCCCCGTTCAAAATCAACCAGGCCGATTACGTAGCCTGCCACAAACAGAGTTATGTCAATAATTACGATATGCTCGTCAATCTGAAGCCGGGCGGCATTTTTGTGCTGAACACCCTTTGGACCGATGCCGAACTGGATGTCAATCTGCCGGCCGCCATGAAACGCGCCATCGTTACCAAGAAACTGCGTTTCTATACGGTGGATGCCAATAAAATTGCCAGCGAAGTCGGCCTGAGCGGCCGCATCAATATGGTCATGCAAACCGCCTTCTTTGCCCTGTCCAAAGTCTTGCCGTTTGACGAGGCCATCCAGCATCTGAAGAACGCCATCAAGAAAACCTACGGCGCCAAAGGCGAGAAGATCGTGACGATGAACTGGCAGGCCGTGGATGCCGCCATCAGTGCAACTCACGAAGTCAAATATCCGGCGGCCTGGGCGGATGCCAAAGATGTCGCTGCCGACGCTAAGTCAGTTCCGGAATTCATTAAAAAGGTCTTACAGCCAATCAGTGCCTTTGATGGCGACAACCTCCCGAGCAGTGTTTTTACTCCGGGCGGCATTTTCCCGACTGCCACGACTCAATATGAAAAGCGCGGTATCGCCATCGAAGTCCCGGAATGGATCAAGGAAAATTGTATCCAGTGCAACCAGTGCAGCTTCGTCTGCCCGCACGCCGTGATTCGCCCGGTACTGGTGACCCCGGAAGAAAAGGCCAAAGCACCGAAAGAATTCGAAACTATCAAAACCATTGGCAAAGGCCTGGAAAATTACGAATACCGCATGCAGGTCTCGGTGCTCGATTGTACCGGCTGCGGCAACTGCGCCGACGTTTGCCCGGGACGCAAGGATCAGAAGGCTTTGGTAATGAAGCCGTTCGAATCCCAGCTGGCTCAGAAAGAAAACTGGGAATACTTCGAAAAAGTCCCGGTCAAGGCCGATGCCATGGGCAAGAATACCATCAAGGGCAGCCAGTTCCAGCAACCGCTCTTTGAATTCTCCGGCGCCTGTGGCGGCTGCGGTGAAACTCCGTATCTTAAGGTCATCACCCAGTTGTTCGGCGACCGCATGATCGCCGCGAATGCCACCGGATGTTCATCGATCTACGGCGGCAGCGTAGTTTGCCCGTATTCCGTGAATGAAAAAGGACACGGGCCGGCTTGGGCCAATTCGCTTTTCGAGGATAATGCCGAGTACGGATTCGGTATGGCCTTGGCCACTATCCAGCGCCGCGAACATTTGGCGGAAATGATTGCCGAAGCGGGTAAAATTGCTGACGGCGAACTGGCCGAAGCCTTCGGCGCCTGGCTGGCTGGTAAAGACGATGCCGATCTGTCCCGTGCCGCGGGCGACCGCATCAAAGTCGCTCTCGCCGGCCGCTTTGAAGGCAATGAATTACTGACCTCGATCTGGAAATGCCGGGATATGCTGACCAAGAAGTCGATCTGGATCATCGGCGGCGACGGCTGGGCCTATGATATTGGTTACGGCGGTCTCGATCATGTCATGGCCATGGGCTACGACGTCAATATCCTGGTACTAGATACCGAAGTCTATTCCAATACCGGTGGTCAGTCGTCCAAATCGACGCCGTTCGGTTCGGTGGCCAAGTTTGCCTACTCAGGCAAAAAGACCGCCAAGAAAGACCTCGGCATGATGGCTGTCAATTATAAAAACGTCTATGTCGCATCCGTGGCCATGGGCGCCAGCCCGAACCAGTTCCTGAAAGCCGCGATAGAAGCCGAGAAGTATCCGGGTCCGTCCCTGATCATCGCCTATTCGCCGTGCATCAACCACGGGATATACAAGGGCATGTTGTCGCAGGAAGAGTCTAAATTGGCCGTCGAATGCGGATATTGGCCGCTTTACCGTTACAATCCGATGTTGAAGGCCGACGGCAAGAATCCCTTCCTGCTGGAAAACAAGGAGCCTAACGGTAAACTGATGGAGTTCATTGACGGCGAAGTGCGCTACGCGACCCTGAAGAAATCCTTCCCCGGCGAATCCGAACGGCTGAGAAAGGCTTTAGCCGATGACGTTGCCGAACGCTATCAGAAATATAGACGGATGGCAGAAGAGAGCTGATCCTCTTTTGATCTTGAACGTGGAAAAAGGGCGCTCCGGCGCCCTTTTCCGTTTTACCTGTGCGTTGTATTTTTTGAACTTTTAACCACCACTAAAGCACGAAGGGCATAAAGAAGCGGTCAGCATTTTAAATATTGGCTAAACAGGCGAAGTTATAGGAATTCTTAGTGAATCTTAGTGTTCTTCGTGCCTTAGTGGTTAAGAATTGACTTTACTTAAATGTAAAGAAGACGGATTGATTATTCGTTGTTATGATAATTCTGATCTATCTTGCCTTTTTTGACAAGGCTTTCGTATTGTTCAGGGTAGAGTTTGCGCATACAGTCCGGGCAAATGCCGTGACTGAATTCGGCCTCGGAATGTTGCCTAATATAGGCCTCGACTTCGTTCCAGTAGCCATTGTCATCGCGGATCTTTTTACATGAAGAGCAAATCGGCAGGAGTCCGCTGAGGGCTTTGACTTCGGTGAGGGCCTGGCGGAGTTCCGCGACGGTTTTTTCCAGCTGCATTTCGGCTAAGCGCTTTTCGGTCACATCGTGGAAATGAAACAGGCGTCCGCGCAGTTTTTGCTTCTGATCGAAGAGCGGTCGGATGCGGAGATCGTAGATTTTAGTCTCTTTGTCGATGGTCAGAGTAACTTCCTCCCGGGCAGTCTTGATCTCTTCGATAAGTTCCGGCCGAAACACGAGCGGCATCATTACCTCTTCGACGGGTTGAGCGATAATGATCTTGTCAATCTGCAACATTGCCCGGCAGGCCGGGTTATAATCGGCCACGCGATTATGGCCGTCTAAGACTAAAATCGCATCGCTGATGTCTTCCAGAATATAATCACGGGCAATCGGAATGACTTCCATGATCTGGAAACGGAATAATCCGAAAGCCATCACGGCACCGGAAATTGATAAGCAGGCCGAAGTCAGATCGACCCGTGACCAGGGCTCCGGCATCAGTTTAAAGACAAATAAATAATTACCGACCCAGGGAATCAGGGCGCAAACCATCAGGGAAATGATTTGTGACTTACGCAGTTTTGGCGGGTGGGTCAGACGCTGGATCAACATCATCGAACTGATAATCATGAGCACATTACTATATGAAAATGTAATCCAGAACCAGGTGCCATAGGTCTTCTTTATAACTGAGAACGGACCATTGGTGTCTAACGAAATATTGTAGTACATCAAACCGTGCCAGCGATTTGTCCAGATCACAATAAATGTCAGGATCGGAATGATGCTGAGCAATAAAACACTTCGGCGCGTTACCCATTTGGTCTGTCCGGTAAAATTCGCGACGACACACAGCCATCCTACGATGACGGTTTCAATTCCGAAATATTCGAGTTTCGCGAGAAATAATTTCACTGGCAGCGTGTTGAAACCGTAATCAAAAATATTTAAAAATGCCCACCAGACGCCAGCCAGTGCTAAAATGAAAAAGGCCTGACCGTGGGCTTCCCTGCGATATCGCCAGGAATAAATCATAACTATCGACGAAAGTATTACCGCCAGTATCAATGGCGTAAAATAAATGCTAAAGGTAAAATTCATTTATTTCTCTCTCATTATTGATCGGATTTATCGCCGGTCGGCGATTTTGAGATGATTTTGCCCTTTTTTACCAGATTAGCATAGATATCAGGATAGAGATTTTTTGTACATTCCGGGCAAATGCCATGGCTGAATTCTGCGGTGGAGTGCAGGCCGATATAAGCTTCGACTTCGTTCCAGTAACCCTGATCGTCGCGGATTTTCTTGCAGGAGGCGCATATTGGAATCAGGCCTTTGAGTTGTTTGATATTGGCGATGGCCTCGGTCAGATCGTTGATCAGTTTTTCTTTTTCCTGTTCGGTGCGTTCATGTTCGAGAATCTCGATCTGTAATTGGGTGTTGAGTTTCAACAATTGATCGGTACGCTCGCGCACCATATCTTCGAGGTGAGCACGGTAGGCGGTCAATTCCAGCTCGGTTTGTTTGCGCAGTTCGATTTCCTGGCGCAGTTGTTCGTTACCGGCTTTCAGTTTTTCGATCAGGTCCACAAGACGCATTTCACGGGTTTCGATTTTGATGATCATCATTCCGAAGGATTCGGCCAGTTCGCTGATCTTTTCCGGAAAAGCGTAGGTATTGGTCATCTTGAAGATTTCTTCCTGGTCGCCATATTTTTTGCGGGAGACTTCGTGGGCGGCACGGATCAGGAGGTCGAGCAGATTATCAAGCTGCTTTTGCTGATTTGTACTTTTCCTCATTTCTTACCTCAACTAACCGATCCGTCGAACCAAATCGGATTGGTTAGGCCAAATTTAGCACTTTGCGTTTCAATTTCCGCCCGAAAATAACCGCAGACCGGCAGATTTTCGGTTGAAATGTTAATCATTTTCCGGCTAACCCCCGGAGTAATCTCAAACGATTTAAAAATATTTTCACGGTGCCGGTCGAGATCGCCCAGAAATATTTTAATGTGACGGATCAGCCCGCAATAATTTGTGGACAGCGCCGTAATTTCCAGATCGATCGGTCGTCCCGGTAAGGTCTGGCCGGTTTCGAAGCGGCGCCGGGCGGAATCTTTAGCAATGATATTAA
>JAZDEI010000264.1:0-12520 GCA_043808945.1 Fidelibacterota bacterium | reverse complement strand
GGTGTGGGTTTTAACTCAGGGCGGACCGGGCGGCTTAACCCGTCTCCCGATGCTGGCGGCTTATGAAGAGGCCTTCCGTTACGGCTATGTGGGATATGCGGCGGCGATCGGCAATGTGATGGTAATTATAATCTCGATAGTTCTGTTTTTTTACCTGAGAATCCAGTTGAAAGAGCGCCTGGCATGAGCAGATTTTCGACCAGATCTCAGAATGACCTCCAAAAAGTCGCCATTTTATCCGGCAGATTCAAACGCGGATTAAGTCGCACTGTTCTGCATTTGGTGATTATCCTTTACCTGATTTATCTGGTTTTCCCGTTAGTTTGGATGGTTTCAACTTCCTTTAAACCGACCTCCGAAATATATTCCGGAGTGCCGTCTCTGATACCGCGTAGTTTTTCCACCCAGCACTATCTTACGGTGTTCAGCGAAAAAAGAATCCTGCGCAGTATCGCCAACAGTCTTTATGCCGGAACCCTGACCGCCCTGATCGTGGTCATGATTACTCTGCCAGCCGCCTATGCGCTGGTGCGTTTCCGGACGGCGTTGAATAACGTCATTCTCGGCTGGATTCTGACCTCCCAGATTTTTCCGGCTATCCTGCTGATAATTCCTTTATACATTATTTTGCGCCCTTTGAATCTGACCGATTCGCTGAGCGGGCTGATCCTGGTGTATGTAGTTTGGGACATTCCGTTTGTTCTGTGGATGTTGCAGGGTTATGTCAAAGAAATTCCGGTGGAAATGGAGGAGGCCGCAGCTATCGATGGCGCCACGCGGGGTCAAATCCTGTATAAGATCCTGATGCCTCTGTTGCTTCCGGCCATCGGAGCGGCTACCTTATTTGCATTCATCACGGCCTGGAATGAATTTTTCTTTGCGCTGGTGCTATTGAAAACTCCGGAGCTGACCACTCTACCGGTGGAATTGGCCCGCTATACCGGCATAGAAGGCCAGGCCCGCACCGGTCCGCTGGCGGCGGCCAGTTTCATTGCCACAATCCCATCGATCGTATTTTTTGCAATTATCCGGAAGTGGTTTTCGTCCGGCGCGATGTACGGAGCGGTGAAAGGTTAAGAATGCACAGATTCTGGCAGACTCTCAAACTCTATCGGGGCTTCATTCTGGCGGGCATACTAGCTCTAATCGTGATCGGTCTGTTTCTTAGTGATACGAATTCCGGACGGTCGGCTAAGTCGAAACAGGATGCGAAATCCATTAAGTTTTTGAGTTTAGCCTGGCAGGTTGAAGCCATAACGGCCATCCGGAAAATGGTCGCACAGTGGAACGATGAGCATCCCGAACAACCAGTCGAATTGATTCAGGGCACCTGGAGTTCGGTTCACGATTTTCTTATCACCGGATTTGAAACCGGTGATATTCCAGACATATTTCATTATGAATCGGCTATCATCGTGGATTTTGCCCTGCGGGATTATCTGGCCGACCTGGCGCCGTATATTCAGGATGAGTTGAAGCAGGATGTTCTGGATGTAGCCTGGTCTTCGGTTACCCGGTCTGACGGCCAGGTGATCGGAATACCGTTTCTGGCCGAATCTTTCATCGTACTGTATAACAAGAAGTTGTTTGCCGAGGCCGGAATTTCCGCCCCTTCCTTTGAAAAACCGTGGAGCTGGTCGGATTTACAATTAGCTGCCCGGCGACTTACCCTGGACATCAATGCCGACGGAGTTACCGATCGATGGGGCGTGGCGATCGGGTTGCGTTCCGGCGCCAACCTGATTATGAATCACTCGATTGCCTTCGGAGGTTCCTATTTTTATACTGATGAGAATGGTTTGATCGATGTTCAGGTCGGCGAGCCGGAGAAGGAACTGCTGGGTGACATTCTGACGATGCTGTATACCGATAAGTCCATGGCACCGGCCAGTCTGGGACAAACAAGTTCGGCGCTGATTCCCGGCTTTTTGGCGGGCAGATATGCCATGCTGGTCGGAGCGGGCGCCTGGGCGCGTCAGCAGGTGGTCGAGAATGCGGAGGAATCCTTTGAATGGGGAGTCATGCCGCCCCTGCGAGCCCGAACTCAAAAGACCGGATTGAATACTCAAACATTCAGTATTTCGAAGTCAAGTGCTAAATTAATTCCAGCGATACAGTTCATTAACTATTTGGTTGAAAAGGATAATATGGCGCAGATGGCGGCTTCGGACTGGTTATTGCCGACGCGTCGTTCCTGTCTGGAGATGCCGAGATTCAATACCCGGGAAGATGGCTGGGACGTCGTATCGCAGTCCGCTAAGTATTTATCAACCGGCCCATGGGTTGGGATGGCCGGGTATAATGAATGGAAATCGCGCGTGGCTAATCCGACTTTTCAGCTGCTCTTTTCGGATCGGATTACGCTCGATGACGCTGCCCGGCGGATCGAACTGGAAAGCAATTCCATGCTGCATCGTTATCAGATGCGGGGCGATAAATGGTAATCGCAAATCTCGCCCAGCTGCGGGATCGCATTGCCGGAGCACTTTACGGACTGGCAGTCGGTGATGCGCTCGGATCGATTACGGAAGGAATGAATCCGTCGGACATTGCGGCGAAGTACGGCATGATTACCGGATTCCAATCCGGGGAACAGATGGCCAGCGACGATACCGAATTCACCATATTTTATATCGAACTTTTACGGAAATACGGGCTCGGCATTACGGCGGAAACCATCGCCGATCGCTGGCTGAAAGACATTTATCATCCGTCCGAAATTTATAAAGGAGCCGGGTTCAGCGAGGCAATGACTCTGCGAAATCTGAAACGCGGAATACGTCCGCCGTTCTCAGGGCAGCACGTGCACAGTTGGAGTGACGGACTGGCGATGTGTGCGACTCCGTTTGGGTGTATATTTGCGGGACAACCTGAGAAAGCCGCCCGGATTGCATCCGTTTTCGGAAGTGTCAGCCATAGCGGAGAGGGATTATATGGAGGGCAGGCTGTGGCGGCCGCCGTCTCGGTGGCCGTTGCCGGTGCCGACCTGAATACAATAAATAATACTGCCCTGGCACATGTTCCGGAAGACAGTTGGGTGCATTACTCCATCGCGGCAGCGGTTGAAATTGGGAAATCGTCGCCGAATGTTCAGGCGGCTGTTGCGTCCTTATATGAAAAATTGGTCTGTGACTATTATTACTGGTCGGATTTGGCCCCGGAAGCCGTCGGGCTGGCATTTGGTTTACTGACGGCGGCCGGAGGAGATTTCCGGAAAGCCGTGCTGGGAGCGGTCAATCTCGGCCGGGACGCCGATACCATTGCCGCCATTACGGGCGCCATCAGCGGTGCAAAAATCGGATTGAAATTTCTTCCGCCGGAATTACTCCCGAATGTCGAAACCATTCCCGGCCGCTGTATTCGTGCGATGGCCGGTAAGAAGATTTCCGATGCGGTGGAGGTTTTAGGCGATCTGGCTGAAAAGGGAATGTCTGCGCATGGCAACTGAATCCATCAATAACCGCACCTATGCCGCCCTGATGGGATTTGCCGTCGGTGAAGCGCTGAGCTGGACATCCCTGTATGCGCAGGAATGCGCAATGCCGGAATGGTTAGGCCGTATTCGCCGGGATATGGAGAAGCAAAAAGATATTTTTAAAATTACCAGTAATCCGATTCCTTTCGCGCTCAATCAAGCGACGAAGCCCCTGTTTCCGGCTCCGGCCGACCTGACGGAATGGGCAGTCTGGACGGCAGATTTACTGGTAAAAAATGACGGGACACTCGACCGGTCGGCCTTACATTCCGCCTGGCGGGAACTGGCCAATCGACCCGGCGAAGTATCCGGTCGCATCAGTATTCAGACAGCCATCCGCAACCTGAATAAAGGCCTGACCGAACCGCAATGCGGCCGTTTTAATCCGCATTATTTTGATGACGGAGCTCTGCCACGCGCAGTGGTAATCGGTGCGGTTCATCCGGGAGATTGGCAAAAGGCAGGCGAAATTGCTGCCCGGGATGCCGCTTTTACTCAATATGAGGATGGTATATACTCTGCCCGGGCACTGGCAGTGGCAGTCAGCCTGGCTTGCGGCGGTTATCCGGTTCCCGAAATCATTTCGACGGTTTTGGTGGAATTACCGGAAAATTCTTTAACCAAGCAAACTGTCATGGAAGCTTTGGACATGATTCGGGATTGTGACGATGATATTTTTCAAGCGATTTTTATGATTGCGCGAAATCTTACTCGCTGGGAATATAGTTATGCTAATATCGCCCATGAAATCCTGGCTGCGGCGTTAGCGCTGATCTCGATTACCGGGGGAGACTTCCAAAAGACAATCAGCGCTGCGGCTTTGATTCCCAGATCGGGAGCGGCTTTAATGGCGGTCAGCGCGGCTCTGTCGGCCGCAATTTCAGAATATAATTTTCATAAAAAGAAATGGATTGATATCTTCCCGGAAGGCCTTTCCGGTCGTTACGTACCGTCCGTAAAAAATATTAAGGTGACCGATATCGCAGAGCAATTGGCGATCCTGGCGGCCAAGAATCTGAACGCTCGTGGAAAAAATAATTGAGATGAAGATTCGTTATCTCGATCCGCTGGAAAGACTTGAATTCGAACTGCAGCATTGTCAGGAAGAAGGTCTGGATGTTGCCACCGAAAAAATTGTCTTCGAAAAACTCCTGAATTCAATAACGGCCGAAAACGAACAAAAAGTCAGGAGAGAGGCTACCCGGATTTTACAGAGACTTAATAAAATGAGTTTGGCCGTTCGCCATTCATTTGAACCCGATGAATTGGAAACGATCGCGAAAACCCAGCCAGTGCAAAAAAGAAATCCGGCGGTCGCTTTCGATCTCGGTTGCGATGAATATTATGACCGGATTCTGGGCGGCTGGCTAGGCCGCGCAGCCGGATGTTTGTTGGGCAAACCGGTTGAAAAATATGCGCGCGGTGCCATCTGTGAAATCCTGGAATCCAACGCTGCCTGGCCGCTTAAAAATTACTTTACGGCTCAGGGTATACCTTCCGAAATTCTCAGAAAATATCCCTGGAAACAGCGCGGCGGTCTGGAAAGTCTGCGGGAAAATATCACCTGCATGCCCGAAGATGACGACCTGAACTATACCATGCTGAATCTGCACATTCTGGAAACCAGGGGCGGTTATTTTACAACGGATGAGGTCGGTGAGGAATGGCTGCGGATGTTACCGGTCTATGAAACTTTTACGGCCGAACGGGTGGCGTACTTTAATTACCTCGGCGGGATCCGGCCGCCGGAATCCGGTCGCTATCTCAATCCGTTCCGGGAGTGGATCGGAGCGCAGATCCGGGCGGACTTGTGGGGTTATGTCTGTCCGGGCGAACCTCAGAAAGCCGCCGAACTGGCCTGGCGGGATGCCCGTTTTTCGCACGTTCGCAACGGGATTTACGGGGAAATGTTTTTTGCAGCTATGATCGCCGCGGCGTTTACTGAAAGTTCGCCGTCGGTTCTGGTTGAGATCGGCCTGAGCGTGATCCCGGAAAATTCCCGTCTTGCGAAAGCTGTTCGTATGACTGTTGAGTTAGTCAGGAATAGGTTGGACTGGGAACATATTTTGGTTGCTTTATCTGCTGAACTAGGGCATTATCACTGGGTGCATGTGATTAATAACGCTGCGTTGACCGTGGCGACTCTTTTATTCAGTCAGGGCGATTTTGAGAAAACGATTTGTAATGCCGTAATGGGCGGCTGGGATACGGACTGCAACGGTGCTACCGCTGGTTCGGTAATCGGCGTTATTCAGGGCGCCCGTAATTTGCCGGATAAATGGATCCGGCCTTTGAATAACCGGATTCGGTCGAGTTTGAAAGGATTTGACAATTCGACCTTCACCGATCTGGCCGGTCGTACCGTGCGGGCAGCCCAAAATATGCGGGATTTAACCGGAAAAGGAAGTACACTCAACGCCCAGGATGATTTTTAAGTCTTTTATGAAAGGTTTAATGAAAAATGCAGAAACCGCAAAATAAATCCGAATTTTACCGCGATAAAGCCGCCGGCTGTCTGGTTGGATTGGCTATCGGAGATGCTTTTGGCGATGCCGCCCGCGATGCCGACAACCAGTTTCTTTACGGGATCACGATGGACTTCCCGGAGAAAAAGACCGGAAGTACCGACGATACGGAGTTCGCGCTGTTGGCGGCTGAAATTCTATTAAAATCAAAGGGAAAGCCAACCTTCGAGAATGTGGTCGAAGCCTGGCGTCGGCATGTGATCGTTCAGGACGAATTGCCCCGCGGCGGTGCCAGCGAACGGGAAGCCGTGGCGAATATCCGCAAAGGAATTTTACCGCCGGAATCGGGGCGGTTCAACTCCTATTCGAACAGCGACGGAGCTGCGATGCGGGCCGCACCGGCTGGCATAATTGCGGCCGGGAATCCCGACCGGGCGATGGAATTGGCTCAAATCGATGCCGCCATCAGTCATAGTGCCGACGGGATTTGGGGAGCACAGGCCGTGGCTGCGGCGGTCGCGGTTGCGATGGATTCCGGATCGGTCGATGAAATTATTAATGCAGCCCGAAAGTGTGCTCCGCCGGAAAGTTGGTTTGAAAATACCCTGAAGCGCTGTTTTACCCTCCTGGAAAAATTGCAATTCAACCTGGAAAAAGCCTGGATGCCGCTACATCGGGAGATTCGTTGTGAATATAAAGCGGCAGTTCCGGAAGCGGTTACGGCAGCCCTGGCGATTTTCAGACTGACGAATGGCGATTTCGTTCGCGGAATAATTTACGGGGGTAATTTCGGACGGGATTCCGATACGATCGGAGCGATCGTGGGAGCGATTTCCGGGGCGTGGCACGGTTTAAACGGTTTACCGGCCGAATGGGTGGAAAAGGTTCGTCATCCCAATGGCACGTGCCTACAGTTTACCCGGAACATCGACATGGTCGATACCGCTTATGCCCTGGCGGAGTTGATTAAGATTTAAATACAAAAATGAAGAGTCAATTATTTCTATTCCGGTTAGTAATCGTCGCGACAGTGGCTTTAAAATTCGGCGGTGAAAACCTGACAGCCGGTGAGGTCAGAACCGAGGCCGTGCCTTCCCCGGTTTTGGGCTATGACTGGCCGGTGCAAATTTATCTTCCTGATGGATTCGAACGGAATGCGGAAAAGAAATATCCGGCGCTGTTTCTCCTGCACGGCAGTGGCGGCGACGAGACCGATTGGGATCGAATCTATCCGGTAATCGATTCTCTGATTGTATCGAAGCAAATCCCGGCGCTGATCGCCGTTGCCCCGGCTTCCGGGACATCCTGGTGGGTGGATGGTTCAAAAAGGTTTGAAGCGGCCTTCATCGACGACCTGATTCCTTATATGAGTTATAAATATCACTTGTGCGAAGAGCGCACCGCACACGTGATTGCCGGATTTTCGATGGGAGGATATGGAGCGCTGCGCTATGGATTAGCCTATCCGCGGATAATTGGCGGTTCGATTTTGCTGAGTCCCTCGATTTACGACGAATTGCCTCCGGCCGGTTCATCGGCCCGAAGTAGCGGGGCATTCGGTCTTCCTTTTTCGGCCGCAAGATGGAAAGTGCGCAATTTTACCACGATTATACCGGATTACATCCGGCTAGCTCTGCCGGTTCGCTTCTTCATCGGAGCGGGTGACGATGATTGGAATCATGCAGAGGGAATCGAATATAATATCGAACAGCAGGTGGTGCGCCTGTACGGTCTTCTGAATAAAAAATACCACAATCCGGCCGAATTACGGATTGTGAACGGCGGGCACGACTGGGATGTATGGCAGCCGCTGTTTGTGGAAGGATTGCTTTATATGGTGCGTACCTTGCCATCCTTTCAAATAGTGGGGCAGAAATGATTGGCTTTAATTAAACGGATTGTTCATTATGGCTTCAGTGGAATTTAAAAATATCGTAAAAAAGTATTCGGATGACAAAGCTGTAATAAAGGGCTTTAATCTGAAAATCGAAGATGGCGAGTTTACCGTTCTGGTCGGGCCGTCCGGTTGCGGAAAATCGACCCTGTTGCGGATTATGGCCGGTCTAGAGACCGTCAATTCCGGAGAAGTCTATATTGATAATCGTTTAGTGAACGATATCTCGCCCAAAGATCGAGACATCGCCATGGTGTTTCAGAATTACGCTCTTTATCCGCACATGAGTGTATTTAATAACCTGGCCTTTGGCCTGAAGTTGCGGAAAATTGCTAACCGGGAAATCGATAAACAGGTAAAATTCGTAGCCGGGATGCTTGAAATTGCCGAATTGCTTGGGCGTAAACCGAAGGAACTTTCGGGCGGTCAGCGTCAGCGTGTCGCTCTCGGTCGGGCAATCGTTCGCAATCCCAAAGTTTTTTTATTCGATGAACCACTTTCCAATCTGGACGCCAAGTTGCGGGTTCAGATGCGTACCCAGATCAAGAAATTGCACCAGGATTTAAAGACCACGATGATCTACGTGACCCACGACCAGGTCGAAGCTATGACCATGGGCGACCGAATCATTATCCTGAAAGACGGTGAAATCCAGCAGATCGGAACACCCATCGCGGTTTATCAAAAACCGGCCAATATGTTTGTCGGATCGTTTATTGGTTCACCGGCGATGAATTTTATTGAAGGACACATCGCAAATCAGAGATTTATCAGCGACAAATTGGAAATTCCGGTCGGCAATCTCGAATGCCTGGCCGGTGACGACTGTGCGTCAGTCGTCCTGGGCGTTCGTCCCGAAGATATTCAGATCGGAAGCGGTCATATCGAGGCTGAACTGATCGTAGCGGAACCGCTGGGGAATGAAACTCTTCTCCATTTGCAGATCGGTAAAAGCACTTTGATCGCCAGAAAAAACTCGCACGATGTTTATCATCCCGGAAGCCGGTTTCCCGTCAGTTTGGATATGAATAAAGTCGCTTTCTTTGACAGCATAACTCAAATGAGGATTTAATGAAGGTTATTATGAAGCACAGCCGGACAGTATTTCAAAATCCGGTGTGGAAGCAGTACGGTCGCATAGGATTATTCCTTGCTGTATATTTTATTTTTGAAATGTCGCCCGTGCTTGCTCAGACTATGCCGGAATACCATAATATTTCGACCGAATATTCCAAAACCGTCAGTCTGAATTATTTGCTGTACTCTCCACCTAATTACCGACCGAACGAATCCTGGCCGCTTTTGTTGTTCCTGACCGGGCTGGAAGGTGTCAACGATATCGATTCCATCCGGCAGTACGGTCCGCCGAAAGCGGTGGAAGCGGGTATGAACTACAATTACTTTATTGCGGCACCGCAACTGCCGGGCGATGTTCACTGGGATCCGGACGCGCTAAATGCATTGGTAAGCGAAATCCGGCGACTATATAATATCGACGATACAAAATGTTATATCACCGGCATTGGCGACCGGGGCGGATGGGGAGTGTATGAATTCTGCGTCAGTTATCCGGGATTGTTCCGAAAATTGGTACCGATCGGGGCCACTGCCTGTACTGAGATTTGCCGGATCGGAAACGCGAGCACCTGGATTTTTCATGGCAAACAGGATAAAATCGTTCCGGTGGAAGATGCTCAGAATATGCAGTACGAGTTGGGATATTACTGTGAAAAAGAATGTAAACTGACTGCTTACGAAGATCTCGGGCATGAAGTCTGGAAGCGGGCGTATGCCGAAGATAGTTTGTGGATCTGGCTTTTTGGATCGGCTCCTTCTTACGGGACTGCTTCACCGCGACCGGCAGTAAAAAGTGTCACTGCGACCATTACCAAGGAAATCGACGATGATTATTTGTTATATCTGCCCAAAGACTATAGCAGTACGGATAAAAACTGGCCGTTGATGGTATTTCTGCACGGTTCCGGCAGTGCAATTCAAAATATCGATGATATCCGGCAGGCCGGGCCGCCGATGCTTTTTGAGCAGGGCCGGGATAACGATTTCGTACTGGTCTGTCCTCAGTTATACGCAGATGTTCACTGGGATGTCGACCGGCTCACAGTGCTGACCCAATTTATTATCGATAGTTATAAAATCGACCGGCGCCGGATTTACCTTACCGGGTTGAGCCGGGGCGGTTTTGGCACATGGGAATTTGCCGTGAGTTATCCGGATCTGTTTGCAGCCGTGGTGCCGATTTCGGCGCGGGATGTTCCGGGAGTGGAACGACTGGTTAACAGCAATGTTTGGATTTTTCACGGAGCACTGGATAACGGTGTTCCCTGGCAGGGCTCACGGTGTATGTACGAGCGACTGGCAGCAGTCGGAACGAATGTACAATTGACCCTTTTCAGCGGCGTCGGTCATTGGGCCTGGACTCCGGCTTATGCGATGGATTCGCTCTGGACCTGGATTCTGTCGCAGGAAAATAAACAGGTATCGACTCTAAATAATCCCGGACCGAAGACGAAATTTGACCTCGGCCGGAATTATCCGAATCCGTTTAATGCCAGCACTTCCATCCGATATAGCCTTCCGGCCGAAGCCAATATATCCTTAACGATCTACGACCTGTGGGGGCGGGAAGTCAATGTGCTTGTGAATAATCGCCAGCCGGCCGGCAGTCATGAGATTATATGGCAGAGTGATGACAAGTTCGGAAATTTAGTCGGCTCGGGAATGTATTTTTACTCTATCCGGGTCAATGGATTACAGCAGGTGAAAAAGTGTCTGCTAATCAAATAGGGAGCCTAATGTTTGGGAACACCTATCTTATATACTAACGTACGAGCATAAGTCTTACTTTGGCCATTTAATGTAAAAGCCCACCGTTCATTTACCCAGACTATACATGTCATTTATTTACGAAAGAGCACCGGCTTGTCACACCGGTTATTATGCATATATGGTTCAAGATAAACCCTGGGTTAAAGCATTAAAATATCTTCTATTTTAATGCTTTAACCTATTTTTATTTTAATCCAGGATCTTTTCTTCTGAACTATACTTTTTACAAGTGTTCCGTTTGATGCTTCTGTTCACCCGCGGAATAGCGGAATATTTGTAAGGAAGTAAAAAACTATTGACAAACAGATTCAGATTGTCTACATTAATGTAAGTGTTTACATTTTTTGGCAGGCATTAAATAGGATACTCAAAATATGGCTACTATCGTAGATGTGGCGAAACAGGCGGGGGTCTCGACAGCGACGGTTTCGCGGGTGATAAACGATACCGGAAAGGTCAAGGCCGTTACGCGGAAGAAGGTGCTGAATGCCATTAAATTACATAATTTTACGCCGAACATTGGCGCCAGAGTTATGCAGAACAAACGCACTAAAATCATCGGTATGGTTTTTCCTGATGCGAGCAGTACCTATTTTACTGAAATCATCCGTGGCATCTTTAATTGCGTAAATCAGTATGACTACCAGGTTATTATTGGAAGTGCCCATGATGAAGAGGAAGAAATGAAAGCGGTTTCACGATTTTTAAACGGCCGAACCGTCGATGGGCTGATTATTATGGCCCCCTCCTTACAAAATGGCGAAATCTATGCTCTCCAGGCGAAATATAAAACTCCGGCGGTATTTATATCTGTTCCGCGTGGAAAACCCGGAACCTCTTCGGTCGTACTGGACAATTTCAATATGGCCATAAAAATGACTAATCACCTGATTGATTTGGGGCACAAAGAGATTGCTTTTATCAAGGGGCCGGTTCATAATTATGATTCGCAGAGAAGATATAAAGGTTATCTGGAAGCGCTCCAAAGTCATAATTTTGAAATCAAAGATGAATATATTATTCAGGGTAATTTTACCGAATATTCTGGCTATAAAGCCTTTGAAAAAAACCTAGCATCGTTATCTCCGCGTCCAACCGCAATATTCGCGGCAAATGATGCTATGGCCATCGGTGCAATCGAAGCCATAAAAGACTATGGACTTAAAGTACCAAGAGATATTGCTGTGGTTGGATTTGATGATATTTCCACTTCGCAATACATCACACCGGCCCTGACTACGGTACGCGTCCCACTTTTTGATCTTGGCCAGGTGGTTGGAAAAACTCTGTTACAAAAAATAGAAAACGTTTCAGAACAGCAGATTACAGTAGTCGAACGCATTGTTATTCCGCTTGAGCTGGTAATTCGGGAATCCTGCGGCTCCAAAGTAAATGAATAATATTTATGATTTATAGTAAAGCATATGTATTAACAGTAATGTAAACGCTTACAAAAAGGAGAGAAAAGATGAAAAGAATCTTTACTGTTTGGATTGTTTTAATGCTGGTATGCGTCTCGCCGCTTGTCTCGGCGCAGAACAGCCATGTGGATCCTTCTTATTTGAGAGTGGTGTCCACAGAGAAATCACTTACGATTGATGGCGCACTGGATGAAACCGATTGGGCGCGCCGCTATGATTATCTGGTATTCAACACGAAAGGCATCACCGGCGACGTAGAATATACACCGACCGGAGGCGTACAGGTTACCGGAACGTATGCGGATACGACGACAACCTATGTCAAGGTAATGCATGACGGTCTCGATCTGTACATTGCCCTGGATTCCGACGACAAATCGGTCTGCAAATTCGGCACGAGTTGGGAAGGTGACGGTCT
>JAZDEI010000263.1:0-4926 GCA_043808945.1 Fidelibacterota bacterium | reverse complement strand
TGGAATTTTGGCGACGACCAAACCAGCTCTGAACAAAATCCCACTCACGTCTATGCCGCCATTAATACCTATACGGTTACGTTGACGGTTACCGACAATGGGAATGCCTCGACGCAGACCAGTCAGGATGTTGTAATCTCTAACCTCCTGGCTATTGCTTCCGAGGCTGTTCTGCCATCGAATTTCGAATTAGCGCAAAACTTCCCGAATCCCTTCAACCCGATTACGACCATTCGCTACGCTTTGCCGGAACGGAGCACCGTACGGTTGACCATTTACGACATGCTCGGCAAAGAGGTCCGTACGTTAGTTAACCAGGCTGAAGACGCCGGGTACAAATCCGTCCAGTGGAATGGTCTCGATCAGCGTGGTCAGATGATCAGCACCGGGATTTATATCTATAAAATCCAGGCTGGCAACTTCACGCAAACGAAGAAAATGATCTTCATGAAGTAAGACTGCTCTGCTATCCCGATATAAGAAGCCCTTCCAACCGGAAGGGCTTCTTATTTAATCCTCATGTACTTGCGGCTGATCGGTACCGAAACCGGGATAGCTTCCCCGGCGCAATCAAATTTAAAAATTCGTCTTTATCTTCCAGAGCGCCAGGTCGTATGTGCCAAAACCGGCTGAGGCAGTATGCCCGGTGATTATCAGTTCGTTCGCGCCGGTCAGACAGATTCCGCTACCCCAATCCGAATAGCGATGACCGATCGTTTTTTCCCAGACCAGACGCCCTCCGCTATCGATTTTTGTCAGATAAACATCATTGTCACCTTGGATGTTCTTGGTCGTCCCGCAAACGACAAATCCACTATCCGGCATTTCCATAACCGCATAACCATAATCATAAAAAGATCCACCCTGGCAGGTCTGGGCCCAGACCTGCTGGCCGTCGGTATCGACTTTAATAACCAGTATATCCATTATATCCCGACTGTTGGTGAATCCAACCATGACTGCACCGCCGTCGCTGGTGGGTTGTGCCTGACTGCACCAGTCAAAAGTCGGAGTCTTAGGATCATTTAATTTATTCTGCATCTGGGTGCCGTAATTTTTAGCCCAGATTTGCCGGCCGTTCCCATCCGTTTTGACCAGCCAGAAATCGCTGTTACGACCGCCGAAAGTGCCGGTCGTGCCCCCGATGTAAATTTCATCGGTAGCCGTCACCCAAACCGAATTGCCGATTTCATAACGCAGACCACCATATGTTTGAGTCCATTTCTGCCGGCCGTCGAAATCAGTCCTGATCAGGAAGACATCCTCTTCGCCGGCGCCATAAGAATCGGTCGAACCGCAAATCAGATAGCCATCCGGGGCTTCGCACACTGCCAATCCGACATCATTGCGCGGCCCGCCGTAAGTTTTGGTCCAGACCGTTTCTCCGGCCTCATTCAGTCTTACGATAAATACATCCCTGGCACCATTACCAAAAGAAGTGGTGTATCCGGCAACTAAGTAACCGCCTTTGACTGCCGTACAACAAAATCCGTACTCCGTTCCGGACCCGCCATAGGTGCGCGACCAGTCTAAATTGCCCAGACTATCGGTTCTGACGACTAATATATCCGCGTCTCTTGAACCGTGTGAAAAGGTATAGCCGACAGTCAATAGACCGCCATCAGCGGTCGATATTACGGCCCGTCCGGCATCTGCTCCAAAACCACCAATTACCTTTGACCATTGCAGGCTCTGATCCTGAAAACCGGCCTCGGCCTCAAAAATAAATTGATCTGCCGGGACTCGCTTAGGCTTCCCGCAAGGTTGTCTATTCTCGATCAGCCCGCCCAATGCCTGACAATTTGAATAGCTATAGTACTGATCGCGCACAGCAGTCAGCAAATTGCCATCGCTGATTGGCGGCTGATCATTGCCCATAAAAATTGCCCCGGCGTTGATATACTCCGACTTGAATTTTGGTTGGCCGAGAACCTTTTTTCCACGAATGACATCCGCCGCGGCTAACAGACGTCCGCCCGCACAAATTGCCGATACCGGCATGCCCCGGGTGACTGCCTGCTTAACCAGAGCAAGCGCCGACCCGTCATTAATTATTTCCTGAAAGGGCTCAATGGCTTGATATGACGAAGCGGGCATAATGGCCAGGGCATTCCAACTGTTCAGATCAACGATCTCCGGAAATTTTAAATCAGGTACGAGCGGCGGAACCTGGTGCACATCACGATAATACGGACAAACCGGCAGAGTATCGGCGACGCCGGTCAGGGTGACATTCCAGCCGAACTGTTCAAAATAATCCCGATTCATCCAAAATCCTGCCCCGACATTGGGGCTCATCAGTGCCAGAACATCAATCCCTTTGAATACCAGTGGCTCTTCCAGCCAGGTTTTTAAGGGCTCTTTGATATTAATCAAACCGCGCCACTTGAAATTCTGACCGAAGTCGTCATAACGCACAGTGACAAGCTTGCTAAGGTCTTTGAATCGGCGAGCCGGAGGAATTTTTTCGATCAGATTCAAGGGATAATTATAGTCGGAAGGAAAATCGATCATTGCGGCCGAATCAATCATGGCCAGGATCGTCCCGCTTAATATGGCCTGATGTACGAAAATCGCATAGGTTCTGCTTTTACGATAGAACGGCTGGAAATCAGCCCGCAGAAACAACCGGTCGAAGTTAGTGCGCCAGGTTTGTAAAATCTTCAATTCGGGGCGCATAACCAAGAGCCCGGCATTAAAATAGGCCCTGAGCGGCACTTCATCAACGTACGTTTTTAAGGGGAAAATTCGCTCCGGCGGAGTTGTACATTCCCGGTAAATCAGATCCCAGAAATCATCGACCGGCTGGTCATAGCGCGATCCGATCAGAACCACCTGGACCGGGCGATAACCAAAACTTTTACCGACCGGCAAATCGAAAGCCGTTGGTTCCTGAAACAGAATGTTGTCTGAGTCCATCCAGACCAGGATTGCGGTGTTTCCGACCGCCAGCGACTCAGCAACGGCCGCCGCGTACACTTTGGTCGCCAGTGGAAAACGCAAAGCTTCCGGTCGAGCCATAAAGGGTATCAGTCGGACTCCCAGGGTTTGGAGGCGCTGACGGGTTGGCAAGGTCATCTCTTCAACCTGTCCCGGGATTAACACCCAGATAGGACAATTTTTATAACGCCCTCCAAAATCGCGAATACTGCGCGCCCAGGTTATTACTTCGATTTCACCACTTCCGGGATATGCCATACATGCAAAAGTCAATTGCTGGGGTTGCCGCGCAGTTATTTTTGGCGCGGCGAACAACATTCCCGAAATAGATACAATTACGAATCCGATTGTCAACTCTGTAAATATTAATCTCAATCTCGTTTTATTCATCTGTTGCCCTTTATTTATTTTCAGTCTTCGGCCCGATCGACCACTAATCTAATCAATCAAAAAGATCGTCGTATGGAGAAATATCCCATTTTTCAATGTCATCTAACGGAGGAATCCGCCAAACCGCCAGACTGTCGAGCACAGTGCGGCTGGCAACCTGGCGTAAATAGACGGTCGTGACGCTGTCACTCATCCCCGTGTAATTTAAGGTGTCAGCCGCCTGCTGAAAGATCGCCGCATAATAAACTGCCGCGCCCAGGTATGAACCGGCATAAGATGGATGTGCTTCGTCAGCGTTATATAACTCGATATCCGGACGCCCGGCGCGCACATAAGCCCAGGCTTGGCCGAGCGGAGCAATCATCAGGTCGGCCGTCTCGGCAAAGATCTTCGTCCCCACGGTGATATTCAACTGATGCTCCTGGTAGGAAATGTGCATGAAGCTGTAATCATAGCCGTTTTTATTGGCGTACGGCATGAAATAGAAAATCCTCGTATCAGGATTATTGGCATAGATGAAACTCTTTAAAGCCTCAATGAATGGCAGAACCAGTTCGTGACTTTCCGGTGAGATAATTTCCGCGATGGCTTCCTGTAAAATAACGAAATCCCATTTCTGCTCCTTGATCTTCCGGCGGCTCAATTGGCTCCAGCGGTGATAGTCCATTTGAGCTCCCGGTTCGCAATGCTTATCGATGAAGACCCGTTTCTGGCCCTTCTCGGCCAGCATTTGCAGAATGTACGGTTGGGCGTTGTAATAGGTCAGACTGTTCCCAAGGAACAGAATTTTGCAGGCGCAGTCGTCGGCTTTTGCAGGACTCTTGTAGTTCGACGGTATGTCATAAATCTCCTCCTTGTAATAAAAATTATAACGATTCGGGTCTGAAAACTCCTGGTCGCAGGTCATGAAAAGCGTCAGGCCGAAAACTATCGCCAATATCGAATTTTTACCGACAATGTCTTTTATTAGTGTCCGCCATTTTCTGCGCTCTCGACTCATATTTTCTCTCATTTTTCAGGGTAATTATTTGTCAACGGCCGGCTTTTTCCAATAATTAATCGCCAGACGGTCGCATATTTCGGCAGGTGACATTTTCCCGCACCGTGAAAACTCCCATAAAAAAAACATTGAATTATCAGTTTTTAAATGTTAAGATACAGCGATTTTTAGGTATGAGAAGAGACATGACTACCAGTAATTTTTATTTTCAGTATTTTTATTTTAGAGGAACAGGCCGGAAGGGGTAGGCAGTATCTTAAAATAAACATATTAAAAACCCCTTCCAGTGAGAAGGGGTTTTTAGTTAAAGCCGAATATGAAAAGGAGAATGATACAGCATGAGTAGTGCACTTGAGAACTTGAAACTGACCTCCATCCAGAATCGGGTGGAAAAGACCACAATTCGGGTTGGTGATGTGACGATCGGACAGGATTTCGTCGTAATGGCCGGGCCTTGCGCCGTCGAATCGGAAGAACAATTGATGCAAACCGCAGAAGCAGTCAAAGCCGCCGGGGCGCAAATGTTGCGCGGCGGCGCCTTCAAACCGCGTACTTCACCCTACGATTTCCAGGGTCTCGGGCTGAAAGCCCTTAAA
>JAZDEI010000262.1:0-8354 GCA_043808945.1 Fidelibacterota bacterium | reverse complement strand
CAATTAGCCGGCGGACTGTTCATTCTCCAGGATATTACTGACCGTCGGCAGGCGGAGGAAGCTTTATCGGAAAGTGAATATAAGTACCGCACACTGTTTACATCATCGCGGGATGGTATTGTGATGACTGATCTCAAGGGTGCAATCACCGATTGTAATCTGGCTTATTGCGAGATGCTGGGATATTCGCGGGACGAGCTCCACCAGATAACATTCGAAAAACTCACGCCGAAAAAATGGAGCAGACTAAATCAGGCGATGGTTCAAAAAGTCTTGAATGACGGATATTCCGATGAGTTTGAGACGGAATACATTCGAAAAAACGGAACCGTAATTCCCGTCTCTCTGCGAACCTGGCGGTCCGATGATAAAATGGGTAATCCGACCGGCGTTTGCTCAATCGTAAGGGACATCACGGTCCAGAAAGAAGCCACCAAGAATCTGAAAACCGTTCAGCAAATCTACCAACAAGCGATCCAAAATGCGCGTGGAATTCCTTATTTATTGAATTATGCGACCGGCCAATACGATTTTATCGGGCAGGCCTGTGAAGATGTCCTCGGGATACCGGCACCAGAAGTGACTTTGGCGAAAATTCGGAATTTAGTCAAAGAAGCCATCATCACGATTCCGGGAGGACCATCCGATGAGAACGTCGCGCGTGATCTATTCAAAAAGGGACAACTCGATACTTATAACTCCGATATAAAAATCGTGACTGCCTCTGGCAAGGTTACCTGGTTAAGCGACAGCGCGATTCCCTATAAGGACGAGAAACCCGGAAAAATCATCGGCTCTTTAGGAATTTTACAGGACATCAGTTACCGGAAAAGAAGCGAAACCATTCAGCGCGTTCTCTACCGGATTGCCAAAGCGGCTCTGGAAACGATCGAACTACCCGAACTGATGCTATTGATACAACAGGCACTGAGTGAAATAATCGACACTACCAATTTTTTTGTCGCTTTATACGACAAGGATAAGGATTCCTTGACCCTGCCTTATTTTATCGATGAAAAAGATCGTTTTACTACATTCCCGGCCGGACGGACACTGACCGGTCAGGTCATTAAAACGAATTTGCCTTTATTGGTTAGAGAACGAGAAATGCAAAAAATGGTCAATGACGATTTCATTGATCTGGTCGGTACTCTCTCAAAAGTATGGCTGGGCGTACCGATTATCGTGCAAGACGAAGTGTTTGGCGCTGTTGTCGTTCAAAGTTATACTGACGAAAATGCTTACTCTGAAGATGACCTCCATGTCCTGAAATTCGTTTCCGAGCAAATCGGATTATCGATCGCTCGCAAACAAACTGAATTGACTCTGCGCGAAAGCGAAGATCGGTTTCACTCGATTTTCGAGAATTCACCAATCGGTATTGTTCTATATAATGCCAACGGCGCTTTTTTATATGCCAATGCGGAATATTTCCGGATATTAGGAATTGATCGCGAACAAGTACAAAATTACTGTTTGTTTGACAATCCTGGCTTATCAGGCGATAATAAGAACCTGTTATTCCAGTCATTACCGGTACATTACGAACAGGCCGTCAATTTTGATGAATGGGAAATTCCGCATACCCGGAAAGGCACCATTTTCATCAGCGTTTCAATCGCACCTTTGCATATGCCCAAATCCGTTGTCAATTACCTGACCCAGATAGTAGACATCACCGATCGAAAAAAGGTCGAGTTGGAATTACTCAAGAATGAAAAACTGGAATCGATCGGCATTCTTGCCGGCGGCATCGCCCATGATTTTAACAATATCCTCACGGCGGTAATCGGCAATATTTCCTTAGCGCGAATGTACGCCGCCGGTCAGGAAAAAATCAAAGACCGGTTGGATGAAGCCGAAAAAGCGAGTATGCGAGCACGCGAACTCACTCAACGACTTTTAACTTTCAGTAAAGGCGGTTTGCCGATCAAAAAGATATACGCGATTGACGAACTGATCGAAGAATCGGTGAAGTTCGTTTTAGCCGGATCGAAGACCAAATGTAATTTCCAAAAAGTCGAGAATCTCTGGTTAATCGAAGTCGATGCCGGCCAGATCAATCAGGTTTTTAATAACATCATCATTAACGCGGATCAGGCCATGCCTGAGGGTGGCGTAATTGACATCAAAGTCGAGAATTATACGGCTGGAATTAAGAATGCATTATCTTTAGCACCGGGAAATTATCTTAAAATCACCATCGCCGATCAGGGGATTGGAATTTCGGCCGAACATCTGACAAAAATATTCGACCCATATTTTACCACAAAAAAACGCGGCAGTGGCCTGGGGCTGACCACGACTTTTTCGATCATCAAAAACCATGGTGGTAAAATCGATGTAACATCAAAACCCCATCAGGGTACTACTTTTATGATATTCTTACCGGCCTTATCATCCATGATCGCACCGTCCGAGCCGATCGCAATTATGAAAGAACAAGTCACGGGCGATGGCCGGATTCTGATTATGGATGACGAGCCGATCGTTCTGGAGGTCGTTTCCGAAATGGTTCAGAGCCTGGGTTACGAGACCGACTGCGTCAATGATGGCGCAACCGCCCTCGAACAATATAAGACGGCTTTAAAATCAAATAAACCGTATGCTCTGGTCATCATGGATTTGACGATCCCCGGCGGCATGGGCGGTAAAGAAGCCATTGGCAAACTGCTTGAGATCGACCCCAATGCTAAAGCCATCGTTTCCAGCGGTTATTCGAATGATCCGATCATGTCGGCTTATGAAGATTACGGTTTTAAAGGTGTCGTCGCCAAACCAATAGATCTGAACGTATTGGGCAAGGTGCTGAAAAAAGTCATTGGGAAGCCCTAAAGTCCGCTTTTCTCCCGGGAATCAAATCAATTTATTCCCGATTATAACGCGCGATGCCGTCCCTGAAAATATCATTTCCCCTGATGTCATTGGCTACAAAAACCGGAAAATTTTCAACGATCAATTCATAAATGGCTTCCGGCCCCAATTCTTCAAAGGCAATGATTCTGGCTGATTTCACAGCCTGTGCGGCAACGACTGCCGCTCCGCCAATAGCAGTGAAATAGACGGCTTGGTAAGCGACCAGTGCATCGACCACAGCCTGACTGCGTTCGCCCTTGCCGATCATCGCCTTCAGACCGGCGGCTAAAAGAGCAGGAGTAAATTTATCCATACGACAAGAACTCGTCGGTCCGATCGAGCCGATTATTTGTCCGGGACGAGCCGGTGCCGGACCGGCGTAAAATATAATCGCGCTCCGCATATCAAACGGCAGCGACCGGCCGGTTTTGATTAATTCCACTAACCGCTGGTGAGCCGCGTCGCGTGCGGTGTGGATTTTACCGCTGAGCAATATTTTTTCACCGATCTGCAGTTTTTCCAGATCGGCGGGATTCAGTGGCGTGTTCAGGTGTTTTATTTCAGACATAATTCTATTCGATAACAGCGCTTGCGTGACGGTGACAATGACAATCGATATTGACGGCGACCGGCAGAGAAGCAATATGGCATGGTTTCGCAAGAATGCTGACCGTCAATGCAGATGTCGTCCCTCCCAGCCCCTGCGGTCCGATGCCTAAACGGTTGATACGTCCGAGCAATTCATTTTCAACGGCCGCCCACTGCGGATCAGGATTCTTTTCGGTCAACGGTCTGAGCAAAGATTTCTTCGCGAGAAAAGCCGACTGCTCGAAATTGCCGCCCAGTCCGACACCGACGACTACCGGCGGGCACGGTCGGCCGCCTGCACGACGAACACATTCGACGACGAAATCCAGCACTCCCGACAGGCCGTCCGCAACATTCAACATTTTTATAGCCGACATATTCTCGGCTCCGCCGCCTTTAGGCAGCACGGTAATGTTAATCGTTTCACCCGGTACGATTTCCGTATAAATCATCGCCGGGGTGTTATCGCTGGAATTTCGACGCGAGACGATCGGATCGCCGACTAACGATTTCCGTAAATATCCGTCCGTGTAACCCTGCCGGACGCCTTCATTGATCGCCTCGTTAAAATCACCGCCCGTCAGGTGCACGTCCTGGCCGAGTTCAACAAATATAACTGCCACACCGGTGTCCTGGCAAAGCGGCATTTGCAGGCGCGCAGCCAGTTCGTAATTTCTTTGCATAATCTGCAAAACTTCCCGCCCGGTCGGTGATTCCTCCTGCGCTAAAAATTCATTCACCTTTGCAACGACGTCGGGCGCAATGTAATAATTAGCATCGATACACAGTTTTTTTATTATCGGAATAATTCGGGCAACGTCGATAGTCTTCATGATTTATGACCGTCCGCAAACACTTTGAACCGCCGGCGACAGGTGATTTTCAATTGTGAGCATGATAGAGTCTTTCATCGGACGGAACGTAAAAAAGTTTAACGTTAAATGCAAGTTTCCGATTCCGTTCGCCGGTACATTGCCGTTACGAACGAAAAATAAAATATACCGCACCAATAATACAAAGCCCGGCATAGAAATAATCAGCCTTGAGCGGTTGTCGCATATAGAAAATAGCGAACGGCACGAACACGCTCAGGGTGATCGCCTCCTGTAAAATTTTCAATTGCGCCAGCGACATCTGCGTATAACCGATACGGTTGGCCGGCACCTGTACCAAATATTCGAAAAGAGCGATGCCCCAGCTAATCAACGCCGCGATGTACCAGGCCTTATGGTTCAGATTGCGCAGATGACCGTACCAGGCAAAAGTCATAAAACAATTCGAGATCGTCAGCATAAAGGCGGTTTGCAAAACGATCGGCAGTTCCAGTTTCATATCTTGGTTTGTTCCTTCTTGTGAATTCAGTCGGCGGCCAGGTACTTTTCAGTTCCGGTAATGGCGACGATTTCGCCGAAATAAATCCGGTGAAAATCGCGATCCGGATAATTGGGCGCAATCCACGCCGGCAGAAAATGGGCGGGCTCCAGATCGTCCCAGTAAATCTTGCGGCACTCGATCCGCAGTTCAGCCTCTTCGTAAACCGGCGAAGCGACGATATTCGCCGCGCAGGGCGTCAGACCGCTTTGTTTAATCTTGTCCGTCTTTCGGCCGGTGGTAGAACCGATCAATTGCATTTGCTTTCGGTAAGCCCGCGGAAATGCACATAGCGTGAACGAGTCGTATTTTTCCATGAATTCGTAGGTGTAGCGCGTCGGCCGTACGACGACCTGCGCAAACGGCTTCGACCACATCGTACCGAGACTGCCCCAGGCCACGGTCATGCAGTTAAAATCCCCGCTCTGAAAATCACCACAGGTTAAAACCAGCCACTGATTCATCCATAAATTATGAATCCTGACGTTCAACTTGTTAAATGGTATTTCGATCATATATTTTCTCCTGAATCTCCGTACGCATTGCGCTATTTCCAGCGATATTTTACCGGCCGATATAATCCGAATGTCCGGCGCGATCACAAGATCATTTTTCAGCGACTCGTTGAAAATTATCCATCGTCAGGTTGATCTTGATTCTGCCGCGCGGTTGCCTGATTGCCACCGTATCTTCCCCGAGAATAATATTCAGGAGAAACGGTGAACTGGTCAGGCCGCTGATGACTAAGGGTGACTCTTTCGACTCGCGCTTTTCGCACCAGAGCGTAACTAAATTATTCCCAAATTTAAGGTTGCGGATGCCGTGTTTGTTCAATAGCCAGGGGCGCCACGTCAATTGATCTGACGGCCCGTCGGCAGAAAAGCCCAGAACATCCTCGATCAACATCGCCACCGGGCCGTGTCCGGCGGTTGCAATATAATTCGAGCGGCAGAAATAACGCGTATCCCAGCGAGTTCCGGGCAGATCGGTTTCCGACGAATATAGTTCCCAGATCGCGGCGGTCGCCTCTGATTTTATTTCGCCTTCGATCATCGTCGTGTCCGGGACGACGCCGGTGAAGATTTTTTCCATATTCGTAATATGGTTCCAGGCGGATTCGGCGGCGAATTCGTATTCGCCGTATTTTTTCAGACCTTCCGTAATCATATAATTTTCACAACTCCAGACGCCGCCCCGCCAGAAAGCGCCGCCAGCGCTGAAGTCGTCTTCCTTGGCAGCCAACGTCGGAAAACGATGATGACGGTCGAATTCGCCGGGATCTTTCAGATGATCGATCAATTGCCGGGCTTCGGCGGTGTCGGGTATTCCGGCAATGAGCGGCCAGAATCCGGCCGTAGTTTTGATGCGGATATTACGCCCGTCACTCGTCATATCATAATAGAAAGCATCGTCCTGGCTCCAGAGTTTCAACCGGATCTCATTCGCAATTTCCTGATAGCGTTGCTGATAGATCGCCACGCGTGATTTTTCGCCCAGGATTTCGGCGATGGTCGCCAGGTGATCGGCAAAGAGCGCCATTTGCGCGGACAGGTCCGTCCAACCCCCCAATTCGTTAGCGTTGCGCGGAGAATTCGTCATCTGCGAACCGATCGGCGTATTGTAATATAGCAGAGAAGCCTCGTCCTTGCCCCGGCAGGAATTATCGATCCATTCAAAATATTTTTCAAAGACCGGGAAATAACGTTTCAGGCGGCGTTTATCGCCGGTCAGATGGTAATATTTCAGTTCAGCCCATGTAAAAAGCGGCGGATTAATCATCGGTTCATTCACACTCGGAACATGCAGATATTCACCGGTCACTGAATTATTGACGCGCGAAATGAACCCGTCCGAGCGCTGACCCAGATAGAAATTATCCAGCGATTCCATCACCGGGAATTCCGAACAGCCATAGACACCGAACAACGCCGTCATGATCGTCGGCTCCTGATAGATCAGCAACTCGTTTTCGGTATTCAGATAGCGCCGGGAAAAACCGTTCGCTTGGGTGCCTTTCACGACATCCAGTGTCATGATCTGCCAAACCTTCCAGTACATTTGTTCAATACCCTGGTAATCGGGCAGAATCGGCGCCGGAATCTGATTTTTATAAAGGTCGGAGCAATTACTAAACCAAACGACAGATAATATCAGGACGCCAAGCAGACTCCTTTTCAGCGGGGTTGCGGAGGAGTCTCGGTGAGCATATTTTCTTCCTGCCATAAATCCTTGAGCGGTTCATTCAGATAATTCGTATAGGTTTCCCGGGCTTTGTCCATCATTCCGGCTCCGGCATAGGCCTTAGCCAGCACCAGGCGGTAGCGTTTTATATCCGGGTTGTAACGGACGGCCGTTTCTAAATAAGTGACGGCACTGGCGTAATCTTTTTTCTGTATTAGTAATTTTCCGTGATAATAATAAGGCTGAGGGTGATTGGGTTGCAACTCCATTTGCCGGACGGAATATTTCAAAGCGGCTGTCAAATCGCCCTGGCGGCGTTTGACTTCAGCCAGAATATATAAAGCATCACAGTTATCACGATCCAATTGCTGAATTGCTTTGGCGTAGTAAATCGCTTTAACCGGTTCGTTCAGGTAAAAAGCATTCAGCCTAGCGAGTGTTAAAAGGGTCGCCAGCCGGTAATCGCGGTTAAGTGCCTTGCGGTAATGCGTAACCGCATTCTGATAATGTCCCTGCTGATATTCGAGGAATCCCCAGGCTTCGAAAGTCTGAGCCGAGCGCGGTGCAATGTCGGATAGTTTCTCGCAGGCTTGCGCACCGTCGATAAAATAACCTTCCTGAGCCAGGATCATGACCAACAGTTTCAATTGGAACGGCTCGGTGGTAAGTTTAACTGCTTTTTGGGCAATGTCAACCGCTTCCTTATTTTGTCCCGAATCACGTAAAAGCGAGGCGTAAAACACCCGAACATTCGCCTCATCCGGGTACTGGCGGACGAGATTCCGCAGGCTCTCTGAAGCTGCCGGTCGTTGGTCCAGTTTTGTCGCGGCATTGATCAGAATCAGCAGCGCCTCGTCACTTTTCATACAGGCATACAGTCGTCCGGCGACTTTACTGATTAAATTCCAATCTCTGGCATTTATCAGTAGAAATCCGACGTAGTCATTTAGAAATTCCGCCAGCGAATCATTCAGGCTGAGCGCACTTTCGTAAAATTTTCCGGTAGCGGAGAATTCCTCTTTTTGCCGGGCGACGCAGGCCCGTCCCCAGGTGCCATAGAATTTTTCGCCTTTTTTGATTATTCCGAGGTAAGCCTGGTCGGCCAGCTGGTACTTGCCTTTGCGGAAAGATTTTTCGGCCGATTTAAATAAAGCGCGGGAATCGTTGCTGACGATTTTCCTGACATCCCGGTAACGTAATCCGTCCGGCAATTCCTGGCCGCCGGTCAATGTACCGCAAAGTGTTACAATCAACAAACTGACAATGCACTTTCTCACGCCGGAAAATATGTCGAATTTCAGAATCATTTCCAAGTTAAAAGAATCTGCCTCCTGCCCTGGTTTGCAGGACTTCATCCG